>JAISTG010000094.1 GCA_031272705.1 Bacteroidales bacterium | reverse complement strand
ATAGAGCGTTTGTTTGCCGTAAAAGGAACTAAAAGCGTTGATACATTTCAAAAAGCACTCGGCAAAATAATGTGGGAAAAAGTTGGAATGGGCAGAAACAAAGAGGGATTACAGCAGGCGATACCTATGCTTACGAACTTGAAAAACGAATTTTGGCAAGATGTACGCATAACAGGCGACAGAACATCCTTAAATCCTGAATTAGAAAAGGCTTTACGCTTTTCCGACCACGTGGAATTGGCATTGCTTATGGCAAAAGACGCTTTGCAGAGGGAGGAATCCTGCGGCGGTCATTTCCGTGAAGAACATCAAACGGAGGAAGGCGAAGCCAAGCGTGATGATAACAACTTTATGTTCGTTGCCGCTTGGGAATATAAGGGCGAGGACGCTGAACCCGAGATGCACAGAGAGGATTTGAATTACGAATTTATTAAAGTTCAGCAACGAAACTACAAATAAATTTTTACAAAACACAAAAAAAGCCCGTTCAAAAATAAACGGGCTTTTGTATTGTTATATAAAGATTTAGGTTCAAGATAATTTAAGAGGAAAATAATACCTTTTCAAACTCTTAAATTGTCTTGCACCTTTTATTATTTATATTTACTTGATTTTGTGGTACATCCGTCGGAGCATACCCCCAATTTAAATTCTCGGAGCATGCTTGGAAGTTTTGCAAGCATGCTCCGAAAATTTGCGAGCATGCTCGGAAGTTTTGCAAGCATGCTCGGAGATTTTGCGAGCATGCTCGGAAATTTTCAAAGCATGCTCGGAAGTTTTGCAAGCATGCTCGGAGATTTTGCGAGCATGCTCGGAGATTTTCAGAGCATGCTCGCAAAGTTTGGGATACGTATCCCAAAACCCTGTATTTTGCAAAGAATTTTTGTTTTCTTTTTGTTTTTCTTATAATTTCAGTCATATTTTTTTAATAAACTCGGCTGCAAAAGTACAACTAATACTAATACCACCAAATTATTTTGAAAAAAAGTTTGTTTGCGTCAGCCTAATTCGTAAGTGTGACACGCAGCGGCTCGTACCGCACGGCAGAAAACGCGCTGAGGCTAACTCTTTTTGTCCATTTTTCGCCAAACATACCAGATATAAGCCAAAACAAAAGGTATAAACAGCGAAACAATACTCATTGCTTTCAAAGTTACAGGACTGGAACTGCTGTTTGTAAGCGTTAAAGACGATTGTGTATCTGCGAGAGAAGGGTAATACGCCGTGCCGTTCCAGCCCGCAATAAGCAACAATGCAAGTACCGCAAGCACAGAACCAATGCCCGAATACCAGATGCCTTTCTTAAAGCCCGTGCAGAAATATGTGCGTATAAAACCATAAAGCACCAATACAACTCCAATTAAAAAGATGGCAGTAACCACAGGCATTTGCATAAAGTTTTCCCAATATACACACGATTTAACGGATATTATGCCCGTTATGGAATCTTCTCGCCAGCCGTCCTTAAACAACAACCTGACAAGATAATAAAGGAAGGTAATTAAAAATCCAATAGCGTTAATGAGTAATTGTTTGCGTGATTTGTTTGAAATTTCCGCATTGTCAATGTTGTTGATGAAATAAAGGCAGGCAAGGCAGCGAGCAAGAAAAAAGACAGCCAAGCCAAGCACCACATTATTCAAATGAAATGAGTCGGTACTTCCCCAAACTGCTTCCAACCCGTGCCATTGAGTAGTCCAGGAGGAAATGATTGGTTTTAAGCCGGAAGTCAGGTTTCCTTTCTCCACAACAAATTCTGCTCCATAAAAGAAGGTTGAAACGGCTGCACCAATCAATATCGGCGAAAGCAAACCGTTGAGAAACAGAAATGTTTTGAAGGTTTTTTGTCCATAAAGGTTTCCCTGTTTGAATATGTATTCAAAAGATACAGCCTGAATGACAAAAGTCAGCAAAAGAAGTATCCAAACCCAATATGCCCCACCAAAAGATGTGGAATAAAATAACGGAAACGATGCGAAAAAAGCCCCACCAAAAGTAACTAATGTGGTAAAGGTCAATTCCCATTTCTTTCCAAGAGAATCAAGCAGCAAACGTAATTCCGTTTCCTTCTTGCCCAAAGAGTAAATAAGTGATTGCCCTCCCTGTACAAAGAGAAGGAAAACTAACAATGCACCTAACAGTGATACTAAAAACCACCAATAATGTTGAAAAAATGTGTAATCCATAATGTATTCGTTTTTTTTTATTTGTTAATTATAATGGTTATTTATTTATGTAATTCATCTTCCACTGCAGGTCCTAACTTTATCTGTTTAACCATAATGCTTACCTCAGCAATGAACAAAGCCGTCAAAAGCACAGCAAAAATTATGAAAGTAGTTTTAACCGAGGATGCACTTATGTCGGAAACTGCCGCCTGCACAGGAAGGATATCCTGAATTGCCCAAGGCTGACGCCCAACTTCCGCAACAATCCAGCCTGCCTGAGAAGTAATGTATGCTAATGGTATTGACAGGAGACAAACCCATTGAAGCCACGTCATCTTTTCAAATTTACGTCTATGATTCACAATCCACACGAATATAAATAAAACAAAGAAATACCCTGCAAGGCAAACCATTATACGGAAAGCATAAAAAGTTAGCGGTACATTAGGCACTGCATCTTCAGGAGAGTCAAAATAACCATAACCAAAGTAAGGAAAATTATCATCAAGTCGTTTTTGGGCATCAACTAATGCCGTTTCATCTTTTGCTTCCTTTGCTTTTGAATAGTCAGACAGGGCTGTAATGGCAAGTTTTCCTCTGTTCATTTTTTCCTGAGTAGATAATTCTATTGTACCGTCATTTTTCGTATATCCGTTTATGAGATCATTGACTCCCGGAACAAACGATTCAAAATCTCTGTTAGCCAAAAACGAAAGCATTTTTGGAATTTTAATATCCAAAAGAAAGGCTTCATTATCATCATTAGGCTCTTTGGCAGGATTAAGAATACCTATTGCTGTAAGCCCTGCTCCTTTTGACCCGTCATAAAGTCCTTCCATTGCAGCCAGTTTCATAGGTTGTTTTTGTGCAATGAGGTGTCCGCTGCTGTCTCCCGTAATTACAGATAACACAATGCCTAACGTGCCTGTTATTACCGCAATTCTTATGCTGTCAAGAGCAAATTCGGTTTCTCGCTTCTTCAAAAGAAAATACGCAGATACGCCTACAACAAATGCAGACCCCACAAGCCACGATGAGATGACCGTATGACAAAATTTATCTACTGCAAAAGGTGATATTAACGCCCAGAAGTCTGTCATTTCGTTGCGAACAGTATCGGGATTGAAAGTCATACCGACAGGATTCTGCATCCAGGCATTGGCAACTAAAATCCAAAGAGCGGAAATGGTTGCTCCTATGACCACTAACCACGTAGATGACAGGTGGAACCCTTTACTTACCTTGTTCCAACCAAAGTACATCACTGCTATAAAGGTCGCTTCCATAAAGAAAGCAATAATTCCTTCAATGGCAAGCGGCGCTCCGAAAATGTCTCCCACAAACCAACTGTAGTTAGACCAGTTTGTGCCGAATTCAAACTCCAAAATAATTCCCGTAGCTACCCCAATAGCGAAGTTAATACCGAAAAGTTTCATCCAGAACTTTGCCGTACGTTTCCACTTTTCCTTTCCTGTTTTGTAATAAATACTTTCCATTATAGCCATTATGACTCCAAGACCCAGTGTCAGCGGAACAAACAGCCAATGATACATTGCGGTAAGAGCAAATTGCGCTCTCGACCAATCAATTAAGGTTACATCTGCATTCATTTTTACTAATTGTTTTGGTTTATATTACTTTTAATTAATTGCTGTTTCACAAAATCGCTTTTTTGGCTGTCTGTGTCGAAGTGGGAGTTAAGAAAATTTGGGAAGAAAAACACTTTAAGAATGGCAAACATAATAAAGAGCTTCACAAGAATTATTACCCATAGAGTCTTACCCCAAGTCATTGACTTAAAACCATCTATGTACATCTTTAAAAAGTCTTTTACAGTCTTTATTCGTTGCATGGCTGTGTTTTTTTTATGCGATTTGACGGCGACAAAAGTAAAAATAAATTTTCACATACACAACAAAAATGAAAAAAAATTATGTAAGAAGCAAAAAATATGCAATTTTATTTCACCCAAATTAAGTTCTAATCTACTGTAATTTGATTATTGATTTTCGGTTTAATGGACAATAAAACAACAGCCCGTTCTAAACCACGGACACCGGTGCTTTTGTTTGATGCACCTGTATCTTTTGTTTCTGATATTGTTCTTTTAAATCGTTTCATATCGGCACCCAAAATACAAAAAGTTTTTTGATTTCTAAAATCTGTGTAAAAAATTTGTTTACCCCCAAAAAATTATGACACCATATAAAAGCAAAGTACTACAGCGTTACTACAATCAGTTCCGACTGAGTGCCAATACGGTATGGCGCTCCCCAAAGTCCAAGCCCGGAAGTAACAAAATACTGTGTCCCGCCTTTGCGAAGATAGCCGTGAGGTTGCTCATACATACTTCTAATTATGAGATTGGCTGGAAATATCTGCCCATCGTGAGTATGTCCGCTGAACTGAAAATCAATCTTTGCTGCTTCTGCTTCCGCAAGGTTTATTGGCTGATGGTCAAGAAGTATCTGTAATTTGTTGGAGTCTAAATTTGCCACAAGGGATTGCAATTTTTTGCGTTTGGGATTGCTTCTGTCATCCCGTCCAATGATGTAAAAATCATCCACTTGTGCTACACTATCTTGCAAAAGCGTAATGTTGGCTTCCCGTAATAATTCAATGGCACGCTGTAAGTTGCCATAATATTCGTGATTTCCGATAACAGCATACACACCCAGCGGAGCATTTATCTGTTTTAAAATATCCGTTATATTATTTTTCTCTATGGATCGGGTGGAACGGTCAAAAATATCACCGCAAAGCAAAACAATATCAGGTTTTTGAGCATTGATAAGACTTACAAATTCCTGTGTCCTCTTTTTTCCTATGGTATAACCTGCGTGAAGGTCGGAAGCAACAACTATTTTCGGTGGATTAGCGATATGTTTCGAGGTTTTAAGATGAATATTTACGATAACCGGGTGGTTAAATTTCACATAACCAAAGGAAAATACAACAATCAACGACACAATAATTATCAATAACACAATCAAACCCGTCTTATGCGGGTTAGAAATTATGCAATGCGGAAAGAAATGCAGAAATCTGTTAAGTAATCGCAATATATCTATAAACAGAAGCACGGGTGTAACATACAAAAGGGTAAAAAGCCAAGTCGTACTGATGTTTTGTATTACCGATACAAGTTTTACGGACATTAAACGGTCGCTAATCGGCGACATGCCTATAAAAAGCAAGATGAAAAGCAGTACAAATACAATGCAATACGGTATTTTAACGAACAGATTGTTCGGTAATAAAGTCCATATTCTGTAAAAAATATAGCAATGAACCGCTACATAAAGCAAAATTATTGATGCAAAAGATAACCACTTCATTTTGTTGTGTTAGGCTTTTCAATATGTAACCCTATATCACTGACTCCTGTAAGATTCGTATCCCGTGTAGCCTGCTCTATTTCAAATGTGTATCTGCCGATTTGAGGAAACCGTACGCTCCTTGCAAACCAGAACCGATTATCTTTTATTTTGCCGTTCCCCTTGCCAATCCAGTTTCCGTCCGGAGTAGCAAGATAACATTCTATTGTGTCTTTTTGTGTTACGGAATGGTCGGGATAGATAGTTGTGATGAAAAAAACTATGTTTGGATGTTGATAATCTGTTGTATGACGCAGGTTTAATGCAAAATTATATTTGCTTACGGTATCCTTTATATCCAATTCAAAGATAATTTTTTCATACATTGACCAGCCCTTTTCATTAACGCTCTCATTGCTGTCAAATAATACGTTTCTGTTACATGCAGTAAGAGTCATAAATGCAAAAAAGACAAGTATTAAATATGGTTTCATTCTACTCTCCTTCGTTTATTTTTTGTTGCTTGTCGGTTTTAACTTCAAAACTTTCCAAATCTGCAACCTTACGGTTATTATTGTTCTCAGAAATAATATATTTTACATCCTTCAATGTCAATGGTATCATCTTTTGAGTATCTGTATAAGAATACCACATCAATTTACGAAATACATCTGTTTTGGCATGAAATGCTTTGCCTTTTTCCGTAATTAAAGGGATGCTGTCTTTAGGAAATTCCTTTATGGCTTCGGCATACACATCATACTCATAATTCAAACAGCATTTCAATTTTCCGCATTGTCCAGTAAGTTTCTGCGGATTGGCTATTATTTGCTGAGTACGGGCAATAGCCGTATTAACGGAATGGAAATTATTCATCCAACTACAACAACACAACTCTCGTCCGCAAGTACCTATACCGCCTAATTTGCTGGCTTCCTGCCTTGCTCCTATCTGTTTCATTTCTACTTTTACACGGAAAACTTCTGCTAATGCCTTTATCAGTTGGCGAAAATCAACTCTGTCATCAGCCGTGTAATAGAAAATAGCCTTCGTATCATCTCCCTGATATTCTATGTCATTTACCTTCATATCCAATTTATATATATCGGCAAGTTTGCGAGTTTCCGCAAGAGTTTTATTCTCCTTCTTAATTGTTGCTGCCCATTTCTCAATATCGGCAGGTTTTGCACGGCGGTAAAGTCTCTTTATATTGGGATTGTCGGGTGACACACGCTTTTTTCGCATTTGAATACGGCACAATTCTCCGCATAAACTGACTATTCCTATATCATGCCCGGGTGTTCCTTCAACCGCAACAACATCTCCTTCCGTTATCTCAATACGTTCGGCTATGCGATAGAAATCCTTGTGAGAGTTCTTAAATCTTACTTCAACTATATCAAAACTTTCTTCATGGAAAGGAATATTTATTTTACTTATCCAGCTATGAACGTTAAGTTTGCAGCAACGATTGGTTTCCTGCTTGGATACCGGATAATATGCCTCGGGACATTTGCAGCATCCGCGAGATATAAAGTCCGATGGCTCATAATTCCTGCGTTTTATATCGGTTTCTTCGTGAAGGTCATTGATTTCTAAAAGATTTAACTCAGTATTTGTTTTCTCATTTTCCATTACCAAAATATGTTTTTACGAAGTGCAAAGATACAAATAAATTTTCAATTAATAGTTACGGATTAAAAAGAGTCTTTTCTCAAACTATGGCAAACTACTTTCAAACTTCCGTTGTTCTGCGGAAAACTCGTAGTAGTTTTAGTTACATCTATAAACCTTTCCCTCCGACAGAACGTATTCCTGTTTGGTTTCGGGACAGACGGCAAGAGACGTATCCATGTCAAAATGCAATCGGTGTCCCCACTCGCTTACCCAGCCGATTTGCCTCGCAGGATTGCCGACAACCAGCGCATAATCAGGGACATCCTTCGTAACTACAGCACCCGCTCCAATTAACGCATATTTGCCTATATTATGCCCGCAGACAACCGTAGCATTCGCACCGATAGATGCACCTTTTCCAACCACAGTTTCAGCATATTGACTCTTTCTATTCACAGCCGAGCGGGGGTTAATTACGTTTGTGAAGACACAGGAAGGTCCGAGGAAAACATCATCCTCACAGATAACGCCCGTATAAACCGATACATTGTTCTGTATCTTTACGTTGCGACCAAGCACAACATCAGGAGAAATGACAACATTCTGCCCTATGTTGCAATTTTCACCAATAATGCACCCGCTCATAATGTGAGAGAAATGCCAGATTTTTGTTCCGCTGCCTATTTGACAGTTATTGTCTATTATTGCGGTTGGATGGGATTGATAATTCATAATGTTTGGTTTTATTTTATTTGCAAAAGTAATATAATTTTTTGAAAATAGACTACCGACAACCTGCTTCAAAGGATTAAAGATGTATTTTCAACTAAAAATTCTTCGATTCGATTTACGGAATGTTCGTTATATTCCTTGCGAACTCTAATGTAGTTATCCGTAAATCCGTAAATATATCCGCCGATGTTAGTGTCTTCCCACAGGACTTTGCGTTTGCTTCCGATATTTCTGTTATAGAATGCATGTTTCTTGTTTTGGGATATTTCCTGCAGGTCTAAACTTCTGCGTTTTCGGATATTATACGGCACTTTGTCGGGAAGGCTTACCGATAACGTGTTTGGGCGTTCGGAATACGTGAAGACGTGTAATGCCGACAGGTTTTTAAGACTGTAAATAAAATCTTTGGCTGCATTGAATTCGTTGTCTGTTTCGCCCGGAAAGCCGGTTATCACGTCGGCTGCAACGAAGGCATCAGGCATTCGAGAGTATATTTTATCCAGCCGATTTGCGAATAGAGCCGTATCGTATTTGCGTCTCATAGACTTTAAGATTGTATCCGTACCTGCCTGTAACGGTATATGAAAATGAGGTAAAAACACCCGTGAATTAGCAACAAAATCAATCATTTCTTCTGTTAATAAATTCGGTTCAATACTAGAAATACGATACCGCTCAATAGAAGTATCTTTTTCGAGTCTTTGCATAAGTCCAAAGAATGTTTCCCCGCTATTTTTACCGAATGTACCTATGTTAATGCCTGTTAGAATGATTTCTTTTTTCCCTTCGGCGGCTATTCTGTTTGCTTCTGCTATTACGCTGTCAATGTTTGCCGAACGGCTTCTGCCTCTTGCGAAAGGTATGGTGCAGTATGAGCAAAAATAATCGCAACCATCCTGAATTTTAAGGAAACAACGTGTTCTGTCATCGGAGGAAGCGGCAATTATGTTGTTATTTGGAGTGTTTGAAATGGAGTCGGCGGCAGTTACAGATTCATAAAGGAGATGTTTTTTATCGTTTCCAAGAATTATATCTACGCCTTCAATGGCTTCAATATCTGTCGGGCGAAGTTGAGCAAAGCAACCAATAACAGCAATTACGGCATTAGGATTCAGTTTCACAGCCTGACGAATGGCATTACGACATTTCTTTTCCGCAACCTGCGTAACAGAACAGGTATTAACAACATACACGTCAGCAACTTGGTGAAAATCAACCTGTGTAAAACCATTCCGGATAAATGTTCTCAACATATCGGAACTTTCTGCGAAGTTTAACTTGCAACCTAATGTGTGAAAGGCAATGGTTTTCAATGTTTAATCTGTATTTTTCAGTAATTCGTTAAATTCTTCCTCAGTTATCATTTTGATATTCAGGCTTTCGGCTTTACGTTTCTTTTCCGTACCGATTTTTTCTCCGCATACGAGATAATCCAATTTAGCAGAAATACTACTTACAACCTTTCCACCGTTGTCTTCTATGGTTTTCTTGATGCCGTCCCTGCTATAACCGACAAAGATTCCGCTAACCACAAAACTTTTCCCTGCAAGTGCCGTACCAACAGCCCGTTCCTCTACCTCAAAACGCAACCCTGCCTGTCGTAATTTACTTATCTGCTCTATGTTTTCAGCATTTGAAAAATAGGCAATTAGACTTTGGGCTATGGTATCCCCTATTTCATCAACCTGTATCAAATCTTCATATTTGGCAAACATTAACCTGTCAATGTTTTTGTAATGACGGGCAAGTTTTTTCGCCACAACCTCACCTACAAACCTTATTCCCAAAGCATACAGCACACGTTCAAAAGGCACTGACTTTGATTCCTGCAAGGCATTTATGATATTAACCGCACCCTTTTCCCGTATGCTTACTTTCTTTTCTGCATCTATGGCAGCAATACCTATTAACGATTTGGCTGTCAGTGCATACAAATCAGCAAAATCATAAACTAATTTGTTATCCAAAAGATATGACATTTTCTCACCTCCAAGCGAATCTATGTTCATTGCTTTACGACTTATAAAATGCTGAAAACGACCAAGTATTTGAGGTTTGCAGTGATTGTAATTAGGACAATAATGCCCTGCATTGTCATTTTCCTTCACCAAAAGACTGCCACAAACAGGGCAATGCGTAATAAACTCAAATTCTTTACCCGTATTACTTTCTAAATGCTTCACTTCAACAATTTTAGGTATTATTTCGCCACCTTTCTCTATGAAAACCTCATCGCCAATGTGGATATTAAGTTTTTTCATCTGCTCTGCATTGTGCAGTGTTGCCCTTTTGACCCATGTCCCTCCAAGCCATACCGGAGCAAAACAGGCAACTGGTGTTATAACTCCCGTTCTGCCAACACTATATTCAATATCTTCCAATATGGAACTAACTCTCTCCGCCTTAAACTTAAATGCCGTAGCCCAGCGAGGGCTTTTCGCCGTTGTGCCAAGTGTATTCCAGAGCGTTGTATTGTTGAGTTTGATTACTATTCCGTCAATATCAAACGGCAGATTGTGTCTCTCAACGTCCCAATACTCAATAAAATCCATTATCTGTTCAATTCCGTTTGCTATTGCAATGAATTCAGGTATGTTAAAGCCCCATTGACGAGCCTTTTGTAACCTTTCGTAATGTGTTAAGGGCAGTTCGGTATTGCCTTCTTCGCTTAAAATAAAATAAAGGAAGCATTCCAATTTTCGCTTTGCAACCTCACGAGAGTCAAGCAGTTTCATACTGCCCGAAGCCGCATTTCTGGGATTGGCAAACGGCTCTTCACCATTAGCAATGCGTATTTTATTAAATTCTTCAAAGGCTTTATGAGGATAAATCACTTCTCCACGTATCTCAAATTCAGCAGGATACCCCTCTCTTCTTAATTGCAAAGGCACAGATTTTATTGTCCTGATGTTTTGTGTTACATCATCACCCGTGATGCCGTTTCCACGTGTTGTAGCCTGCTGTAATACACCATTTTGATAAAGAAGGCTTATCGCCAAACCGTCATATTTTAACTCGCAAACCCACTCTAAATTTGTTTTTCCCAGCATTTGCTCCGCCCGATGCACAAAATCAATTATCTCTTCCTTACTATAAGTATTTGCTAATGAGAGCATAGGATAGCGATGAGTAACCTGACTGAAACCGCTCAAAGGTTGACCGCCCACACGCTGCGTTGGCGAAGACGGCGATTTGAATTGCGGATATTCCTTCTCCATTTGCTCCAACTCTTTCATTAAAAGGTCAAACTCAAAGTCAGTAACAGTTGGCTTATCCAGCACATAATATTCATAGTTGTACTGATTGAGTGTATATATCAGTTTTTCAATCTTTTGCTTTATTGTTTCATTTTGATTTTCCATCATTTTGGGATTTTACAACCTGCAAAGGTACGAAAAAAACCTTAAATCCGTAATCCAATAGTTTGATTTGATTTAGCGGAATTATATTTTGCATTTCTGTAATTTGATTATAGAATTCTATAATCAAATTACAGAACGCTAGAATTTGATTATAGAAATCTGTAATCAAGTTTCAGGATTCCGGAATCAAGTTTCGTGAAATTGAAAGGTCGTTTGGGGATTTTACAATGAGAATTTGCTAAAAATAAATAAAGAATGTGCCTGCCGATTCCTGTTTGTCGTTCGGCGAATCCTGATAAGTGTATTTTGCACGCCAGATGTACTCGCCTGTTGGCACGTAACTGCCTTTGTATCTGCAATCCCACGTTGCCTCAGGGTCGTTTGTCTGCCATACAACCTGACCATAACGATTGTAAATGGTTAATTCAAAAGTCTGTATGTTAGCAACATACACACGAAAACCCGTATTCTGCAGGTTAATCTCCGTTGGACAAACGCCTGTCGGTGCAAAAAGAAAATGATCTCTCATTACATCAAGCCGAATCTTCGTGCT
>JAISTG010000047.1 GCA_031272705.1 Bacteroidales bacterium | reverse complement strand
TTCATTTACACCTTAGACATGGTCGGCGTAAGAGTCTGGTACGCTTGCAGATGGCGAAACACCAAGGGGGAGGCAGGTATCTGGTCGGACATCCATTCCGCTATCATAAATTAGGATTTTCAGGGTTGTTTATTTTTTCCAAAAAGCAGGCAGAAACACCACAAACACAGACACAATCTCCAATCTGCCAAGATACATCAAGGCACCGAATATCCATTTAGCCGCATCGGGAAAAGTAGCAAAAGTGAAGAGAGTCTCGTTCTGAACGTATATCGGTCCCACACACCCCAAACAACTCAAAGTACCCTCCATAGCCTCTTCTATCCTCAGACCGCAAAGCGATAACGACAATATAGCCACCACGAAAATAGCAACATACAGCAGAAAAACAGCCAGAACATTATAAATAATCGTATTAGGAATATTGTGTTTGTTGAGTTTAATCGGCATAAGAGCCTGATTGTGAATTGTATTTTTGAGGAGGGAGCGGGCATTCTTAAACAACACAAGGGTACGAACTATCTTTACGCCGCCCGAAGTACTGCCGCTCATCGCTCCAACGAACATCAACACAAACAAAAGAATAAGCGACGGCGTCCCCCAAAAACCATAATTTGCCGTAGTATAACCCGTGGTAGTCATAATACTAATCACCTGAAAAAATGCATCTCTTAACGTTCGTTCCATACCCGCCTGCGGACTGTAAATGAAAGCCGCAATGAGTAGCGAAAACGTTATTATGATAATGATATAGGTTTTGAATTCGTCACTCTGTCGCAGTTTGGAAAATTTTCCTTTGAATACGTAATACATAAGGATAAAATTAGTTCCCGCAGGCAGCATAAAAAGTATCATCAAATACTGTATGAGCGGAGGAAAAGCCGCTGCCGAAGCATCTTTGGTTGAAAAACCACCCGAAGAAAGAGTAGTGAAACTGTGGCAAACCGCATCGTAAATTCCCATGCCTCCCGCCCAATACGCCAAAGCACAAATTAAAGTAAGCAGAACATAGATACGGACAAGTATTGAACCTGTTTTGCGTGTGCTTGGGGTTATTTTGTCCTTGTCGGGACCTACTATTTCGGCGGCAAAGAGCGAAGTAGCCCCGCCTCCTTCTATCTGAATAAGCGAAATAACCACAACCACAATACCGATACCTCCTATCCATTGTATGATACTTCTCCAAAACAGTATGCCTCTCGGCAGGGATTCAATATTGTCAAGTATTGTTGCTCCCGTTGTTGTAAAGCCCGATACGGTTTCAAATATCGCATCGGTAATTGAAGGGATGTACCCGCCAAGTAAAAACGGCAATGAACCGAAAACAGGAATAATAAGCCATGTAAGAGCAACCGATATGTAGCCCGCTTTTTTGTCTATTGTCAATTCGGGAGTACGGGAACTCAAAATGAAACCGACAGCAAAAGTTATTGCGGTACTTTCCAACAGAGGAATAACATCCCCAGAATCAAGCACCAACGCAACACCCGTACTTACCAGCATAAGTATGGCTTCCAGCCGTAGCATCATCGAGATGATATTTTTGATGCTGTTGAGTTTAGGATGTTTTGTATGATTGCCGTGTATCATTTTTCTTTATCTTTTTGACCATATTATACGGGAGAACAAGGCAAGAAAAGAATATATTTCCAATCTGCCTGTTATCATTAACGTTATTATTATGAGTTTTGACAGGACATTAAGAGAGCCATACTCAAAGCCTGTTGAGATTTCCGTTGAAAGACTGCCTATGTTGCCGAGATTTGCCGCCGAAAGGTTAAGAGCATCCGCAAAATTGACTCCCTGCGTTGAAAGCAATATACCCCCTGAGAGAAATATGAGTATATACAGGAAAAAGAAACCAAACACCATATTTATTGATTCGTCCTTTACTGCTACCTTATTAAACTTTACAGATAGAATGGCACGTGGAGAGATCATTCTTTTCAATGCTGTTACGCTGTATTTTGCAAGTAAGGATACCCTTATTATTTTTAATCCGGTAGCCGAAGACGACGAACAACCGCCCGGAAACATTAAAATCACTAAAAAAGCACTCATAAAGACTCCCAACGGCATAAAAAATGACGACCCTATCAAACCATAGCCCGTTGTGGAAATGGCAGAGATGGCATAAAAGAAACCTCTGTGTAATGCGGACAGCAATTCATGAGAATTATAGGTCAGGGATTTAACATCGGTGAAATAAAAGAATGCGGAAAGTATCAGAGATGCCGTTAAAATCATCAGAATATATACCTTAACCTGTTCATCTTTGAATATCTGCCGGCGTTTAGAGGTAATGAAGTAATAAAGCAGAAAGTAACTTATACCCGAAATAAACATCATAATCATTATTATAATATGTATCTGATAAGGAAAGACTCCTATTCCGCCGATATTAAATATGAATCCTCCCGTTGAAACACAGGAAAAAGTATAACAGAGAGAATAGAAAATGTTCATTTTTGTTAGCAGAAGTAAAAAACAAATGCCGCTTATTAGAAAATAAATAACTAAAATTCTATAAACCGTTGCTCGTATATGGGGTTTTACTTTGTTTCTGCTTATTGAATTAAATTCCGTATCAAAGAAGTTTTGCGAGTCGTTTCGCAGCGAAGAAACAAATGAAATGATAAAAATAATAAATCCCAGACATCCCAACCATTGAGTCAATGCCCGCCAGATGAGTATGGATTTGGGTATTCTCTCAAAACTGCTTATGATTGATGACCCCGTTATTGTAAAACCGGAAAAGGATTCAAATACGGAATCTATAAATGAAAACCTGCTTGAAAGAAAAGTGTAAGGCACTGCTCCAATCAAAGGAAGTATGAGCCATATAAGACCTGTAACAAGTCTGCCGTCTTTCTTTGACAGATATGGTTTATAGGATTGAAAACAGGATTTAAGCATTGTTCCTGCAATAAAGCAACTTGCGGAACAAAAAACGAATATCCATGCGGCAAGTTCAAAATACAGAAATCCCGTTACGGCAGGCACTATAAATGCTACTGCAAAAAACTGTAGCATTACGCCCAACACGTAAAAAAATAATCTGTAATTAAACCTCTTATTCATTTCTTAATTAAAAAGTTTGACTATTTTGGTAGCGGCTTCGGGTGAGGTGAAGACTACAACTCTGTCTCCGGTCTCTATCTGGAAATCCCCCTTGGCTATGTAGGCGGTGTTATGCCTTATGATGCCGCCAATGCTTGCACCATAAGGTATTTTCAAATCCCGCAATGGGATTTTGGTAACAAGGGACTTCTCCTTCGCTATGATTTCTATACATTCCGCATCCATTCCTGCTAACCATTTAGAGTTTGTAACGTTGGGAGCAAGAGTAAAACGTGCTATATAACTTGCAGCAATAAGTTTTTTATTTATTATGGTATCAATACCAATATCCTGTGATACGTCTATATAACTTATATTTTCTACTAATGCAATGGTTTTCTTTACGCCGTGCTTGTGAGCGTGAAGACAGGAAAGTATATTGGTTTCCGTTGATTCCGTTACGGCAATAAAGGCATCGGTATTTTCCAAACCCTCTGCCATAAGAAGAGAAATATCGTTTGCATCACCATTTATAATCATCGTATTTGACAAATCATTACTTAAATTAAAACATTTCTGCCTGTCCTTCTCAATGATTTTCAAACTGATGGTGTTTTGCAGATTCATAGCAGTACGTCTTGCTACTCTGCCACCGCCTGCTATGATTGCACTCTTTATATTAAATACTTTTTTGCCGCCAAGTTCATTTATTTTTTCCAAACTGCTGGCTTTGGCTACAAGATAAATCATATCTCCCCTGAGGTATTTGTCATTTCCATCGGGGATTATTACTTTTCCCTGCCGTATTATGCGAATAGTACGGGCTTCAATGTCGGGATATTCCTTTGAAATCTCGGCAAGTGTTTTGTCAAGTATGAGAGCCGACGAGCCAAGTCGCATCATATAAACCGATAAAAGTCCATTGGCAAAATCAAAAATCTCTGTTGCGGCTGTTCGTGTCAGTAAATTTGTGATTTCTTTTGCGGCAATCCTTTCGGGAGATACCATTTCATCTACGCCGAAACCCTTAAACATTTGTTTGTTTGTTTCGTCAAGATATTCAATACTGCTTACACGTGCAATAGTTCGTTTTACTCCAAGCCGTTTGCCGAGTATGCAGGTGATAAGGTTTATGTTTTCATCGTGTAGTGCCGAAATAAGTAAATCGCACGAAGAAACACCTGCCTCTTTCAACGTACCGATAGAGGTAGAACTGCCTGTAATTGTCATCAAATCTGCTTCCGATTGCAGCATTGCCAATAAATCGGAATGAGGGTCAATAACTGTGATGTTATGCCGTATCTTTGACAGACTTTTTGCTAAATGAAAGCCGACTTCTCCATCGCCGGCAATAATTATGTTCATTATTTTTATGTTTTATCTAAAAATTGAGACTGCAAAAGTATATTATATTTTGCTAAAAACGAGCAACCCGTCAAAAAAAAGTGCGTACTATATGGGGAAAACACTCTTAATTCCATTAATTTTTTGTTAAGGCTATCTTAATAAAACACTTCTTTGCGAAAAATACTACATTATAACTAATTTAATTTTAATACTTTCCGAAACCGTATCCAGCGTTTGGATACAAGTATCAAAAATTTCCGCAATGATGAAAAGAAATCAAAAGTAATAACAAACAATTTATAGAAAAGTCAAAAATTAGGGTAGTGTGAATATATTTGGCAGGTTAAAGTGTCATACAAAAGATTTAGGTTCAAAACATTTTAATAGAAAATAAACTCATATTTGATTAGTTTTGGGTTTTATAAATTTAATCCTATTACTCTTGGTAACAAGACTGTCGTAACTTATTTTGGCCTTGTTACCTGTATTTCAAATAAATTTAGTAGTTTTGCAACGTTAAAATCAAACAAATAAACGATGGAAATACAACTTATTCAAAATAAAATTTATGAAATTAGAGGTCAAAAAGTAATGCTTGACAGAGATTTAGCAGCAATATATGGTGTTGAAACCAGAACACTTAATCAAGCGGTAAAGCGTAATATTGAAAGGTTTCCTCAGGATTTTATGTTTCAATTAACAGAAGAAGAATTGTTAATTTGGAAATCACAAATTGTGATAACCAATTCTATTAAAATGGGTATGAGAAACAAACCTTTTGCTTTTACAGAACTTGGTGTATCAATGTTAAGTAGTGTCCTCAAATCTTCAACAGCAATACAAGTAAATATAAATATTATGCGTGCATTTGTAGCTATCAGGCAATTAGTTGTAAATCCACCTTCTGACAAACTCACAAAATTACAAAAAGAAGTAAATGAGTTAAAAGAATATATAGAAGAAGTATTTACAGATTACAATGACATAAATGAAGATACCCGCGTTCAAATAGAACTTATAAATCAATCTCTGGCAGAACTTCACGCACAAAAACAATTATCAGAACGACCTCGCAAACCAATAGGTTTTATTATAGATAATGAAAAAGAATAAAGTTATGAATATACTTAAGAAGAATGAGCGTCATTTCTACTACTTAACTGACCATTTGGGAAGCAGTTCTTATATTGTTAATGACCAAGCACAAATCACACAAACCCTTGCGTATATGCCGTGGGGAGAAGACTTTGTTAATATAAACAGTTCTACTCCTGATGAACTAATACCATTCCGCTTCAACGGCAAGGAAAAGGACGAGGAGACGGGTTTTAACTACTTTGGTGCAAGGTACTATTATGATTGGTTGAGTATTTGGTTATCTGTTGATCCTATGGCAGACAAATATCCGCACATAAGCAATTATTCTTACTGCTCTAACAATCCTGTTATGAGAATAGACCCTGACGGCAGAGACGAATGGGAATTGAATACTAAAACAGGAGAAGTAAGTTTTAAAGCCCAAAATGATGTAGAGCATTTTATATATGCAGGAGATAAAAAGAATAGAGTAAATTTATCTTCAAATGTATTAAGAGATGAGTATGGAAAGCCATTACAAGGGACAACAAAGACTACGAGTTTTGGTACTGGAATGCTAATAGATTTTGGTACTGATAATGAGAATGCTGAAGCAGTTTTTAGTTTTTTGGTAAATAATATGGATGTTAATACGTATGGAGAAGATGCTAAAATAGAGTTTTCTTTATTGGGATATGGTTCAGAACAAGCATCAAGTTATGCAATAACATCTTCCAATGAACCTAAAAGTGATAATTTTGGTTCTAATTATGCCCAAGTATTAGGAAATGATTTATTTTATCATGCACATAATCACTTTGATGGACCTACCCCTTCAAATAAAATAAATGACCCAGACTTGAAAAGAGGTGATATACAATTTAGAGAGGCTTTGCAGAAATCTAATCCAAATGTTACTACTGAAATTTATTTTAAGGGCAAATTTTTTGATTATTCTAAAAGTGATTATTCCAGAAGTAAAACTATAGGAAGCCAACATCCAAAATGGAGAGGAAAATAATATGTATAAAACTAATAAAATAGTATTCTTCTGGTTATGCTTGTGTATTTTTGTATCTTGTAAGCAACCATATGTGGATGAAGGAGATTATCATAAAATATATTCAAAAGAAGTATTAGAAAATGCTTTTGCTGTAAAATATTATATTGTTACAGTTAAAGATGATATTATTTATTCTGTATTAGATAGTGTATTACAATTAAGCCCTCTGAAAAACAACATAGTAATAGAATTATCATTTGATACATTGCAAAAAAAAGATACTTGCATTATCAATTTAAATATTATTCAAAAAATAAATAAATCCTACTTCTTAAATTTTGACGATTTTTTTATTAAAAAAGGAGATACGTATTTTTCTTATAGAGAGTATCCAATATTAGTTCATTATTTTAATTATCAAAAAGCCAATGATTATTTTGTTCTTACGAAAGAAGAAAAATACTTTACTCTTGTTGCAAACTATGATGAACCATATTGGTTAATGGAAAAATCTTATCAAAACAAAAATAAAATTACAAAAAAGAGGTTATTGCAATCCGCTCATTGCAGTTTTCAATTTAAGATAATTGATAAGGAAATTGCAGATATTTCAACAGATTGTAATGTATCTGATTTTAAAACAATAAACGAACTATTAGACTTATATGGACAACCTATTGAATAGAAATAGGTAATGTATCAGAATAAGTAGTGTTTCAAATTAGGTATTATATAATAAAGGAATAGAAAAATGGAATCAAATTACAAAAAATTAGAATCAAATTCTGGCGTTTTAGAATCAAATTATAGAACGTTGGAATTTGATTCTGGTAACGCCTTGTTAGACAAAGGCTACACGAAGCATTACTTTGAAGAGGGTAGAAGAATTTGTAGTGCAATCGGCGGGAATGTATCAGAATGGGTGTTGAGGTTTTGTGTCCTCATTGTCAAAGCAAACACAAGGTTAAGCAAAGTTATTGCTTCTTTGGTAAATACGTCATTGCTTGCTGTAATCCTGCATTAACATTGTGATATTATCTAACTTTTGTCCATTAAGTTTCAATATGAAACAACAAAAACAGCCCAACGAAATCAATCATTGGGCTACTTTTATGTCTGTTACGTTGTTTTTATTTATTTAACAACTGTTAATTCGTCAATCAGATTTTTTGCTCCTGCAAACTTGTCAATGATAAAGAGGACATAACGAACATCAACGTTAATTGTACGCTGTAATTCAGGCTCAAAAGCGATGTCTCCGCTCATTGCTTCCCAGTTTCCGTCAAAAGCCAAACCTATCAACTGTCCATCGCCATTGATTATTGGAGAACCTGAATTGCCTCCTGTTATGTCGTTGTTTGACAAAAAGCAGACTACGAGTTTTCCATTCTTATCGGCGTATTGTCCGAAGTCTTTATTTTGAATTAAAGTTTTCAGTTTATCAGGCACAATGAATTCATCGTTGGTTGGGTCTTCCTTCTCCATAATTCCTTCTGCTGTTGTGATGTAATCATAGTGGATGGCATCGGCAGGGAAGTAATCCAAAACCTGTCCATACGTCATTCGCATCGTGAAATTAGCATCAGGGTATTGCACAAGCGAAGGATCCATATTGCGTAATGCCTCAACGAAAGCCTGACGGGCAACAACCAAGTCCGCTTCCGCCTTTTGTGATGCTTCATCTCCAACACCTATCAAATCAAAAGCAGCATTGGCAGCATCGGCAATTAAATCTTTTTCCAAAGTTTTAGCGTTTGGTTTCTTCATAAACCTGTCAAAAGATTCCTGTGTAGCAAAAACAGATTTCTTAAACGCCTTTTCAACATATTTATCCACTCCTCCAGCCTTTGCAATCTTTGTGGCAAAGACAGGATTTTTGTCATTCAACATTGTAATCAAGGCACGAAACATTTCCTTTTCGGTATTCTGGTCATAGGAAACAAAATGTTGGTTTCCATAAGCAGAGAGAGCCTCTATTGTTGCTGCCATACTTGCTTTCTTTGATTTATCATCTAAATCCGGATTGTTCTTTATACGCTGTTCAACCGCATCCAAACTCCTTGCAATACGGAAAGCCAATAATGCTCTTTGTGCTGTCATCAATCCAAGATTGCCATACCATGAATACTTTGTGGCATTGCTGTTTGCCAATTCCGAACAGGCTGCCTTCAAATTAGAAAATACATTGCCGTAACGTTCTTTGCGTGAATTGTCTGTGTTAATCCATTTTTCCAAACGTTCTTCTATTGCTTTCTTTTTCCCATAAACATCAAGACGTTTCAAGCCACGCAATTCTCCTTGCTTATTTTTCCAAAGATTCATCATAGAAGCGTAATCCGAAGCGTAAGCAATACGAACCGCTTCGTCATTATCCATACATTTTTTCATTGTCGGCAACATATAGCGTCCCGCATCATAAACGGCAGGGTCTGATATATCAACGGTATTCTTCACTTCATAAGAAGTCATGTAGCGTTCCGTGCTTCCGGGATAGCCCCAAATCATAGTGAAATCTCCTTTATCTACTCCCTTTATACTTACGGGAAGGAAATGTTTTGGTTTATAAGGAACGTTATCCTTTGAATATGCTGCAGGTTTGTTGTCTTTGTCCGCATAGACACGGAAGATTGAGAAATCTCCTGTGTGCCTTGGCCACATCCAGTTGTCGGTATCGCCGCCGAATTTGCCTATTGCGGAAGGAGGAGCGCCCGCAAGACGTACATCCTTAAAGGTTTCGTAGATGAACATATAGTATTCCAAACCTTCAAAGAAAGGTTTTACATCCACAACATAACGTCCGCCTTCGCTGTTTGCCTCCTGCAATCTTTTGATACGTGCATTTATGGAATCGTTATGAAGGGTTTTGTTAAGTTCTTTGGCGTATTCGCCAAGTACTTTCTGGGTTACATCGTCCATTCTCACAAGGAATGAAACGGTAAGACCCTCAATAGGCAATTCTTCTTCGTAAGAACTTGCCCAGAAACCATTCTTTAAATAGTCATGTTCAATGGTTGATTGACTTGCAATGGCTTCATAACCACAATGATGATTGGTAAACATAAGCCCCTTGTCCGAAACTATTTCTCCCGTACAAAAGTTTCCCATTTGCACAATAGCGTCTTTGAGACTTGAATTGTTGAAACTGTAAAGTTGTTCGGCGGTTAAATGCAAGCCCATTTTTTGCATTGTTGCATAGTTTAACTGCTTAAAGAACATTGGTAACCACATACCTTCGTCGGGTTTGGGGGTTGGTTTTGCAATGCAAAGGCTCATCGTAAAAGACAGGCACAGTGCTGATAATAATGCTTTTTTCATTTTAATATGAGTTTAATTATTTTTATATACACTTGTTTTTGAGTTTGCAAAGGTACAATTTTATTTCAAAATACCAAAATCCCGTTTAAGAAACCTCCAAACGCTGTTTCATTTTCACGAAACCTAGGTTTCAGAAAATTGAAACCTAGGTTCTAAAAAAATAAAACCTAGGTTTCGTGAAATTGAAACCTAGGTTCTAAAAAAATGAAACCTAGGTTTCGTGAAAATGAAATGGGCTGTCGTTGTTTTGTAATGGGAAATTAGTACTTTTGCAATCAAAATCAATAATAAATTTAACGGATAACAACGATATGAAACTTTTAATCCTTACTCAGTATTTCCCGCCTGAAGTCGGCGCTCCGCAGGCTCGGCTGTCTGAAATCGCACGGCGTCTGCACGATAAGGGAATGGAGGTCAGCGTTTTGACGTCTATGCCTAATTATCCGCAGATGCGTATTCACGAGGCGTACAAAGGCAAGCGTTTTTGCAAGGAGCATTGGAACGGAATCACGGTCTATCGCACCTATATCTACGTTCATGAAAATAAAGCGATAATCCGTCGCCTTCTTAACTATTTCTCTTTTGTTCTTTCGTCCTTATGGTACGGCGTTTTCAAAATTAAGGGTAAATATGACGTGATTTTGGTAGAATCTCCGCCGCTTTTCTTAGGTTTAAGCGGCTATCTGTTATCACGTTACAGGCGTGCGAAGTTGGTTTTTAACGTTTCGGACTTATGGCCCGAGAGTGCGGAAAAATTAGGCTTGATAAGGAATAAATTCTTACTTCGTATGGCTGCTTGTTTAGAGTCGTTTTGTTATCGTAAGTCGGTGATGGTGAGTGGTCAAACGCAGGGCATAGTTAATAATATCTCAAATCGGTTTCCCGGAGTTAAGGTTCATTGGCTCAAAAACGGCATAGACATTTCCAAATACGCCATAGAGGAAAATGATAACGGGCTGTCGTTGAGAGGGAATAACGATTTGTCATCACGGGACTTCATTCTGCTTTACGGAGGTATCATTGGGTATGCACAGGGGCTTGATGTGATATTACAGACCGCTGATATATTACGATATAAGACGGATATAAAGTTTGTTTTGCTGGGGAATGGTCCCGAGAAAAGTCGCTTGGAGGCGTTGAAAACCGAAATGAACTTAACCAATGTGTTTTTTTATGATGCCGTAGCCAAACATCAGATGCGTCAAATAATAAAAGAGGTTGATGCAGGGCTTGTTCCGTTGCGGCGGTTAGACCTTTTCAAGGGAGCGATTCCGTCAAAGATATTTGAGTATCTTGCTTTGGAGAAACCGATACTGCTTGGTGTGGAAGGGGAAGCCGAAGACCTGTTCATAAAGCAGGGCAAGAGTGGTTTGGCTTTTGAACCCGACAATGCCAAAGACCTTTCGGACAAAATCCTTCTTCTTTATAATAATAAGGAAGAGGCAAAGAAAATGGGCGAAAGGGGTAAAGAATACGCCAAAATCAATTTCTCCCTTGACAATATAGTAAATGAATTATACGAAAAACTGATTGAATTAAAATAAAATAAAAGTATGACAAAGTTAATCACCATTATAGGGGCACGACCTCAAATAATAAAAGCATCGGCTCTCAGTAGAGCCATCCGTAATCACTTTTCCGATAAAATAGAAGAGGTTATTGTGCATACGGGACAGCATTATGACGCAAACATGTCCGATGTCTTTTTCACCGAACTTGATATTCCCAAACCAAAGTACAATCTTGCGGTCGGGAGTGGCTCTCACGGCGTGCAGACATCAAAAATGATTGAAGGCATTGAGGATATTATACTGCGGGAACAGCCTGACGCCATTGTACTCTACGGAGATACCAATTCAACTCTTGCAGGTGCTATTGCCGCAAGCAAATTACACTTGCCCGTAGTGCATATTGAAGCCGGTCTTCGTTCGTTTGACAAAAATATGCCCGAGGAAGTTAATCGTATAATGTGCGACCACGTTTCTACTTTGCTGTTTTCTCCCACCAAAACGGGATATAACAATCTGTTAAGGGAGGGTTTTTCACCACAGATTACCGAAAGACCGACTTATAACAATCCAAACGTGTATCATTGCGGCGATATAATGTACGATAACACCATTTTCTTCCTGCAAAAAGCCGATGCGAAGTATGCAAATCAAAATCCGTACGGACAAAACTTTATTCTATGCACCATACACCGCGATACAAATACCGATAACCCCCATCGCTTAAATTCTATCTTCCAAGCCATTGAACAGTTAAGCCAAATACGAAAAGTTATCCTTCCTTTGCACCCGCGAACACGAAAAATGCTGCCGCAGATGCTTGACAAAGACCTGTTACAACGCCTTAACAGCAACGTAAATATCAATATCATAGAACCGCTTTCCTTTTTGGAAATGACCTTTATGGAAAGTAAGTCCGGCATAATCATAACCGATTCGGGCGGAGTGCAGAAAGAGGCGTATTATTTGAAGAAACCATGCGTTATTCTCCGACCTCAAACCGAATGGATTGAGATTGTACGGAACGGAAATGCCACAATAGCCGATGCGAACTGCGAAAAAATTATATCCCTTGCTCAAAACTACATAAACAATCCGCCAAAGGATTATCCTGAAATCTTTGGAGACGGAAATGCAGCGAAGTTTATGTGTGAGGAAATAGTTAAATGTTGTTCTTAATCCTTAATTTATAGTAACAAATGAAAAAAATACACAAATGTTTCTTCTTTGTCTGTTTTCTAATTGCCATTTTAGTACGGGCAACCGCCAATGACTTGTCTGCAAAAGCCTTAAAATTTCGCTACGATGAACTTAAACAGAACTATATTTACATTTTAATCATTGTCATTATGCTAATCATTTTAGTATTATTGCTTTTGATTTACATATATCAAATAAGGAAAAAGAACAAATTCATTACTCAACATATTCAACAGAGACATAAATATGTCAAAATGCTTCAAGGAACACGTATAGGGACGATAGCAAAATTGCCTGATCGCAAATTATTTGAACAGTTGGATGCTATAATTAAGACAAACAATGCTTTCCTTACAAATGATATAAATCGTAGTTCGTTGGCAAAGGCTTCCAACACCAATGAAGAGTACGTTCGCAGGGCTATAAAGCACTATACCTCCATGGGAGTTGCGGAATATATCACTGCTTTACGCCTTCAACATTCCCTGATACTGCTTGCCGATGACAAAACTAACGATACAATTAACGTTATTGCGTCAGAATGTGGTTTTAATTCCGTTTCTACCTTCCATCGGTTGTTTATGAATAGATATGGTATAAGTCCAAACGAGTATCGCAAAAATATGAAGGGTCAAAACCAGTCCTTACAATAACCGTAATTTGATTCCGGTGTTCTGTAATTTGATTATAGAAAATTAGAATCAAATTCTAGCGTTCTATAATTTGATTACAGAATTCTATAATCAAATTATAGAACGCTAGAATTTGATTTCAGGAAATTATAATGAGATTTGGAGCAAAACAAATCCTATTTCGTTATTTTTTTATACTTTTGCCGCCTCTAATAATAAAGTTACAGAAAAATGAAAAACTTTGGCATCATAGGAATAGGCGGTTACATTGCTCCAAGACACCTTAAAGCCATAAAGGATACGGAAAACAGACTTGTTGTTGCTTTGGATAAATCCGACACAGTGGGCATTATGGATTCTTATTTCCCAGACTGTTCTTTTTATACTGAATATGAGCGTTTTGACAGGTACGTTGATAAAATTAAAACAACACAGGACAAACTTGATTTCCTATCCGTATGCACTCCTAATTACTTGCACGATTCGCATATAAGATTTGGGCTTCGTGCAGGTGCGGACGTGATTTGCGAAAAGCCACTCGTGCTTAACACATGGAACATTGATGCCCTCAAAACCTTTGAACAGCAAAGCGGACACAAGGTTTATAACATTCTTCAATTAAGATTGCACCCCGCTATTAAGGCTTGGAAAGAACGGATTGATGGAGGAGACCCGTCAAAGGTGTATGACGTTGATTTAACGTACATTACCTCTCGTGGTAAATGGTATTATACCTCGTGGAAAGGGCAGATTGAGAAGAGCGGAGGCGTTGCTACTAACATAGGAGTTCATTTTTATGATATGTTATCGTGGATTTTCGGTGCGATTCAAGAGAATACGGTGCATGTTTCCACACATGATCGCGTTGCAGGCTTTCTTCGTTTTGAGCGTGCGAGAGTACGCTACTTCCTTTCAATCAATGCGGATACGCTTCCCGCAGAAGTGAGGGCTGAAGGAAAGAAAACGTATCGTAAAGTGGAATGTGAAGGCGAGGAAATAGAATTCAGTGATGGTTTTACGGAGTTACACACCCTCAGTTACAGAAATATACTTGACGGAAAAGGCTTTGGACTTGATGATGCGAGAGCCTGCATTGATATTGTGAGCAACATACGCAACGCAACACCAACAGGACTTCGTGGAGAATACCATCCGCTTGCCGGATTGCCGTTATCGCATCATCCTTTCAGTCATAAGTAACTCGTAATCGGCAATTTGCAATGATAGAAATCAAAGATGCAAGCAATTTTATTGTGAATTATGAACACTATGCCAAAAAGGTGTATCGTATTCCTTTGACCTATTTTGACGGAAGGCAGGTAAATATCCTTATGTGCAAATGTGGCTATCGTTGGATTGCTCTTCCCTATATGTCAATCGGCATAATGGAAACGCAGGGTGAGCCTGTGAAAAATCCTCCTTTTACTCTATTTGAGTCGGAGGAAGGAAACCTTTGTGCTACCGCAAATGTGCGTTGGGAAATCAGGGATACAAAGGCGTACAGTAACTTTCTGTATAGCGACAAGGTTAATTACACTATTCATTTACGGGATTTGACCATACCACTAATAGATAGTTATCCGCCAAACGTGAGGCATAAAATCCGTAAGGCTTATAATAACGGACTGATTGTAAAACAGGGAGGAGAATCTCTTGTTAATCACTTTTACAAAGTTTATTCCAGCAGAATGTTTGAAATAGGTATCTGTCCTGCAAGCAAATACTACATTCGCAAACGCATACAAAACGGTGATTATTTCCTGTTTGTTATCTATAAAGACAATAAACCCGTTGGTGCTGCGAGCCTTCAGCATACTGTAATGCACTTTATGGAGAATGAATTCTTTGCTACCGATACCGAATACAACTGTCTATATACCTCTTATTTATTGCATTATGCCATGATGCAGTTTGCACAGAGCAAAGACAGTGATTATTCTCTCGGACGCAGTACTTACGATAGCAGTGTGCATCATTATAAACAGCATTTCAAGGCAGAAACACACAAACTTTACTGGAGTTTTTCTCACAGGACTAAAAACATTCGCAATAACAAATTTTTGTATTCTCTTTGGAGGCTTCTGCCGTACAGATTGGTGTTACTGCTTGCTCCTTTCGTAAGTCGCCGAATTTATTAAGAAATTTCAGTCTATTTATAACTTATGAACGTTAAAACCAAAGACCTTAAAGAATTAGCCAAGCACCTTATCTCTCCACTGTATTACGATAAAAGTACCCGTATTGTTTATTCCACCGATGCCTCTGCTTACAGCGAAATGCCGCTTGCCGTCTGCATTTTGAAAGAAGAAAGAGATATACCGGTTTTAATAGATTTTGCCCGTACAAAACATACAACTCTTATACCCAGAGCAGCAGGTACATCTCTGGCAGGGCAGGTCGTAGGTGATGGAATTGTGATTGACGTATCCGTATTTATGAATAAAATTCCGGAAATCAATCCTGATGAGCGCTGGGTTAGGGTTCAATCGGGCGTAGTGCTTGATACGCTTAACAATGTTTTGAAACCATATAATCTTTTCTTTGCTCCTGAAACCTCTACTTCAAATCGTTGTTGTATAGGAGGAATGGTTGGTAACAATTCCTGCGGTTCGCATTCGTTGGTTTATGGTTCGGTACGGGAGCATCTGCTTGAAGCCATTGTATATCTTGCAAATGGCGAAAAGGTAACCTTAACACATAATGCTAAATTGCCGATTGATTATAGGGGAATGAACGATTTGGAGGCTGAAATCTATAAACATATTGCGGAAACATACAATAACCAAACAACAAAAGCCCTTATCGCAGAAACCTTTCCAGACCCTGAAGTAAGCAGACGTAATAACGGATATGCGTTGGATAAAATAATAAATGCCGATAATACCTTAAACCTTACTGCTTTACTGTCAGGCAGCGAGGGAACGCTTGCTTTTGCTACGGAATTCAAGTTAAAACTGATGCCTTTGCCGCCAAAGAAAAAGGCATTACTTTGTGTCCATTTCAGCAAACTTGAAGATGCTTTCTCAGCAAACCTCATTGCCTTAAAACATAAGCCGTTTGCCGTTGAGTTAATGGACTTTCATATTGTAGAAGCCGCTGAACGCAACATTGCTCAACGACAAAATATGTTCTTTATTGAAGGAAAGCCACAAGCCATTCTCATTATAGAATTTGCCAATGATGATTTGGAAGCGTTAAATCAACAAATATCGTCCTGTGTTGAAAATATGAAACAACATAACTTTGGTTATGCTTACCCGATTGTTTTTGGAGATGATATAAATAAGGTATGGGCTTTACGCAAAGCAGGTCTTGGATTACTTACAAATGTTGCCGGCAGTAGCAAACCCGTTTCCGTCATTGAGGATACGGCTGTTGCTCCTTCCGGACTGCCTGAATATATGAAGGAATTTAAGACTTTGCTGAATAAATATAATCTTTCGTGCGTTTATCATGCACATATTGCAACGGGAGAGTTACATTTGCGACCTGTTCTTAATCTAAAAAATCCGCAGGACGTTATTTTGTTTCGCACTATTGCCGAAGAAGTTGCATTGCTTGTTCGTAAGTATCGCGGCTCTCTTTCAGGTGAACACGGGGATGGTCGTTTGAGGGGAGCATTTATTCCTTTGATGTATGGCGAACAGGTTTATGACCTTATGAAACAAATGAAGCAGGTTTGGGATAGAGATAGTATTTTTAACAAAGGAAAGATTATTGATACACCTCCAATGAATGAAAATTTGCGATATGCTTTTGATAATTACAGACTAAAAGATATTAAAACATATTACAATTTTGATTTGGAACAAGGCTTATTAGCCGCCATAGAACAGTGTAATGGTTCGGCAGATTGTCGTAAGGCGGTGGAGTTTGGCGGTACTATGTGTCCGTCTTATCGTGCTATGAATGACGAACGGTTTACTCCACGAGCCAGAGCAAACATTATGAGAACTTTACTCTCAAATCCAAAATATAATAATCCTTTTGCAGACAGAGATATTTACTTTCTACTTGATAATTGCCTGTCCTGCAAGGGCTGTAAGGCTGAATGTCCGTCCAATGTGGATATTGCACGTCTCAAAAGCGAGTATTTGCAGCATTATTACAAACATTACGGCTATCCGTTAAGCGTTTTGCTTATTAATCTCTTACCTTCAATTCAACGTATCGGTTCTTGGATACCGCAAGTGTATAATTTTGTTATTTCAAATACTGTTACATCTTGGTTATTGAAGGGTTTGATGAGTTTTTCTCAAAAAAGACAACTGCCCAAACTTCATAAATACACGATGAGGTCTGCTGTCAAAACCCTTAATGCCAACAATACCGAACTTAACTATAATAATAAGCCGACAATATATCTTTTTGCTGACGAATTTTCCAATTTCAATGATGCCGATGTGGGTTTTACGACAGCAAAACTTTTTGTTGCTTTGGGCTATTGTGTTAAAATAGCACCAATACGTGAAAGCGGACGTATAGCAATAAGTAAAGGAATGGTAAAAAGAGCAAAGCGTATCGCAAAATACAATATCCGTAAAATTAAAGACCTAAATGGTATTATTGTAGGTATAGAACCATCTGCCGTTCTGTCGTTTCGAGATGAGTATCCGCTGTTATGTAATGAGGATTTGAAGCCTCTGAATGACAAAATTTTACTTTATGACGAGTTTATTTGTCAAGAAATAGATAAAGGTAACATTTATTCAGGACAATTTACAGAAAACGAAGCACAAATCCTTCTTCACGGACATTGTCAGCAAAAAGCACTGATTGGAATAATGGCAACGGAGCAAGTGTTGAGCCTTCCCAAAAATTACAAAGTTGATGTCATTCCGTCAGGATGTTGTGGTATGGCGGGTAGTTTTGGTTATGAGCAGCGACATTATGAAATGAGTAAAGCGATTGCTCATCAAATACTTATTCCTGCTGTTAAGAATGCTTCAAAAGATACTATTATTGCAGTTGTTGGCACGTCTTGTCGTGACCAGATACGACATTTTGCTCCTGAACGCAAGCCTCAACATCCGTTACAGATACTTTATGATGCCTTGATTAAAATTTGATTCGGCATAAGTCTGTTTTGTTGAAATGAAAATAAATTTTGCTGATTTATAATTAAATCAATACGATTTGCGATATTACTTTGGAATGTTTTTTGTATGGAATTATCATCATATAAAATAATTTTGTAACTTTGCCAACTTGTTTGACAATAATTTTAACAAAATGAAAATACATAAACTGCTGATTTTACTAATTTTATTTACAATTTCAACCATTGCAAACGCACAGGTAGAGGATACGGATGAGGTTATACGTAATTTTGAAACAAATTATGACAGCCTTTTGAACTCTTTCCATATTCGCAGAAACACACATATTTTAAACAAAGAATATCACAGTTCCGCCATATCCCTCAACGCTCCAAAGGCTTCGCAGACAGAAGACAGCATTTTGGCAAAACGCTTGCGTGCAATCCCTTCCGACATAACACTTTCTTACAATCCGAAGGTCAGACGCTACATTGAAACTTATGTAGATAAGATGCCGACAAAACTTTCCGTTATGCTGGGACTCAGTAAGTACTATTTTCCGCTATTTGAGGGCATTTTGGATAAATATGGTGTGCCTGTGGAGTTGAAATACCTCGTTGTAATTGAATCGGCTCTTAATCCCGATGCTGTATCTCGCAGAGGTGCAACAGGCTTATGGCAATTTATGTACTCTACTGCAAAACTTTGGGACTTGCGAATGAATTCTGTGATTGACGAACGCAAAGATCCGATTAAATCAACCGAAGCCGCAGCCAAGTATTTGAAATCTCTGTATCGCATTTATAACGATTGGACACTCGCTTTGGCTGCTTACAACTGCGGACCGGGCAATGTAAATAAGGCATTAAGGCGTTCGAACGGCAAGGACTTCTGGGCAATTTACGATTATTTGCCTCGAGAGACGCGTGGTTATGTTCCGGCTTTCATAGGTGCTGCTTACGCTTTCAATTATTACAGAGAGCATGGCATAAACGCCTGTGATGTTTCTCTGCCTGTTGCTACCGACACCGTAACCGTAACTAAGGATATTCACTTTGGACAGTTGGCTACGGTGATGCAAATAGATTACGATATGTTAAAAGATTTGAACCCTCAGTATAAGAAGTTTGCGGTTCCGGGAACACAGGATTTTTACACCATAAAACTGCCTACAAACTACATTTGCAGGTATATATCTCTTGAAGACTCAATAGCCAATTACGAAAAGGACAAATACTTCGGTGATAAGAACTCTACGATAGACCTTGACGGCAATTCAACCCTCGTTTATAAGGATAAATTAGTTTATCATAAAGTTCGCAAAAACGAAACGTGGGCTTCAATCGCACGGCGGTATGGAGTGGGAGTCAGTGAGTTGAAAGCGTGGAATCCAAAGTCGGCAAAACGTAAATCCTTGCAGATAGGAACAAGTTTAGCCGTTAAACAACAAGTCGCAGTTAAGGTTGAAAAGCCCGACAAGGTAGATTCCACCGCAACACAAACTCCATTCACTCAAATAAATGAAACAACCCAGTTGGCAAACAGCACTAATGACGAACCACAAATAACTTCCACAACCGACAAACCTCAACCTAAACAGTCCATAGTAAAACATGTGGTTACCAAAGGCGATACTATTTACAGCCTTGCAAAAAAATACAATGTTCCTGCTTCACACATACTGTCCCTTAACAACTTAAAGAACAATAATCCCGTCATTAGAATAGGGCAGACGTTGAGAATAAAATAACCAAAGGTCATTCCCATTTCCTGAAATCAAATTCCGGCACGATAGAATCAAATTATAGAAATCTGTAATCAAATTATAGAACGCTGTAATTTGATTACAGATTTCTGTAATTTGATTCTAATTTTCTAAAGTCAAGAGATAGAAATTTATTTCTTGACTTTATTTTTTCATTCCTTTATTAAAATCATCCGAAAAGAAACTCTACAACACCAAAAGCCAAAAATGAACAATTTTTACTGCAATAAATGTTACCATTATTGCGTTTATGTTGTTTATACGGAGATTAAAACGATGTACTATGAAGAAAAAAAGAATTTATATAAGCCTTTGGGTTATTGCAGTTTGTCTGTGCGGCAGCGTTTTCGGTCAGTACCGAATTATAGTAAAGATAGAAAACACCAAAGATACAATACTGCTTCTTGGAAATTATTATTTGGATAACACTTACGCCATTGATACCGCCCGATTGACCAAAAAAGGCTTCGTTTTTGAGAAAAAAGACAAACAATTGGAAGACGGGATTTATTTCTTCACCAATACGAATGGTAAATTTTGTGAATTTATTATTTCTCAAAGTCGTTCCTTTGACTTGACTACCGATGACGCAGACTGGAATGGAAAGATGAAGGTGCGTAATTCAAAGGAAAATGAAATATATTTTCAGTACTTGAAAGCCACTAATGATTTGAGCGAAAAGGTAAAGGTTATTCGTCGTGTTAAAGATTCAATAGGAGACGCCGAATACAACCGACAGTATGATATGTTGAGAATGCAAAACGACAGTGTGAAGGAAGCATTTGCTCAACGTTATCCCGACCATTTGCTTACAAAGGTGTTGAACTGTACAAAGCCGATTATTGTGCCGGCATTTGAATTTAAGGGAGACAGTATCAAATATGAAGAGGAGCGTTTCGTTTGGTACAAAGAGCATTTCTTTGATAACGTGGATTTTTCTTGCCGAGGGCTACTCCGTACTCCCAAAGGGGTATTTTTTTCCGTCTATGACAGATTTTGGACTGAGGTTTTGAAATACGAACGTGAGGATACCATATTGCTGTATGCCGACAAGGTTATAGCCAAATGCACCGACAGTATGATGTATCGGTATGTGGTACATAACATAACGGAGAGATACTTAAAGAGTAATGTAATGGGGCAGGACAAAGTGTATGTTGAAATGATTAAAAAGTATTATAAAACAGGTAAGGCTTGGTGGATGCCCCCTTCTTCCGTAGAAAGTGAAGTTGCAAGGGCGGAAAAATGGGATAACTTGCTGTTGGGTAAAACTGTTCCTAACTTTGCTTGTCCCGATACGAGCGGTATCTGGCATAATTTGTACTCTTTGAATGCCAAATATAAGATATTACTTTTCTGGTCGCCCGAATGCGGGCATTGTGCTGTGGAAATGCCTAAAATAATAGAGTTTTATAATAACAGGGATAAGCAAAATATCAATGCCGAAGTCTTTTCCGTATGTACCGAAGGCTCAACCGACGAATGGAAAAAGAAGTTACAGCAATATAAAACCAAATGGACGGATGTTTATGGAATGGAATCAACTATGGATTGGCGGGAGTATTTTGACATAGAGACCACCCCACAGATTTATATATTGGATACCGACAACAAAATCATTGGAAAAAAGTTGGCAGGTGATAATATAGAAGGCTATTTGAAGGCTGTGGATGAAGGAAGGTTTATTCCCTGAATAATGTAATGAAGTATGAAAAGAATAAAATATCTTATAGGGATTGTTATGGTTTTTTTGCCGCAGATTATGTTGGCACAGAAGGATTACGATATAACTTTTTGGATAAAGGATTTTGAAGATAGTGTCCTGTATATCAAAGGGGCGTTCGGTAAGGATTTAATTATGTTGGATTCCATCCGGAAAAGTCCCGACCAATCTTTCCATTGGACGGCACGGAAACAATTTCCACGTTTGCTGACGGCTTCTTCTTCTCAGGAGGATATGTTTTCGTTTGTGTTGGATACCTCTTTGAGGTTTTCTATCGGCATAGAGCCGTCGGGGTTTTACTGGGTTGAGGGCTGCGAAGCAAATGAACATTATTTGAAATATCAGGAAGAGAACCGCAAAATACGTCTCGCCGAATATCAATACAAATTACAGATAAATAATCCCGAACAGGACAATAAGGATTCCGTAAAACAGGTTTATGCTGCGGCACGTGCCGAATGGAAAACCTTCACGGAGGATTTTTACATAAAGTATCCCGACAACTTAATGAGCGTTTTGGTTAGGAGTTTGAAGGCTCCGAACGTTCCCGACACGTTTCTTGTTGATGGGAAATTAAAAGAAGGTAAGGAAATGCAGTATGCCGATTATTTTCGTACGCATTACTGGGACGATTTTGATTTTGATGACCCGCGGATACTTTATACGCCATTCTTTTTTCAGCGTTTTGAATCGTATTTAAAGAAAATCACCGTGCAGAATTCGGACAGTATTTTCATTTCTTTGAAAGAATTTTGCGAATTTGCCCTTTCCAAAGGGGGGAAACTTTATGCCAATTACATCTTAAATTATTATCTTAATCATTACAGTCGTATGCCTTTTTCCTTCAATGAAAGGATTTATGTTCTTTTGACGGATTTTGTTACCAAAACGGCGAAGTATTACAGCATTCCGCCGTCCGAATTGGACTATCATCAGACGCTGGCGAGCAAAATTAAGCCTTTTTTGCCCGGAAATCGTATGCCGAACATTACTGCGGTTGATTTCGGCGGCACAAGGCAATCCCTTTATGACCAAAAACATAAATATACCATTGTTTATTTTTGGGCTGCGGGCTGTGAATCCTGCAAAAAGGATTTGGAAGTTTTGGAGGAGTTTTACAGGACAAAGAAAGATACCTTTGATGTGGAGATTTTTTCCATTGATTTGGAAAAGGAGGCTGCCGTGAGTGCCGAATATCACAGAAAACATCCCTTTGAATGGATTGTTTTGAAGGCTATGCCTGAGGAAATAGAGCAAAGGTACGGTTTGGATGTGGAATTAACGCCCGAACTTTACATTTTAGACCGCAACAAACGTATTTTGAACAAAACGGTACTTTATTCGCAGATAGAGGAAAGCCTTAAAATGCTTGAAGAATAACTTCCGGGTGCGTGTCGCACTCACGAGGAGGGCTTTCGCATAACAATTTTTATTTCCAAAACCTTTCATACTCTTTTTTATCCTATAAAAATTATTACAAAAAGTTTTTATACTATTTTTGGTAGTATGAAAAGTTTTTGTACCTTTGTCCCCGATATAAAACAAACCAAAAAAAACATATCAAAAACTAAAA
>JAISTG010000046.1 GCA_031272705.1 Bacteroidales bacterium | reverse complement strand
CGGGAAATAACGACAAGTCGAACATCTGGTCGGTCAATACCGAAAAGGAATATCATGAAAAGCGTAATTCATAAACTACTCTTCGAACCAACCGACAACGGTCTGCTGCAAATGCTGCGGTATTGCTTTGTGGGCGGAATAGCTGCTTTGGCAAATATTGCCTCCCTTTTTGTGTTCACCGACATCATCGGCTGGTATTATTTGGCCTCTAATGTTTTGGCTTTTATTATCGGGCTTATTGTCAATTTTACGTTGTGCAAAGTCTTTGTGTTTAAGCAAGATATAGGCAATAAACTATTCGAATTTTTTATTTACGCAGTGATAGGAGTGATGGGCTTATTTTTTGATACTTTGCTGCTTTGGTTTATTACTGATATTATTGGGCTCCATTATATGATAAGTAAAATTTGCTCGACTTTGCTTGTTCTTGTTTGGAATTTTGGAGCAAGAAAAACTATGTATATCATTTATAAAAAAATATGAAAAACAGATTCTTTTCTAATTTACCGGTGATTGGTATGCTAATAATTGTATTAGTTGGATATTATTTTATCCATAATCTGGTTTATATAGGCGAAAGTCGATATACTCAAGAGAACTGGCATAATAGTTCTACAATTAAATTTGTGAATTGCTGGCTTGAAGAAGGGGCTTGCAATTTAAAGTATTTGATGTTCGAAAATCCAAAATCGATCGAATATGACGATATTTATGAACGCAATGCTTATATTTCATATCCATCGGGAGTTGTTTTTCCGCCATTCATCGCGGCAAAACTGACAGGCAAAGATGAGATTCATGCGGTATTTGTGCTTAAATTTCTTGAATACAAATATTTAGTGGATGTTTTGCTTTTCTGTTTCCTTTTTTATTCCTTTTTTTCGATCACTTTGAACATAAAAAAGAAAATCCCGATTTCAATTGCTTCGGCATTACTTTCATTGATTTGGATGTTTCTTCCCGACAATATGTTTTGGTTGAGAAACGTCTTTTTCTCAGATCAATTCATAATTACATTGGTATTAGCATTCACTATACTTGAAATCTGGTCTCCTTTGATTGAAAACAAGAAAGCCGCTATAAGATGGATCTTTTATTCTTTCAAGTTTCTGCTGTCAATTTACGGAGTATTAACAGATTACTATTTCTTATTTGTATTATTTGTCAGCTGGCTTGTTAAAGTTGTTCCATTATTCAAGCTGAAAGAACATAAGTATTCTGTTATATTAAAAAATTCTGCTATTTATGTCCTGCCTGTCATTTTGGGATTGGGATTATATGTGTGGCAAATATCGAATGATCCGAATTGCTGGTCAAAAATAATGTGGAAAATAGAGGAACGAACTATGGGAGAGATCCCCAGTGGGAGAAACCTGTTTTTGCAAATCATAATGAATTTTGTGAAAAGCTACACGGCAATCGGAGCCCTGTCGGTTTCTGTTTTCCTTGCTTTTTTAATTAAAAACTTAATTTATCATATAAAGCATAAGGTTAAAATTGAACCTGAATATATTCCATTTTACAAGATTGGCATTATTATATGCGTACCTCCTATTTTACAGGTATTTACATTTATGAATCACTCATCGATACACATGTTTGCTATGATAAAATTCGGCTTGCCATTTATGTTTTCTGTTTTTGCGTTTACTTACTATAATGTAACAAAATATAAACCTTCGTTGGGAAAGAATGGCATTTTTGTCGGTACAATTCTACTAAGTTCTGTACTGATAGCTATTGTAAATTTGATAATAATTTACGGGCCGTTTAAATATTATAAATCATATAAAAATGAACCTGTAGAATATACTCTTGCCCATACCATAAGGGATCATTATCATTATGAGGATGTTTATTTCTCATTTACAGACTCTATTCCTGATAATCAACCGATAGAGCTGGCAATAAGCAAAAAAAGAATGTACAGAATTGATGACCTATCGGATATTTATTCTTTATTCCCAAAATTAAAAAGTGATGCAAATAAATTGATTGTAATCAATAATGATGTGCAAAATAAATCAGATTGCATAAGGGGAAAAGAGGATTTTATTGAACGTAATGGCATTTTGCTTTATAGTAAAGAAAATTATGCAGTATATAATGTAAATAACTTAGCAAATACAAAATAATGTTACGAGAAATTAAAGTTGGAATGCTGGTTTCGTATGATTACGAGAACATCAAAAATTCATTACCGCCGGTATATGATTATGCCGACAGGATAGTGCTGGCTGTGGATAAAGACGGGAAAACTTGGTCGGGGAACGATATTACAATTGATGCGTCGTTCTGGCAATGGATTAAAGAGTTTGACACACAGCATAAGATTGAGATATACAGAGATACCTTTTATGTTGAAGGCTTAAGTTCTGTTCAGAATGATACCCGTGAGCGAAATATGCTCGGAAAGTATATGGGCGAAGGCGGCTGGCATGTACAGATTGACGCCGATGAGTATTTTGTAGATTTTAAAGATTTTGTGGACTTTTTGCACTATCTTGACGTGCATAAAAAGCATATCAACTGTGTTTATCAGGAGTGGCTTTTGCTTTATAAGAGATTATCAAACGGTTATTTGTTTGTCAAAGGCGGTGGCGGCAGTACGGCAATAGCCACGAAGACGCCTAACTATGTTTGTTGCCGAATAGTAGAAAATGAAAAAAAGATTGTTTATCCACAACGAGTTATCCACGAAAGTTTTGCACGAACCGAAGAAGCGCTATATACCAAATTAAAGAATTGGTCTCACAACACCGATTTCGACACAGAAGGCTATTTCCATTACTGGAAAATGATTGACGAGCGTAATTATATGTTTATAAGCAATCTTCATCC
>JAISTG010000045.1 GCA_031272705.1 Bacteroidales bacterium | reverse complement strand
GAAACGGACATTAGAAACATTTATAATCAGTACATTAGGTTCAATCCTGCTGCGACACCTGATTTGCGTGCGGCGTTGGGGCTTCACATTCCCGACACGACCAAAACGCCGATTCACGTGCCTAATGAAGCCCCTGCGATAGAGATAAATTTTTTAACGCATTTGCGACATTTCATCATTTTCGGGCATTACAATTCGTTGGGAAAAATCATGAGGGGATTGCCGAAAGGTGCGACCGGTGTTGAAATATGGCAAAAGATTGGTGGCGATGAACCGCCTACTTATGACGAGATGACTTTTCTTGGTGAAGAGTCAAAAAGTCCGTTTATGGTGGAATTTTCGGCTGAACATTTTGGTCAAAAAGTTTGGTACGCAGTGCGTTACTACAATTTTAAGCACGAATACAGTGCGTGGTCGGCAATTAAAATGGCATTAGTGAACTAAAAAAAATAAACGTTTAAGTTAAAAAAAATATGACAATGTTTGTTGAAATACTAAAAAGTTGGTTTTTTGCTCTAATTGATTTGGGGCAGAGAATTGCTTTTTATGTTTTGGGAAAACTTTGTCTTGGGAGTTATCTAACGGAATACTCTTTGAAAATCAAACCAGTAAAAGTTCTTCTTTTGGTCTTTTTGCATCTCAAGGGGATATTCTTTTTGTGCAAAACGAACTTGAGCAGATTTCGCATACCCGCAAATAATCTGTGCCTACAATAAGTTGAATGCGAATAAGGTATGCAAAGCGAGGCAAGGGCTTTTGCTGCACAGCAAAAGCCCAACTAGGTACGTACCTAGTTGCAAAATAATAAAAAAAGGTGTTGGTTTTCTATACAAAAAAACTTGAAAAATGGAATGAAAATGTAACTTTTTGCTAATATGTACGTATTAAGAAACACAAAAAAATAAATTAAATTATAAAATAAAAGAAAAATATATTATGTTGAAAAATATATATAAAGTCCTTGTAATAGGACTTATGGTAACAAACATCGGCTTTATTAGTTGTGCTGATGATGAACAAATAGAAGTAGGAACAAAGCATAATAATAAAAATATGCAGGCAAAAACTTCTACTCGTAATGTTGCATTGGATTTAATGAATGCAATGATACAAGATTTTAGTATTGCAAATGAAATCAATCAGTCAATAAATATGATTGTAACAGAATATGATGTGGATGAAAATCTAACATATTATGATGTGCTAAATACTGAAAATTCTGTATTCTTTCACAATAGTTCAATGTTTCCTAAACTAAAAGAGGCTATCAATGTATCCACTTTGACAGCACTTGGATTGAATTCTGAAAATCATTATGATAACTTAAATATATATTGGGGCTATCGTGATGATTGGGACGGAGAAACATTTCCTATAATCTGTTATATAGATGGAGATGAGGATGAAAGCACTGAAGTATTAAATGGCTTTAAGTATGAAAATGGACAGATAATAAATGTTCAAGTTACTCAAGAGCAATTCGATGCATCATTATTTCCTGTCATTATAATTAATTTCAATGAAATTGATTATATCAAATATCCTGATTTCAAAAATGGTATTAGAATAAAAAATGGTATTAAATGGCTAAAGGGAACAAAAGAGGTTCCTAATGAAGACCCAGAACCTCCTGTAACAGAATGGACAAATCCAAACAAAATTTATACTAGTGTATTTAGAGCCGTAAAAAGCGGAGGAATACAATATGATACTTGGGTTGCAGGTGGAAGTGAATTTAAGGTTCTATCAGGATTTATAGAAACTTCTACGCTCGGAGATTATACTGAATATAGTACTACTTTCACTAGAAAAGAAATCGGAAATCATTCTATAAAGTATTACGAATATCCTATTCTAAATCCTGATTGGAAACCAAATCAGGAAGAAATGGTATTTTATATGATAGAAGAAGACGGTGGATTTAGTGCTCCATATACGGCATCATTAAAAGTTTCTTCTTATGTTACACTTGAAATATCTATTCCTCAAGAAAGTTGGGATGATGAAGTTGGTGCAAAATGCAAAGTAACAAGAGAGTTATATTTTGCAAGGTGGCTCCAACATATATTCTGGTATAGTTTTGGAGATTGCGAATTATCTGTTGGACTTCAAATATATGACAGACCGTATTAATATTAAATTGTATGAAAACATATAGATTTGTTTTTGTGGTAATACATTTATCTTGTATATTATGTAATGCTCAAAATGTTAATTTTTCTAATGTACAGACTCAAAGAAAGCATCATTTTGGTTTGGGTTTAACAACGGATTTATTTTCTGATGTTGCTAATATAAATAGCTTCAATGCAAATAAATTTTTTTATGATGAACTTACTTTCTTAGGAACAAAACTTCCTTATGCAACGTTAGAAATGCGAGATGCCAGTTTTTATAGTCTTTATATTGAATATCAATATGCTATTTCTAAAAGATTCTCTGCGTCAACAAGATTAAAACTTAATTGTAGAAATCAATCTTGGAAATATATGTATTCTGATTATTCACCTTCGAGTGACCATAATATGACTAATGCAGGGACTTGGTATTTAGCATTAAGAGAGGTAGAAATACCTGTAATTTTTAGTTACAAGATCCCACTCGGAAATGATGTAGCCTTTTGGGTTGCTTCTCTTGGTGGAGGTATTACTTTTCATAATGTAAAGAACGGTATTAACGTTGATGGGCAATTATATAGTTTGGATTTATATTATGACAAAATTTATCATTTGGATTTTGAACTTCTAAAAAAGATTTCGCCGTTTATTTATATTGGTAGTGGATTTGAATTTATGTGTAACAGGCATAAGTTTTTAATAACTGCCTCTTATACCATCTATCCTCAAAACGTATATAGGTGGAATCATTGGATTAAAGGGAATAATATTAATATTCAATTTGTGGATTCACCTTTTTCTCAAAACAATATAGAAGTTGGTTTGGTTTTCTTTTGGTAAAAAAAATGGTCTATACTCAATAAGCCCGATAAAGAATGTCGGGCTTTTTTATTTGTGTTTGGTAAACCGAAAAATCTGTTTCCCGTAATTTGCTTATAGGAAATCGGAGTCAAATTTTGAGAAAACAAAAGTAATATATGCAGTCTGTTTATTGAATAATAGAAGGATAAAGACGGGTTTTGGATACGGAAATTTTTGATGTTGATTTTGCTATGTTAAATAAAATTTGTACTTTTGCCGCCGACAGGTCTGTGGTTTTGATAAACTGCAGCCATATATATAACAGTTAAATACATAAAAAATGGACAAGACGTATGAATGTTCAGCATGTGGTTACATTTACAACCCTGCTGTAGGAGATCCTGAGAATGGAATCGCTCCGGGAACAAAGTTTGAGGATTTACCGGAGGATTGGACTTGCCCTCTTTGCGGATTGGGTAAGAATGCTTTTGAAGCCCAATAATTTATAAGGGCATTATGTTTGATGCCTTTGCGGTTTCATGGATTTTACAGGGGCGTTATGTTTAACGCTCCTGTTGTTTTATGTATTCACTTTTTATAATTTTTGGATTAAATAACGCAACATATCAATGATAAAAGAATTAGAAATAACCATTCCACCGGTTGATTTTGCCAATGTGGAAGATGTTCGTAATGAAATAGCAAAAGCAGCCCGTATTGACAGTAAAGCATATCCTTATTACAGAATTTTACGTCGCTCAATAGACGCTCGCAAGCAGCCATGTTATCATTTGAGAGTTGAAGTCAGTGATAAACCGTTTGTTTTTTCTCCAAAGTTTCCTCCAAATTATAAGGATGTATCTCAAGGTCGTCCTGTTATTATTGTTGGAGCGGGTCCTGCCGGACTTTTTGCCGCATTGACCTTGATTGAAAACGGATTAAAACCTGTAATAATTGAAAAAGGACAGGCTATTGAGCAACGTAAAGTAGATATTTCTCGCATTATTCGTACCAAAACCATAAATCCTAATTCCAACTGGTGTTTCGGAGAGGGTGGAGCAGGCACATTTTCCGATGGAAAGTTATTTACACGTTCTTCCAAACGGGGTAATATGATAAAAGTTCTTGAAACCTTTGTACTGCATGGAGCAAATGAGAGCATTCTTTATGATAGCCATCCACACATAGGCACCGATAATCTTTCCCGAATAATCAAATCCATTCGTAAAACGATAGAAAAGTATGGAGGAGAGTATCATTTTGGGAAGACACTTAAAGATATAATCATACGGAATAATCAAGCCGTTGGAATTATAACCGAGGACGGAGAAACCATATCAAGCCATGCCATAATACTTGCAACAGGTAATTCATCACGAGATATTTATGAATTATTTTATCACAAAGGGCTTTTTATGGAAGCCAAACCTTTTGCAATAGGAGTAAGGATTGAACATTTGCAGTCGCATATCAATGAAATACAATACAGGTCTAATAGTTACGATACACTGTTGCCGCCTGCTTCATATCAGTTGGCTTTTACCGATACAAAGGGAGGTGTATTTTCATTTTGTATGTGTCCGGGCGGAATTATAATTCCTGCTTCTACGGCTGAAAATGAATCCGTTGTAAATGGAATGAGTAACTCTTCACGCAATTCTCCTTTCGCCAATTCGGGAATTGTGGTCGCCATAAATAACGTTAATTCAAATCCATTATCCTTACTTGAATTTCAAAAAAAATGTGAGCGAAAGGCTTTTGCTGGAAACATTTCGGCATTTGGGCAACGGGTATGTGATTTTTTAGAAAATAAACCTTCAACTGTTCTTCCAAAATCATCATATTTAGGGGATTTGAAGGCAACAAACCTCAATGGAATTTTGCCGGATTTCATTTGCGAACGATTAAAAATCGGTTTGTTGCATTTTGAAACTAAAATGAAAGGATTTATTACGGAAGCAGCCAATTTAATTGCCATTGAAAGCAGAACTTCTTCACCTGTACGCCTGACAAGAAACGAAAAAACTCTGGAACATATTCAAATAACAGGATTATATCCCTGTGGAGAAGGGGCTGGATATGCAGGAGGTATAACATCGTCTGCAATAGAAGGAATCAATACCGCTCTCGCCATTGCGTCAATAAGATGAATTAAGGACAAAGAAACATTAAAATAAAGTAATAAAACATCTGTTTGGAGAAAAAATTGTACTTTTGCAAATTGTAAATACGGAGCGGAAATCTTTGCTCTCTAATATGGATGATAATTAACATTTAATAAACAAAGTAATGATTAGTATAGAGAAAATACCAAATGTAAAGAAAGAAGTATCTACTTTATTGATTTTCAAAAATGGAGATACCATTACAAGTCCTCTCTTAAATAATGAGCAGGAGGGATACATTGCTACGCAGATGAAGCAGAATGAACGCAGATTTTTTGCTTTTAATATGTTGTCTCATTGGATTGCGGTGGCGATTGTAAGCGATAAAAAAACAAAGTATGAAACCATTGAAGAATTTAGAAAACTTGGTGGTGAAATGCTGGATTTCTGTGATAAGGAATATGTAGCGGATTTGCAGACCGTATTCGCGGCTCACATAAACAAGGAAGAAATAATAGGGTTTGTTGAAGGGGTAATGATAAACAGTTACACATTCGACAATTACAGAACAGACCCAAAGCGATTGATACATCCTTTTGACAGGTTGTATGTTTTCAATGATGAAATTACGGCGAGTGATATTGAGAAGTTGGTTATAGTGTTTCAATCTATGGAAAAGTGTCGGGATTTGGTTAATGAGCCTGTTTGCAGTCTTAATGCGGAGGGGCTGGCTGCGGCATTTGTTGATTTGAGCAGGGAAGCAGGAATTGAGGTTGAGGTATGGCAAAGAGATGAGATAGAAAAGAAAAAGATGGGTGGATTGCTGGCGGTTAATAAGGGCAGCGTAGATACGCCGACCTTTACCATAATGCAGTACAAACCCGAAACGGCAAAGAACCTGCAACCGTTGGTACTTGTGGGGAAGGGGCTGGTATATGACACGGGCGGATTAAACATTAAGACGGGGGATTATATGAACGACATGAAGGAAGACATGGCGGGAGCGGCTATGATGGCTACTGCGATGTATGCCATAGCCCGTTTGAATTTGCCGCTATATGTTGTGGGGCTTTTTCCGGCTACCGACAATCGTCCTTCGGGCAATGCGTATGCAACCGGCGACATTATAAATATGTATGACGGAACTAACGTTGAGGTTATGAATACCGACGCTGAGGGAAGAATAATTCTGGCTGATGCGTTGGCTTATGCGAAGCAGTTTTCGCCGATGCTGACTCTTAATGCGGCTACTTTAACGGGGTCTGCGGCTCGTACGTTGGGTTCGTTTGGAATTGCGGCGGTGGAAAAGGATGCGGCAGAGTATTTAACAATGTTGATGAAGTCCGGTAACGAGGTTCGGGAGCGTGTGGCGGAGTTTCCGTTCTGGGATGATTATGACGAATTGATTAAAAGCGAAATCGCAGACATTAAAAACACCACCGAAACCGCAGGAATGATTACGGCAGGGAAATTTTTAGCATATTTCACCAATTATCCGTTTATTCATTTGGATATTGCGGGAGTTGCGATGAGCCATAAGAAAACGCCGTACAGAGGGCTGGGGGCTACGGGTACGGGTGTAAGACTTATAACTCGTTTCGCAGAAAATCTGTGCAAATTTTTGGAAAATTAGTTGCAATTCAAAAATTTTTTGTACTTTTGCACCCACTATCAATTGTGGTTAGCAATTTGTAGTTTATTATTAATATATATTTAGAGGGGATTTTCAAAAATCCTCTTTTTTTGTATCCGGTTTGGGACGAACCGAACAGAAATAAAAAAATAATATCCCATTATTTAAGGGTTTTGAACACGGATTTTGGTAATTCAAATTTTTTTTGTACTTTTGCAACTTAAATTTAAGCATAACTTAACAAATTTTAGAATTTGTTAAAAATTAGACGAGAGGGGATTTTCAAAAATCCTCTCTTTTTGTATCCGGTTTGGGACGAATCGAACAGAAATAAAAAAATAATATCCCATTATTTAAGGGTTTTGAACACGGATTTTGGTAATTCAAATTTTTTTTGTACTTTTGCAGCCTAATCATACATTAAATTTAATAAAATTTAGAATTTATTAAAATTTAGACGGGAGGGGATTTTCAAAAATCCTCTCTTTTTGTATCCGGTTTGGGACGAACCGAACGGGAAATAAAAGGAAATATCCCGGTATTTACGGGTTTTGAACACGGATTTTGGTAATTCAAATTTTTTTTGTACTTTTGCAGCCACTTTTTCATTATAAATTAATATGTCTTAGGATGTGTTATATTTAGGAGGGAGGGGATTTTAATAAAATTCTCTCCTTTTTTATGTGGTTTGGGAACAATAATCCCGAACATATATCACATTATTTACGGGTTTTGAACACGGATTTTGGTAATTCAAATAATTTTTGTACTTTTGCAGCGTTATTTTAAACGTTGAGGGGGAGTGGTTTCATGTGTTAAAAGATGTTTAGATCTACCCCCTTTTTTGAAATAGATTGAATATGGAAATGAATAGAAATTCTATACAACCGAACAAAAGTTCTGGCGGTGGCTACAAAAGTTCTGTAGGTGGCTACAAAAATTCTGGCGGTGGCTACAAAAGTTCTGGCGGTGGCTACAAAAGTTCTGGCGGTGGCTACAAAAGTTCTGTAGGTGGCTACAGAAATTCTGTAGGTGGCTACAGAAGTTCCGGCGGTGGCTACAGAAGTTTGGAATACATAAATATAAATATTAATTATTAAAATATAAATAATTATGGCACATACGGATTACATACCGCACGATACGGGGCAATTTAAGGTTTGGGCGGAGAATTTGATTGAGAAATTAAACACCGAATACGCAACCCTCTTAAATATACCCGACCTCCAAATGACCGCATTGGACAGAAATTATGCCGATTGGCGTGAGGCTCAGGGCATGTGGGACAAAGGCGAACATTCACCAATGAACCTGATGGCGAAGGACAGTACCCGAAAACGTTTGGTGATGACTGTCAGGAATATAGTCAATCAGTTCATACGTTATAATACCGATGCAACGGACGAAATTAAAGCCGATTTGGGGCTGACGGTGCCTAATCCCGAACCAACTCCCGTACCCGTCCCTACGGATATTCCGGGCATTGAGTTAGAGACACTTGCATCATTTACGCACGTGCTTAAAGTGGGCGTAACGGAGGCAGGAAGCACCAAAAAACATTACCGAAAACCCCCAAACGGTGTCATAGGATACGAGGTATGGCGTGCGGAAGGTGCAAATAAACTCTCGGCGGAAGGGTTTAATTTCGTGCAACTTGACACCAACTCCCCAACAACCCTGCGATATGATTTGGACGACGTGGGCAAGGAGATTTCGTATCGGGTACGATGGGTAAATACCAAGGGGGAACAGGGTCCGTGGTCGGCAATAGTAACAGGTTTTGTAAATCCTTAAATAAAAATAATGCGGGAAAATCGTAGTGTCTTTAGCATTACTACAATTCCCTTAATGGGGTTCATTTTATTAAAAACCCGCATTTTAAGAAATAAACGTAATGTTATACCGTGCGGAAAACACCTCTTCATTATTTTTTTTCATTTTGAGAAAATCATTTAAATTCATTTCGAAGGTGTTTTCCGCACAATAAAAATTAAAAATCTATGAGTAAAAAACACGTATTATGTATTCTAATTGCCGTCTTTACGGTCGGCAGTTCTCAGGCACAAAATTTAATTCCCGGTCTTACGGGCAGCGGTTCGGAGGATGACCCCGTATTGCTTGCAACCGCCGATGATTTGCGTATCCTGTCGGCTTTCGTTATGAACGATGCGGACTATTCAACCGCAACCGCCAATAAACATTTCAAACTTACCAACGATATTTCTTTTGGTGAGCCTTGCTATGATTTTGACGGAGACGGAATTATGGAATCCAACTTCATACCCGTCGGCGGCAGAAGCGACACCTCTGTTTATAGCAATTATCGCTTGTTTCAGGGCTATTTTCACGGCGAGGGACACGTTATATCGGGCGTACGGATAATTTACAACGGTGTTCCGTACGTTGGAATTTTCGGTGTAACGTGGGGAGCGACCATTGAAAAGGTTGGAGTTTTAAGCGGAAGTTTTTGGGGTTATGGCTGTGTCGGCGGATTATGCGGACAGGCAAACAGCGGCACCGTAATAAGAGATTCATACGTTAGCAATTCGGTTATAGTTAGTGATTACTGGATGGCGGGAGGATTTGTAGGTGCCACATATTCAAATTCCATAGTCAATAATTGCTATGTAACTACTACAAGTGTTAGCGGTACGGATTGGGTTGGTGGCTTTTGCGGCAACAATAACGGCTCTTCCGCCATAAATAATTCCTATTCCGTCGCAATCGTTATGACCGTATATAACAACTTTAATCTTTACGGCGGATTTTGCGGCAGTAACCCTGAGGGTTCCGTTATAGACAACTGCTATTATCAAGATATGTGGCAATATTCTACCGATGTAGAGCCGAATCCGAGTGCGGAATACGGAACTCCTCTCACCGGCAGCGAAATGCAGAGTGTTTGGTTTATGGAACAGTTAAATGCCTCCCAAATTCCTGCACCATGGGCTTTAAGTCCTAACCAGAACTATGGCTATCCAATCCTTTCATGGCAAATCTCTAATGAGGTATCCGTAAATGATATTCATAGGGACGGGGTATCCGTTTATCCGAATCCGACTGCCGACAAACTATTCATAAATACTGCTTCTGCAAACCCGTTAACCGTTACACTGTACGACCTTTACGGACGTATCCTTATGAGTTATGAGGGGATAAACACGCTTGATATTTCCGCCCTTGCGAAAGGTGTATATATGTTGTCGGTACGTGAATCCGGAAACACAATATTGAATAGAACCATCATAAAACAATAGTCCGCATATTTGTTCTCCAATTCAAAATCCAAATAAATAATCTAAGGCAATAAGTTCCAATCGGCGTCAAACGTTAATTCTGTGTGGTATATTCGTAATTTTGAGTATTATTCCGCTTTTTGCATATCTTGGCTCATACTTTCTGACCACTTGGGATGAGAGTCGCTATGCAGCATCGGCGTATGAAATGACCAAATTAGGAAATCCGTTTATTGTAACCTTTGACTTCCAGCCTGATATGTGGGCTACAAAACCGCCTTTGGCTCTTTGGTGTCA
>JAISTG010000039.1 GCA_031272705.1 Bacteroidales bacterium | reverse complement strand
TATTTTGGCAACGATTCGTCTAACTGTCTTGTGGCTCGCCGTGACTACGCTGAGCCCGAAGCTCGCCACACCCGAGTAGGCTTCCGTTTGGCTTCCAGTTCAAATTAAATCCTTTGTGCCGAGCAAGCAATAAAACAAAAGCCCGTTCAAATAAATGAACGGGCTTTTTGCATTAAAAGATTTTTTACTACTTTTGCAAATCATAAAAAACATTTGGAAATGAACATTGCGGCATTAGTGTCCGGAGGAGTAGATAGCAGCGTATGCGTACATCTTTTAAAGGAGGCAGGATTTGACCCCACCATTTTCTACATTCGTATTGGAATGGAAAAAGAGAATGGTTATATTGACTGTCAAAGCGAAGAGGACATTGAAATAACAACCTGCATCGCTAAAAAATATGGCTGTCGTATGGAAACAGTATCGCTGCACGAGGAGTATTGGCAAAGCGTTGTCAGTTATACCATTGAGGCTGTGAGAAGAGGACTTACGCCCAATCCTGATATGATGTGCAACAAGTTTATAAAGTTTGGAGCGTTTGAACACAAATGGGGAAAAGATTTTGACAGGATTGCCACAGGACATTATGCCACTACAACCATTGATAATGAAGGTTTAACGTGGCTTTCTACCGCAAAGGACAAGGTAAAAGACCAGACGTATTTTCTTGGACAAATCAATTATGTTGAAATTTCAAGACTTATGTTTCCCATTGGCAACATGCTTAAATCGGAAGTAAGAGAAACGGCTCGCAAAGCAAAATTACCAAGTGCGGAACGCAAAGATTCTCAAGGTATTTGTTTTCTTGGCAAAATCAATTACAATGATTTCCTGCAGCGATATTTAGGTGTGCAAAAGGGAAAGATTGTTGAATTGGAGACAGGCAGGATATTGGGAGAACATAATGGCTATTGGTTTCATACCATTGGGCAGAGGAAAGGACTTGGATTAAGTGGTGGTCCGTGGTTTGTTGTCAAAAAGGATATGAATGAGAATGTGCTTTACGTATCTCAGGGATATGACCCTGCAACTCAGTATGGTAATGTTGTAAATCTTTCGGGCATGCAGTTTATAACAAGAGACGTATTCGGGGATTTTGATGATGAAAAAACAATTCTTTTTAAGATACGCCATACACCCGATTTTACGCTTGGCAAATTACGGAAAATAAACTCCATATACCGCATTGAATCCTCAAAACGAATACAGGGTATAGCGGCTGGGCAATTTGGGGTTATTTATGACCAAAGCGGGAAATTATGTCTTGGCAGCGGTGTAATAATTGACTAATCCTGTAAATATCCTTCCAGCTTAAAGACGACCACTCCCTTGCTTTTGATTTTCCCAAACTTTAAGTTAGAGGTATCAATCATAAGTTTCCCGTCTTTATACTGCCAAAGAAAATACATATTTTCGGTATCCAAACAGGTTATTTGCATATTTTCCTTTGGTGCTTTGGGCAAAGAAACTGCTGTTTGGTCATCCGAATAATTCAAATCAGCCATTACATAGAGGTCATTGCCTTTTTGCGTTAAATAAGATGTCGGTTTAATCCACCAATATGTCTTATGCCAGTTTCCTTTTACCGATTCCTTTGGTCTATGCCTGCTTTCCCATTGCAGAGAGACCGAAGCGTTAAGATCCTTTTCCTCATACAATAAATTAAACAGATAAGGTATATCTTTTTTCAGCCGTATTGTTGTTTTGAGAGGTTTATGGGTAAAAGCAGAATCGCAAAGAATCATTTTTAATGTCGTATCTCCTGCCATACCTTCATAATATAATTCATTTATATTAAGATATGCCATATCGTCTGCTTTCAGGTAAATGGTGTATTCTTCACTGTATTTTGGTATAATGTACCCATACCATTTTACACCAAAGTTATCTTCCGGCATTCCTTTCTTCGGGGCATTGCGAACCCAGTCATAATTTATAACGGTATCGTTTTCGTACGCTTCTTCTGCCGTATAATACGCTGCGGCGTCCTTACAGGGTTTTGCTCCATAGATTGCCTCTCCGTTTGTCTTCAACCATTTACCCAAATCCAAGAGTCGTTCCTGCTGAAGCAAAGGAATCTGTCCGTCAGCCGAAGGAGCAACATTGAGCGTTAAGCCTCCACCGGCAGCAACCAAAGACACAAAATGCAGAATCAGTTCTTCGCCTGTCATATACGAAGAAAGATCGGCATTGCGATTAAGTCCGAAGGAACGGGAAAGCCCTCGACATTCAGCCCACGGGCGTTTCAACTCACTGATTCCGCTGCTGTATTCGGGTGTGAGGTAACCATAGTCAAAGCCAACGCCCCATCGGTTATTGACAATGCCCTCCGCACCAACCATATCGTAATAATACTGCACCAAATCTTCGCTTCCAAGTTGTCGGGGGCTGAAATCCCAGTCCCCATCGGCGAAAAGCAAATCGGGTTTGAACTTTTGCACTAACGATTTGAACTGCGGCTGCATATAATCTTTGACATAGCGTTCCAAACCCGCAGAATCCACTGTCCAGCGAAACAAAGGATTGTTCCATTCCAAAAGAGAATAATAGAGACCGAACTTTAAATTCTTCTTTCTGCACGCTTGGCTCAACTGACGGCAAAAATCAATTTTGCAGGGAGAATGAACGGAATTCCAAGTGCCTGAAAGAGAGTCGTCCCACATACAAAAACCATCGTGATGCTTTGAAGTAAAAATCACATACTTTGCTCCGCTTTCGGCAAACAAAGCAGCCCACTCGTCAGCGTTAAACAACTCACTGCGAAACAAACCTTTATAGTCCTCATACCTGAAATCATCGCCATAGACCCTTCGTTGAAAATTCTCTCTCGCCGTATCACCACCGATTAAACCTTTGTAAAACCATTCGGCATACTGCTCGGCACCGCTCCAGCTTGGCACCGAATACACGCCGTAGTGAATGAAAATTCCAAGTTTGGCATCCGAAAACCACGAAGGGTACTTCTGTTTGTAGAAATCGTAATTGTTTTGTGCGAATGTTACATTCAGACCTGCAATACAAAGAATTATACTTATAAATGTTGCTTTCGGGTTCATATTTTTTGATATTAAAATCGGATTGCAAAAGTAGTAAAATCTTTCACACGCAAACAGACAAATCGGTTTAATTGCCAAAAGTGAGGACAAAAAGTAATGTATTTATCTTTGCATAAAGTCTTGAATATGAATAAAAAAGTTCGTCAATAATAGTTTTCAAAGCATCTTTAATTTGTTCCCCGATTTGAGGTTTTCCCAAAGCGATATTTAAAACTCTTGAATTTTGACCCTCAAACTCTTGAATTTTGACCCCCAATATTCAAGAGTTTGGGGGTCAAAATTCAAGAGTTTTAAACACAAAATCAAAGACATTGATTTTCAGTTAATTAAAAAAGCCGTCAGAACAGCCTGCAAGTACCGATTTTTACAATACTAACTGCCGTGCTTTTGTCCCCTTAAACATAGAAATAAAAAACGGCGTTTCGTGAATTTGAAACGCCGTTTTTTATATATTATATTATCGGTTTATTGTCCTATATTTCAAAGGAAAGTGATACGCGAAGCGTGTTTTTCAACGGATTATAGCTGATTTGTGCCGTTGTAATGAGGTAAGAGATGTCTAATTTTAGAACGTTGTACTTCAACCCGGCTCCAAAAGTAAGGTATTGGCGGTTTCCTTTGTGTGCATTCTCGTAAAAGTATCCTGCTCTTACGGCAAACATTTTGCGATACCAATATTCCATTCCAGCCGAAATAGAAATCTCCTGTAATTCTTCCTTAAATCCGTTTGGTGCATCGTAGAAAGACTGAATTGCTCCCTGCAATGTGCCTACGTTTCCATCCATCCCTGCATATATTGTGTCATCTTCGTATAAAGCAGGCGTAGGAACAAGAAGTTTATTGAAGTCAAGCATAAAAGAAATCTCGTTAAACTGATCAAAATTCATTGTATAACGACCACCGATTCGCAGATTAGCGGGCAAAAACTCTTTTGTATTGTTGTTGGAATAGGATATTTTTGAGCCGAGATTGGATATTTGCAAACCCAAAGCATAAGAAGAAGGCTTTTGACTTTTGATTTCGTTTTCATAATACAAACCTACGTCGGCTGCTCCCGCTTGTCCGGCAAAGGTTTGTGTATTGTCTACGGTTTGTCCCAGAGTAAGATCGGAACGAATGTACCTTCCGGTAACGGAAGCCGAAAGATTGTCAGTCAGTTTCATAGCATAAGCCAAATCAACAGCAAATTCATTAGGAGAATAAACGCCTATCAATACATTCTGTTCATTAACAAAATTCATATCTCCAATAGAGAAATAGGTCAAAGAAGCACCTATGGAACTTCTTTCATTGATTTTGTAATATCCAGCCAGATAAGCAAGAGATATATCCGGTACAAGGTTGTGTAACCATGGGCTATAAGTGAATGTGATGTCTGTTGTATTTTCGGTAAAGGCTAATTTGGCAGCGTTCCAGTGAATAGAATTTGCGTCAGGTTTTGATGCTACTCCAACATCTCCCATTGCTCCTGCTCTTGAATCTGGTGCTATCAACAGGATAGGCACACCTGTGAGTATGGGACGCGACCCTTCTTCTTTTAATTGACCCAAGAGGGTGTTGTTATCATCATCTACCAGTCCACTTTTTGATGTCTGTGCTTTCAATCCGCTTAAACCTGCTATTGTTAAAGCCATTAAGGCAATTATTGTTTTGGGGTTGTTCATCTGTTTTTTGTTATTTTTGTCTGTCCAAGTTACTAAAACGTTATTTATTTCTTTTTATTATTTGTTTCTATTAAAAATTATCATTTTCTTTCCTGCCGAATGCACTTCACCTGAAGCAGTATTCATAATAGCCTTATAAACATATATGCCATTTTTTAACCTATTTCCACTTCCGTCTGTTCCGTCCCACGTGATTGGACCGATAGTATAGGCTGATATATAAGGAGTAGCATTGATTATTCTAATAACACGACCCGACATATCAAATATATAGATGCTTGCTTCAGTTATTTGGTTGGGCTGATTATGCTCTATGACAATACTTGTACTGCTTTCAAATGGATTAGGATAGTTTGTAAGGTTGGTATAAAGCGGTTCGTTGCCGTTATTGACGTAAAAGGTGATTGTTTTTTCTGATGAGAAGTTAAATATATTCCAGACTTTGAGCGTTAATGTATGCTGTCCGTCTGCCAAACCATTAAGTGGGAAACGAATATAGCCTTTATTGGTATTATAAAGGTCTGTTTCATAATAATCATTTAGGACAAAGGTGTTAGCAGCGTTGTCAAGACAAGCCATAATATCGTGTCCCAAACCACAGCCAGTAGTATTTATTGCTGTTGAATCTTCAACAATGGCAAATAAAACAGGATTTTGGTCTGTTATTCCTCCTGATAAGAAATTCGTATCATTCATATACAACCTTATATTCGGATAAGTTGTGTCTATTTGAACGTTGCCGTCAATTCCTCCTACAATAAACCAGTCGTTATAGCCCGAAGCATCTACGCTATCAGTCTTTGCATAGTAACTTAATTTACCTCTGCCATAATTATATGAAATATCTTTTGGTATAGTAAAGGTTTGCGTAAATTCTCCATTAACAACATCTGTAATTCCTTTGTAAAGGACGTTTTTTTGTTGCTCGAATGTTTTAAGGCTACCGTGTCCTTCGTTGTCCAAACCATAATAGGTCTTAACCTTATCAAAGAGAGTTATCTGTATTTTTCCGTTAAAATTGGTCAAAACATTGTTATTATTATCTCTTATATCACCGGAAACGCTCATTTGCGACAAAGCCTTTATGGTATCCTGAATAGCGGTAAGTGTATCTTCCACATTGATGCCGTTAATGGTCTTTGTATGTACGTTAAACATTGCTATGTTCAATCTCAATGCAGGATCTCCTATAAGAATATAATCACTGCTTTTCTTTTCATTTTGACATACGGCAAAGGCTTCTCCTAATGTAAGAGGTTTTCCGTCAGTCTGCTTTTTTACAAAATACTTATGGAAATTTGCATTGACTACTTCCTGAGAACTAATGCGTCTTGAAGAAGATATAAGGGCTATTGCACCGCCTTTTTTGCTCAAAAAGGCGTATTCACCTCCCGATGCCTTGTCTACCATATCAAATTTTGTAAATTCACAGGTAGAGGTTATAAAAAGTGTTGGCTGATTGAAGTTTGTCCAATTTGTTATATCACTAATGGTTATTAGACGTTCGCTTGACAAATGGTTGTCCGAGCCGTGTCCTACATAATTCAAGGTTAATGCACCTTTGTTCATACGATTGTTTATTGCCTTTGTAGCATCGGGATATGTTGAACCGCCTGATGAATTTTGCTGATTATACGCATCTTCATAAACTTTATACGCATTCATTACGGGAAAAGCACTTACCAAAGTATCATAAGCCGCTTCCGATGTTTTAATAAAATAAACCTCTCCTTCATCATCATCATCACAAGTCAAAACAGAATAGTTTTTCCAGTCATTAACAACGGCAGTATTATCACGTAAATCTTCTTTGAACAAATAACGCCGAGCCTTATCCACTGCAATATTTGCTTCATTAGTATCATTCACCGTGAAGCGACCAACACCTATTAAAACAGCACTGCTATTTGCATCTCCTGAAGCATTGTCTGCCAGATGTGCAATGTAAATATCGGAACACGCATCGCTATCACTCTGATATGTAGGCAAGAAATTATTATTATATTTTAAAATATTGCGATTGTCAAACGTGCCATCACCAAAGAGTAATACGTTTTTAGGCTGCTGCTGTACAGGCGAATATCGTTTGTACAGCATTCGCAAAAATTCCCTGAAAGCAAGATAATCCTTTGTGCCTGAAGAAAATTCATTATATATTTGTTGTGGCAGTATGACGGCTACTTTTATACTGTCATAAGCACGATGAAAATCTGCAAGACGTTTTGCCTGATTTATAAATTCAGGAGCAGTTATGATTATAAAGTCTGTCTGTTCAAGACTATGAAGGTTCTGATTTTCTACTTTGCCTTTTAGAGTTGGTGTTGGGAAGTTTGAACCTGTGAAAGCAATGAGTTTATGCAATGATTGGGTGTTAAGTTTCAGTATTGCCGTATCACTCTGCTGTGTAGCGGTCAATTCCTTCACTGTAAGAGGATTTGACACGTCCCAAACCCTTAAAGCCTGATTCACATTCCCAATGTGATATTCGGCAATTTTATCCTGTCCCATTCCAACGGTAGTATAGAACATTAAGGGGCTACCATTAAAGTGCAGATATTTATCATAATTTATGAAAATATAATCAAGATAGGCTTTATCGTTGGAAGAACCCGCATCATAAACTATTGTAACCGTATCTAAATTGGTTGTGAGAACAGGAAGCGACTTTTCCAAAATGCCTGTACTTAAAACTGTATTTTTAGAATCCCCTGTTATTTGTATATTACCAAGTACCTGATTATTAAACTTAAAGGTCAGGGTATTAGTGTTTCCGTTACGCGTACTGCCTGCATTTATGCGTATTTTAGCATTATTGTTCATAACACAGTTCGCAAGATTCACGCCTATTTTTAACTCATTTGCCAAGTGCGTAAGGCTCTCTCCAAAGAATGTATTGCCCATTCCCTTAGGATTAGACAAGTCTCTATTGTGCAGATACGTATCTCTGGCATAATTAACAACGAAATCGCTGTTTCCTATTGGTGTAGCGTCAAATGAAATTCTTTTTTTGTCTCCCTTATCTGCGTCAAAACAAATGAAATACGTAGCAACATCAGAATATGGGTTTAATTTGAAATCATATAAATCTGTTCCGTTGTTATATGTCCAGCGAATAGTACCTTCTGCATAAAAAAGAGCATAGGGATTGCTTTGAGTATTAACATAAATAGCGTTTTCCTTCAAATCACTTCCCTCATACAAAGCAACATAAGGCTGTATGGCTAAACCGCCTTGCCCCCATATTGTCAGGTTATCAAAGTTTATGGCAGTATCCGGCACTCCTAACCTCTTAAAATCTTCTTTTGTCAATCTGTATATCCCACTTTGAGGAACTGTAATGGAATACCACGACCCGCTTGCCAAAACAGAAGAATCGGGATAGGAAATTCCCTGAGAATGAACCTCCGTAAAGCAACATACTATCGCAATTAAAATTAAAATAAGATAACGTTTCATATATTGTTTTCTTTTTAATACATAATTAAAACTTGTTTTCTTTCATTTTATTGTATCAATATAACAAAAACAGGGACACATTTTACGAAATCCCTGCTTGAATAGATATGAATACTTTGTTATCCCATCAGGACTCGAACCTGAAATAAGAGAGCCAGAATCTCTTGTGTTACCATTACACTATGGGACAATTTTGCTCTTTTTTGCGGGTGCAAAGGTATAACTTTTTTTTGAATTGCTAAAATTTTATTTCAAATTTTGTTTTCAAGGGAAGATATTACTGTAATTTGATTATAGAAAATTATAATCAAATTCTAGCATTCTATAATTTGATTCCAGCGTTCTATAATTTGATTATAGCACGCTGGAATTTGATTCTAATAAAACAAAACAAAATTAACGCAAAATGTAAGTTGGAAAGAACGTTCCGTTACAATTCCTGAATAATTTTTATTTCAATTTTCCGCTCATTCATTGCTTCTATCGTATAAACGGAATTACGTTTTGCATTGAGATTTTGCGGGTTAGCGGAAACAGACTGGCTACTGCCCATAGCCAAATGCTTTATTGTCAGGCGTATTTTGCCTTTCGTTTTGGCAGCATCAAGATACGGAGCAAGTTTGCCGCCATTCCAGTTACGGATATAATTTTCCAAAGAGTTGATGCGGCGTTCCGATAATTTGAAATTATAATCCGCAGTAAATAAAGCAGAAGCAAAGCCTCTCACCTGAATTTCCAACGATTGTCCTTCTTCCAAACGCTGCAACAGATAAGTCATTAAAGCGTTCAGTTTGTTCATTGAGTAGTCTATTTTTTGAGAAAAGAAATCCAAAATCTGTTTTTCGCCCTCCGCATCGTCATTCACACGATAGAAAGCCGCATAAGTATGTTTCAAAGCGTTGTATCGGTTGTAACATTCGTTGTAATCCATATTTGTTTTCATTGCATTATCGGCTTCTTTCGGCTCATCGTTATGGAAATAAAGGGTAAGCGGAAGGTCAAATGCGGGATTAAACTCATCTTGCAGTCTTTTGGAATAATCAACGAGGGTTTGCGGAGGTTCTTTTGGTGCTTTGGGCTTGCTTTTCCAAAGGTATATCCGGTTACAACAGGTTTGCCCCGAATTATTTGCGGCATCGGGACGATTGGACGTAAGATAACCTCGCACATTTTCCTCAATCACCACAGGGAAAAGGTCATTGGCTTCGCTGTTAATTGGTTTTAAGAGATTTACAGGTTGTTCCCACATATTGTTTTCCCATTTTGACTTAAATATATCAAAGCCCCCAAAGCCCGAATGACCGTTGGACGCAAAGTAAAGGCTGTAAGTGCATACCAAAGTCTCCTTACAGAGCGTTGAAGCGATGAAAGGAGTTACTTCATCGGCTGGAGTATTTATCTTATTTCCGAGATTTGCGGGTTTGGAATAGGTATTGAAGAGATTCATCTGCCATAAGTCGTAGCCACCATAGCCATTTGGACGGTCGGAAGCAAAGAAAAGTATCTTCTGTCCTGCGAGCATTACCACGAAAGGGTGAGTATAATTGGCTGCATCCTCACTACAAAACGGCATTATTTTAGGTTTAGACCACTGATTTGCGGCATCACGCTTACTAAAAAAAATTTTCGTTGCTATATTACCCCCTTTGACCATTACTTGTTGAGTGAAATAGGCTATGTCTTCTGTGGTATCAAAGAACAGATTGGCTGAACCGCCTTCCGCATTGTTGATTTTACCCCAGTCCAAATGCTGAGATGGAGTGTGGAAATCACCGTCCGCAAAGGCAAAATCAACAAAAGATTCCATGTTTTCAAAGGATAACGACTCCGTAAAGTCGCTTTGAGTCCCCGTAACCTTGGTAAAAAGGAACAAAGAGTCTATTAACTGTCCCCCACTCTGCGAAACGGCATTGTTGATATTTGGTCCCAGATTTATAATCTTTGTATCTGCTTCGGGATTAGCGTTTTCCATACTCCATAAAATAGCCTTCTGTTCTCGCTTTAAGTCATTTCTAACGGCTATATCAGGGTTATCACGCAACGAAAATTCAATATATTCCAATGCTTCCTGTGTTTTGCCGTTTTGTTTCGCCATTTGAGCAAGTTGAAGATAGAGTTTTGGATACAGAATGTTGAGTTTTTTATCGGGATTCAGCAGTATCATTTTACGGAAATGTGCTTCTGCCGCCGAATAATTAAGTAACAGAGTATAACAACAACCTATCTTATAGTCAATATCAAGATATTCCTTCACAAAACGCCGTGCGGTAATGTAGGAATGAAGAGCCTCGTTGTAGGATTGCTCTTTCATTGCTTTATCTCCCTGTTTTTCATACGCTACTGCATAACTTTCCTGAGCCGTAACGGTTTTGGAACACAGTGAAATAAAGATAGAAAATATGATTATAAGATAATATCTCATCGCTTTTTTTCTGTAATTTGAGGTTGCAAAGATACAAAAAATTTTAATTTGCTTAATTTATTGTTTTAATTATGTTATTGGAAGCCGTTTCTTCAAAAAAATATCTGTCTTTCCTATTCCCCAACCACAAATGGATTGAATATCGCTTCCAATTAAAGTTTAAGAGAGGCAGGAGGTTGAGGTAATTTTTCTTCATAAGCCTTCCCCAAATCAAGTATTCCTTTTACGAGAGCGGTTGTTTTTTCTATCTCCTCCTTATAAAAATCCGAATTATCCTTTATTGTTTCCAAATAATCATAACATATTTTCAAATACTCCGATGCGTAGTTAAAGAAATCTGCTGTAAGGTCTTCACGCAAGTCATCCAACTTATTGTCATCGATAAACAGACAAAGATAGAGCCAATTCGTCATAATCTTTTCCGCTTCCCAGCGTTCATGAGCCTTAAAACTATCTTTCAAGTTAAGATAATACCGCATGTAACCTTTATAATAGTCTATTACGTAGAACAAATAATGATGTGAGATTGCGTAAATGTCCTTATCCTCCGCCAATTTCCCATCCAACAAACACTCAATTACGGCTAAATGAGCCAGAGAGTGCGGATATTTATGCACAGTGAAGGGTATATTTTCCGTACATTTGGTTATAACTTCGTCAGCCTTTTGATACTCTTTCGCCTGATAAAGACCGAAGGCAAGGAAAGAAGCATTTTGAGCGTAAAAATCTACTATTGAGCGTTCCAATTCATTGAAAGTCGTTCTCGGTCGCTTAAAACCCCGCCATTGAAACTGCTTAAAATTTTCGTACATCTTATTTGCATTAACGCTTCCGTACTTAGGCGGTAACATATCTTGCTTTCCATTTTTTTGTATTGTGTTTAAGCGATATGCAAAGCCTTCAAGAGTCAAATAATTATTAAGATTAAGTAAATCCTCATAGGAATATGCGGAGAAATAAACAGGTCTCTGCTCAATGTTAGCAACTATTAAATCCATTAAAATCAGCGTTTGGAGTGCATAAACATTGTCCTGCAATATGATTTCCCGATTCAAATGCTTCATTATTGAGGTCGGTTTGTCGGAAACAAGATTACGGGCAGAGGAATTATAATTTAGATTAGCGTTTTTATAATCAGACGGTTGCGTAATCAAATGCAGCGGTGCGGACTCATAAACACGCTTTTGCAGATTGTCAATATAATCCGCATCATTCAAAAAAGCAAGGTTTATAACCCTAATATCGGTTCGTATTCCCTCAACATTCTGCAAGTACCACAAAGGAAAGGTATCGTTATCCGCACTTGTGAATAATACGGCGTTCTTTTCGCAACTCTCCAACAAAGATTGAGCAAAATTTTTCGCCGTATACTGATGCGAATGGTTGTGAGAAGCAAAATTTTGGCTCAATAACCACAAAGGAACAATGAAAAAGAAAACGGCAACGTAACGAGGAAGATGCAAAAACAGGATATTAACAATGATTTGGCTTATTCCCAACACGCCAATACAAAGCCATACGCTTACGGAAAGAAAAGACGTTATGAAAATATAGTCTCTCTCTCTCGCCTGATAAGGAGTTAGATTGAGATAAACAACAACGCAAACAGAGGTAAAAACAAACAGCATAGTATTAACCCAAAAGCCTTTTCTATCCTTAAAATACTGATAAATCAAACCCACTATGGCTAAAAGGAGAGGAATAAAGAAATAGGCAGTACCGCCTTTCCGCAACGTATTTTCGGGAAAAGCCTGAGTGTTAATCCCAAAAAGATTATCCAAATACTTTATTCCGGACTTCCATTGTCCGCTTCCCGCATCGCCAAAGCCTTGAATGTCATTGGTACGACCAACAAAATTCCACATCAAATAGCGGTTATACATATAGCCAAGTTGATATTGCAGGAAGAAATTGAAGTTTTGAGCAAATGAAGGCGTGTAAAACGTTTGTCCGTTCGCAGTTATGGCTTTTTCAGGCGTGCCAGTCCAGTCCGTATATGCCGTTTCATAAACAGGGTTCCACATTCGGGGAAAGAAGGATTGCGTATTACGATTGTAAATCACCTCCAAATCACCCGTTTCGCTGATATTATATTTCGCAAATGAGTAAGCAGTGTATTGATTTCCAAAGAATAATGGAGGCTTCTCGTAATTCTCTCTTTCCAAATAGTAAATGAGTTTTTGGGAACTTTGAGGTACATATTCGTTGATTGGAACGCCTGCTTCGGCTCTTACTATCAGGATGATATAAGTAGATATGCCGAGAATAAAAAACAGAAACGACAGGCTGATAGCAGACAATAACGCTATTTTTTTCAGGATGGAAAATACCAAAAGCACAATCAACACACCTAATATTATATATAAAGGCAGGTAATCGGCTGAAAGCAACAACGGAAACAGCGAATACAACCCCCAAATCGTCAATACGGCAATGATAAGAGTTAATGTTACGCTGACAAATGACGGTTTGAAGTAATGAAAACAAACTATCAACGAGACGGCAGGAAGTACTAACAGGCTCAAAAGATGTATGCCTAACGACAAACCAATCAAAAACGCAATAAAAACAAACCATCGGGCATCGGGACGCTCATCCCATTTCATAACCGCCCAAATGATTAACGTAGAGAACAATAACGATAAACTATAAACCTCTGCCTCCGTTGCCGATGCCCAAAAGGAATCCGTGAAAGCAAAGGTCAATGCACCGATAGCAGCAGCAACGATGTTCCCAACGTACTTATCGGAAAAGCGATTGAGAAAACGGACAAGTATCCAAAAGAAAAAGACTATGGTAAGCGAGGCTGCGAGTGCCGAAAGGGCATTAACGAACGGTGCGATAAGAGTTTGATTTCCAAAAGTGAAGATAGAAACAAAGGCAGCCAAAAGTTGATACAGCGGAGCACCCGGCGGATGCCCTACCTGCAACTTTGAACCCGTTGCAATGAACTCTCCGCTGTCCCAAAACGAAAGAGTAGGACTCAGAGTCAATGCATAAACAAGCAAAGACACCGCTCCAACGAGCCAACCTATGGTATTGATACTCTTTTGGTACTTCATAGCAATATCAAGTGTCGTTTAGTAACTTACATCTCTCATAACAACGAGGGTGAATGCAAAACTCATAAAATTATCATCCATTTTTACTTAATTTTAAGGCTGCAAAATTACTACTTTTTTCAACACCGACAATTATTTACAATGATTTTATCGTGTTGGAGAATGCAATAAATTTCCCCGACACAAACATTGACACGAAAGATTGAAATTTTCAGCCCTTAATTGCTCACTTCCTCGTACGTGCAATCGTCATAGAAAACGATGATGCGGCGAATGCGACCCTTGCTCTTTGGTTCGGGTTCATTTACAGGCTCTTGTACCATAACGGGAGGCTCTTCCACCTCTTCAAAAACCTCTTCCAACGGCTCAGGTTCAACTTCCGTTTTCACCTCTTCAACCTTCTGCGGCGGCTCTTGTGAAAAGAGCGAAGGCTCTTCAATTACAGGCACTTCCAATGACTGCATACTGCCTTTCCCAAGCACAAGCCAATTCCACGAAATGTCAGGGAATTTTGTCAAAACCCGCGTTACGAAATCCAAACTCGGCTTGTTGCGACCCGAAAGGATATGAGAAATCCCCGAAGCCTGAATGCCGAGTATGTCAGCGAAACCTCCGGCGGTCAAACCGTAAGTTGTGATAATCTGTTTTATTCTTTCCTCTATCATAAATTTACATTTGTAATTATAAAATCAACTTATTTACATTTGTAATCAAATCTAATAATTTAGAATTGTAATTTCAATCTTTTTACATTTGTAATCGCCTATACGGAAACTTCCAAATAAAGTTACACTTTAATAAGAAAAAATTTTAACCCTTTGTTTCAATGCGTTAAAACTTAATAATAACCGCATCCAAATAATGCCTTATTTTACCCGAATTTGATAAAGAAATACTTTAATTAAACTTTATAAATATCTGGTTTTGAAGTCATAAAATCAAAATCTTATTTCACAAGGGTAAAATTTGCTTCCAACGCCGCTTTACAATCGTAACATAGCCGTAAATTCACATTTCTAATCACTATTTGCTCACTTTACATTTGTAAAGCCTCATTATAACATTGTCGTAATTTACATTTGTAACGCTAAAATCGCATAAAATTTTAACGAATGGAACTTTGGACGAACCATTGCATTTTTCGGCTATCTTAAAATAAGGTTTTTTATCACCCAATTTTGAATGCAATACTCCCCTACTCTGTTTCGTTATGGTTGAAAGTCGTTTTGCGTTCACTAAACTTGATTTTAGAATCACGAAACTTGATTTTAGAATCACGAAACTTGATTTTAGAATCACGAAACTTGATTTTAGAATCTCAAAACTTGATTTTAGAATCACGAAACTTGATTATAGAATCCTGAAACTTGATTTTAGAATCACGAAACTTGATTATAGAATCCTGAAACTTGATTATAGAACGCTGTAATTTGATTCCGGAAAATTAAAATCAAATGATAAAATCCTGAAATCAAGTTTCAATAAAGCAAAATCGGTTCTGATGGCGGTGAAAAAAGAGGACAAAAAAATAATCCGTCCTTTTTGAACGGATTATCATTGATAATATAAATATAAATGTTTAATAAATAATTTGCTTGTTAAGATTTACGGTTACGTTAGAGGAAATTTTAGGAATCCTTTTCACATAAACGTATGACGGAACGACAGTTGCAATGTTTGAATACACATATACGTTCCACAAAACCTGCTCCGGCAAACTTTCCATGATGGAAACGCTTGACGTAACGTGGTCTATACCGGAGTAATTCTCGCTGTAAAAAATCAGTAACGAGTTTGTATTCAAATCAAATGTGAATTGGTTGTACATGGAAGCAAAAGGTATGTTGTGCAAAGCAAGTTCAGTCGGCGTATTCACAAGATATACGCTGTCCAACGTTTTTAATGTGTCCGTGAAGAATTGTAGCAGCAAATCATCTCCTGTTGTTATGCTGTCATTCCCTTGTCCCGGATCGTTATGACACCAAACCTGTTCGCCATTAACAAAAATTACATTCACGTTGTTTTGTTGAAGGTTGTTAATGGTGTAAGATACGTCCGTATAACAAATACAGTTAGCCTCATTAGGACTTCCCTGCTCCGTAATACGAAGTACGCCGTTGTTGAACGTGTAAGATACAAGCACGGTATCAAAATCACAGGTTACCGGAAGCCCGTAATGAGTGATGTGAATGCCTGTATTAGTGAATTGTACGCTTACATTACCTGCATCCTTATCCTGATTGCAGGCAGTGAACGTTAGATTGGATAATTGCGATTCCTTATTGACGATATTTTCATCATTATTTTCGCACGACCAAGCGAAAAGAACCGCTGCTAAAATGAATAATAAACGTGTTTTCATTGTATTTTACCTATTTAATTAACAAATATTAACGGCTGCAAAGATACAAAAAAAAAATTAAAAACAAGCAAAAATGAAAAAAAATTTGCATTCGGGGTAATAAAATCTTCTTTTTCAGGCGTCAATCGTCAATCCGTCATACGCAAGAAAGACATTGTCGGGCAGTTCTTTGCTAACGTCGGCATTCAATCCGAGATAATGGCTAATATGCGTGATATAAGCACGTTGAGGCTTGATTTCGGCAATGAGCAAAAGGGCTTCCTGCAAGGTGAAATGAGAAAAATGTTCCGTCTTACGAAGTCCGTTCACAACCAAAGTGCTAACGCCTTGCAGTTTTGCTTTCTCTTTCTCGGCTATTGTTTTGGCATCGGTTATGTAAGCAAAGTTCCCGATGCGGTAAGCCAGAACAGGCAACTTATGATGCAGGACTTCAACGGGTTGAATGGTCAAAGTACCAATCCGAAACGAGTCTGCAACCAAACGCATATCAAATTCGGGTACGCCGGGATAATGATATGCCTTAAAGACATAAGAAAACATTTCCCTTATTCCCTGATATGCAGGCATATTTACGTAGATTGGGATTGATTTTTGCTGAATATAGTTGAACGAACGCACCTCATCAAGCCCGCCGATATGGTCTATATGAGCGTGAGTTATCAATATAGCGTCCAAATACTTAACATTGTTTTGCAACATCTGCATTCTAAAGTCCGTTCCTGCGTCAATACAAATCTGAGTTGTGCTTTCCGTATCACGAATCAGCACAGAGGAACGCAGACGCTTGTCTTTGCTGTCGTGCGAAGAACAAACCTCGCAATCACAGCCTATTACAGGTATGCCCTGCGAAGTTCCGGTGCCGAGAAAAGTAACTTTTAGATTGCCCATTTGAGCCAAATTGCACCCCAAGTGAACCCTGCACCAAAGGCAGTCAGTATAAGGTTGTCGCCTTTGTTGAAATTGTGCATATTTTCCCACATAAGCAGTGGAATGGTTGCTGATGTGGTGTTGCCGTAACGGTCGATATTGATTAGTACTTTCTCATTCGGCAAGCCCAAACGCTTACCTGTGGCATCTATTATCCTCAAATTAGCCTGATGAGGCAAGAGATAAGCAATGTCGTTGGCGGTAAGGTTGTTGCGTTTCATTATTTCCTCAGTTGCTTCTGCCATTTTGACAACAGCCCATTTGAAAACAGCCTGCCCTTCCTGATAAATATAATGCTGACGTTTTTCTATCGTTTCGTGAGTCGGCGGATAGCAAGAGCCTCCTGCCACCTGATGAAGATGTACTCTGCCTACGCCATCGCTTTTGAGCATTCCGTCCATATAACCTGTCTCTTCGTCGGTTGCTTCCAGCAAAACAGCCCCCGCACCATCTCCAAAGATGGGACAGGTTGCTCTATCGGTGTAATCGGTAATTGCAGACATCTTTTCCGTTCCTACTACGATTGCCCGCTTGACAAATCCCGACTCAATGTACTTTGTTGCTGTGGTCAGCCCATAAAGGAAGCCCGAACAGCCTGCATTTAAGTCAAAACCAAAACCGTTCTTTATGCCGCATTTATCAGCAATTATGTTAGCCGTTGCAGGAAAGAGCATATCGGGAGTAACGGTACAGCACACTATAAGTTCAATGCTGTCGGGCGAAAGGTTGTTATTCTTCAACAGATTCCCAACCACAATCGCTCCCATGTGAGAAGAACCGAGTCCTTCACCTTTTAATATATGTCTTTCTTTGATTCCGATGCGTGTCATTATCCATTCATCGTTCGTATCTACCATTGTGCTTAATTCATCGTTGGTTAGTACGTATTCAGGCACGTATCCTTCAACCGCTTTTATCGCTGCTCTAGTTTTTAACATCGTTTCTGTCTGTGTTTTTCAATTTTAGAGTTTGCAAAGGTACAAAAAAAATCCGTAATATGAAATTTTAACCCGTTAAAGCCTTCTTTCCGAGATACAAATCCATAATCTATTCTTTTGAAATACTGATATATTCATATCAAATTACATTGCGTAAAACTGTAATTTGATTTCGTAAAATTATAATCAAATTACAGCGTGCTGTAATCAAATTATAGAACGCCGGAATTTGATTATAGATTTCCGTAATTTGATTTCAAAAATTTATAATCAAATTCTGTTAAAGCGAAAGCGAAAAAAATGTTGTCAAATGCAAAGAAAAGGATTTTATTTGAAGCAAACGGATTGTCAATTCAAAAAAAAAGCGTATCTTTGCAAACTCTAATTTGAATAAAAAAGGATAAAATGTTTGCGAAAGATGCTTATATACTTAACGTTAGAGCCTTACCAACGGGCGAAAGTAAAGAGGAATATCTTTTAACAAAAAGCCTTTTTGACAGATTTGAGAATGACGATATTACTGCCTGTGATGTGAAATGCGAAGCAAAAATAGACAGAACGGAAAGGGAAATATCAATAAATTTTACGTTCAACGGCACAATTACTGTTGCGTGCGACCGATGCCTTGAGCCGATAGACATAAAGATAAGCAGCGATGAATATCTTGTGTTGAAGTTCGGACAGGCTGTAGAGATTGAAGATGAGAACGTTGTGATGTTGAGCGAAAAGGAAACGGTCTTTGATTTATCGCAATTCTTTTTTGAGTGCGTGCTTGTCGGCAAACCCTTTCGCTGTGTGCATGGAGAGGCTGACGAAAGCAAATGTGATGAGAGTATGATTGCGTTAATTGAATGCCAAAACAAACAAAAAGAGAAAGATAATGAAGAAACAGACCCGCGTTGGGCTGCTTTGAAAAAACTAAAATAAAAAGTATAACAGTAAAAAAAGTAAAATAAAATGCCAAATCCAAAACACAGGTTCTCCCAGACAAGAACCGCAAAAAGAAGAACACATCACAAGTTGGAATCTGTTGCTATCGCTACTTGCAATAACTGCGGTGCGGCGGTAGTATCTCACAGAGTTTGTCCGGAATGCGGATATTATAGAGGCAAGTTAGCGATAGACAAGGGCGCAACCGCTTAATATCTCAGCCCTATGAAGATAGGATTAGACGCAATGGGCGGAGATTTCGCTCCTAATGCTGTTGTATCGGGTGCTATCTTGGCTCAAAAAGAATTATCCGCCGAAGACCAAATAGTTCTCTTTGGTAAGGAGGACTTAATACGGCAAATCATTGACGCAAAAGGTGCATCTGCCGATTTGTTTCAAATAGTCAATGCAACGGAAGTAATAGATATGCACGACAAACCTATTAAGGCTCTGTCATCTAAAAAGGACAGCAGTCTGGCAGTAGGTTTTGAATACCTGAAACAGCATAAGATAGATACCTTCGCTTCTGCCGGCAGCACAGGAGCAATGGTTGCCGGAGCAATGTTCAGTGTTGGAGTTATGGAAGGGGTTTTACGTCCCTGCCTTGCTTCTCTCATCCCAAAGGATAAAGGAGGCGTTACGGTATTGGTTGATGTCGGTGTTGTACCTGACGCAAAGCCTGACGTAATGTGTCAATTCGGTTTGCTGGGAAGTAATTATGCCAAAACGGCTCTGGGTATTGACAATCCAAAGGTAGGTCTTATAAATATAGGAGAGGAAGATGAAAAAGGCAATCAGCAATCCCAAGCCGCACTTGCTTTAATGAAGGAAGAGAAATCGTATAATTTTGTCGGCAACGTTGAACCGATAGAGATATTTCAGTCAAATGTAGATGTGATTGTTTGCGATGGCTTTGTTGGAAACCTATTACTGAAACATACTGAGGCATTTGCACGCATCTTTGCTAAAAGAGGCTTGGTTGATGATTACGTTAAGCGTTTTAATTACGAGATTTACGGCGGTTTGCCTTTGCTTGGAGTTAATGAAGTGGTGATTATAGGACACGGAATCAGTAATGAAAAGGCTATAAAGAGCATGGTGTTGCAGTCAAAGAGCATTTACAACTCGCATATCACGGAAAAACTGCGTGAAGCCTTAACAACATAACATAAAATCTTAACAGCCAAAAATTCTTTGCGGCAATAATTATTTATTTGTCAAGAAGTATTGTACGGATATAAAATTTCCATATATCTAAATACTAATTCCGTTTCATATAATTTGATTACAGAAAATTATATGAAAATTATAGCGTTCCGGAATCAAATTATAGAAATCTATAATCAAATTATAGCGTTTTAGAATTTGATTATAGAAAACCGTAATTTTATTTCGGTTTTACGGAATAATGTTTTGATAAAATTTTCCTGCATTTGTTCTTGCCAAATGTTGCATAACAAGCCCTATAACGTAATGTTGTCGGGTTGGTTTATCGTATTTGTAAAATAATTTGTATTTTTGCACTCCTAAATAAAGATAAAGGTGAGTTCAAACGAAAAATACATAACTCCATTGCGAAGTAAAAAGGGATTGTTAAGCAATAATAATATGGTATATCTGCTATTGCTGACGGCAAGTGTGCTTTCCTTTCTGCTAACGCTTGTTTATGCTCCCGTCTATGACTATGCCGACTGGACACTACCTAAAAAGATTTTCATCACAGAGGCTTTGAACAACGGCATACTTCCTTTGTGGAATCCATATCAGTCAATGGGCTTCCCGGAACATATAGATGTAAATCTGTTTTACCTTCCTACTTGGATTTTAGCCCTTTTCGGCAGATATATTCCTGTGATGTGGGGAATTGAAGAGGTTTTGTATGCGTTTATTGCGGCTATCGGCTTCTTCAAATTAAGCAAGCACTTCGGTACAAGTTCAAAAGCAGCCTTCATAATGAGCGTTGCGTATATCAATTCGGGCGTTTTCATTGGTAATACTCAGCATTTCGCTTGGATAATCGGAATGGTGTGGATGCCTTTCGTATTATTGTATTTTATTCGCCTGCTTGAACAGCCCGATATGAAGAATGCGATTTGTCTTGCGGTCTTTGGCTCTTTGCTTTTAAGCGGTGCGTATCAGGGATTTGTGTTTGTACTGCTCTGGTTATTTGTTATAATGCTTGTTTCTTACGTTTTGAGCAATGGCAGGCTGAAAGAAAAGGGATATATTCGCAAACTGATTATTTATTTGGCTGTCTGCGGTTTGGTTTGTCTTGTTTTGTCGCTGCCTTACATCATTTCCATACTTTCTTCCACCGATTTCATCATACGCGGTAAGCCTGTGGCGTACGAAAAAACGACCGCAGTACCATTTACGTTGAAAGGGCTGTTGTCATTGTTTTTTCCGTACGTTGCCTGCACGGAAGGAGGCTTCACAGGTACTGATATATCAATGGGAAGTGTGTTTATAGGGGTGATGAATCTTTTTTTCTGCGGATTGGGATTAAGAAATATAAAAAGCAATGTGCTTAAAGTTATCGTTATTTGGGGATTATTCTGCGGTATTGTTTCGCTTGGCAATGTTACTCCAATACATAAGTTGGCATTTAACATCTTTCCGTTATTCAATTACATACGAGTAGTGGCTTTATTCCGCATTTGGTTTATGTTATCTCTGCTTATCCTTGCCGTAATAGGCTGGAATAAATATCTGCAAGACAGAGAAGAACGCTATAAAAGACCATTTATTTACTTCCTTTGCGGCGTTGCGTTGATGTATATGGCTGTTTTGATTTTCTGTTCCGTTAAATCACCTGACGCTTTTCACAATCTGTATTCGTTAAATATCAAAGGATTACTGCATAATGGCATTGAGGGAAAATTTATCTTTACTGCCGTGTTTGAAATCATTGTTACGGTTGCCTCTTTTATTATTTTAATACTTGGAAATAAACGATTTAAGTACGGATTGTTGATAATGGTAATCTGTATTGAAATGATACTCACATCATGGCTCTGTTTGCGATACACAGGCTTAAATATAGAGCATACAAATAAGGAATCCGCAAAACAAATTGCCACTATACCAAGCGGATACCCCGTTCCACAGGCAACCAAATCAATAACCGACATCGCTCAACAGCACAATATCAACTGCTTATGGCAAAATATCGGTATGGTATGCAAGGAAATAGAATATGGAAGTTACAATCCGCTCTACCTTGTGAAACATGAGGCTATGTTAAAGCCCTATGACAAACGTGAAATCCCTCTCCTGCTGCCTGTTGCATTCTTTCCAAATATCATAATCCGTTCCGACACAGCCATAATCTTCAATCGGGACACGGCTTACTCCTCTGATGCAAACCAAACAAAGCAGTATTCGGGTCAATCGCAAATAAGGATAAGTGTCTTTGAGCCTAACAATATCCTAATGCAGTGCAAAACAGATACGGAACGGGTTTTAGTCATATCGCAAAACTGTTATCCGGGCTGGAAAGCAACAATAAACGGCATAGAAAGCCCAATAAACACCATCAATACTTCGTTAATGAGTGTCAAAGTACCGAAGGGTGAAAGCGAAATCTGGTTTCATTATTCACGACCCGATGTAATAATTTGTCTAATTGTTGCTTCAACAGGCTGGATTGTCGTTTTGGCTTACCTTTTCATTATTCCGCTCTTTCGGAAAAGGAGATAAATCCCCCACCCTGTTAATATACCGAGCAGCGAACCGCAAATGACATCGGCAGGATAGTGATAGCCACAGTAAATTCTTGAATAACAGACCACAATAGCCCATAAAAACATAGTCATTTTTACATATCGGTTGCGTATAAAGAACGAAAAAAGTGTTGAAATGCCGAATACGTTGGCAGCATGAGAAGATACAAAGCCATATAATCCTCCTTTATCGTTGTAAAGTAAGTGAAAATGGCTCATCTTACAAAGGAATACATTGTCTAAAGCGTGAGAAGGACGTAACCTTTCAAAGACATCCTTGAAACAAAGTACTGAAAGCCTGTCCGCTAAAAGAAAACTCAACCCAACCAAACAAAGTACCACCCACCATTTTTGCTTGAAATACGTGAGCATAAGATAGATTGATAATGCCGTAACCACAATTCCTATGAACAAATGCGCAGAAAAGACAGCAAAAAACCAATCAGCAAAGTTACATCTTGCGGAATTGATAGCGTAAAACAGCCTTGTATCCAAACCTATAAGGTAATCCAACATCAGGAAACGGGCATTAAACGGTCTATACCAAAGGTATGGGAAGACAATTTTATGCAAGGGCAACACTGATGCCGCTTCCATTCATTTATTTTGAGCAAATGCAGCACTTTATCAACCGTTTGGCTGTCGTAACCCTTAACAAGAATTTGCTCTCTGTCCATTTTGCCTTCCAAATGTAAAGTAAGAATTTCGTCTAATAAAGAATACTCAGGCAGAGAGTCCGAATCCTTTTGACCATAACTCAATTCAGCCGAAGGGGCTTTGGTTATGGAATTTTCAGGTATCACTACACCATTGCGATTGAGCCATTTAGCCATCTCCCAAACATCTTTCTTATACATATCTCCTATTAAGCCGATGCCGCCACTTGTATCGCCGTAAAGCGTTCCGTATCCTGCCGCAGCCTCACTTTTATTTGAGGTATTGAGAAGCAAAGCCCCTGTCTTGTTGGCAACTCCCATCAGCACCATACACCGCAAGCGTGCCTGTATATTCTCTTCTGCCAAACCGCGTTGCGTGTTTGCAAAGACCTCATTAAGAGATGATAATGCCGTATCATACAATGGCTTTATGGGAATTATGAAATGTTTTATTTGAAGGTTATTTACCAAATCCAAAGCGTCTTTTACGCTGTGGTCTGTTGAGTATTCGCTCGGCATTAACACGCCTGTAACGTTCTCTTTTCCAATAGCATCAACGGCTAACTTCGCTACAAGAGCCGAATCTATGCCTCCGCTCAAACCAAGCACCGCTTTGCTAATGTTGTTCTTTATGAAATAATCTCTAAGCCCCAATATTACAGCGTGATACATCTTTTCAATTTTTGCCTTCGGGCTTTGAGTAAAAAGTTTCAAACGATTAGTATCTACAATCTTCGTTTCCTCCTCAAAGAGTGGCAATTCATCGCAAAGATTGCCTTTTTCATTCAGCACAAATGAGCCTCCGTTGAATACAAACTGCCCTTCGGCACCGCAACGATTGACATAAACAAATTTACACGCCATTTTGCGAACCGCAGGTATGAATTTATTGATGGTTTCCTGCTGTTTATTCACCTCAAAGACGTTATTGGCAACGCAAATCACCACATCAACCTTTTCGCCTTTTGCTGCAAATTCTTCAAAATCCGTTTCAAAGCCAAAGGCTATCGTTTCGTTCTCATACCGAGCCGTTTCAAAGCCATTACCCTTGGCAAAAGAGCGGTCAAAAGCCGTAAGATTACGCTTGGTTGCAGCATCAATCACCTCACCTTTTACAATGAACAACAGGGCATTTAATTTCTCATTACCATTGTGTAAAGGCATACCAACGATACAACTTTTCCGTTCATTGCAAAGACTTTCTGCCGAAGCCAATGCCTGTTTGCTAACGTTGTCATATAGAACCGTTTCGTACAAAGGACTACCGCTCAACGCCAACTCGGGAAATATGGTCATAACATCTTCATTCGCATTTTTGAGAATGGATTTTGCCTGCTTGACATTATATTCAAAATTGAGTGTTCTTGAATTTAATTGTGTGATTTGCAGTTTCATAGTGTAATTATTTTATTTTAACTTCTTATTATCGGCTTGCAAAATTACAAAATTTCATTTTATTAAAACAAAATTATTTTTTATTGCAACAAAAAAACATTTGATAGATACATAATTTGATTTTAATTCATAATTATCACCATTAATAAGGCTATTTCCTCATTAAGTAAAACTATAACCAAAATTCATTCATCTGTAATCAAATTATAACCATCTTAAAATCAAATAATAATCATCTATAATCAAATAAGGTTGATATTATCTTGCCAACATAATGATACTATCTTGGCAACATACTTTAACTATCTTGGCAACATACTTTAACTATGTTGGCAAGATACTTTCATTATGTTGGCAAGATAATATCATCCAAATCAAATTATAGATTATTTTTATTTGATTTTGAATGAACAAAATCAAGTTTTAGACAATTATACTTTGATTACGGAGCGTTGGAATTAAATATTGATATTCTTAAATTATTTTTTGTAACTTTGCAGCGATTTTTAATTCAAATAAAATGAAAAAATATATCATTATTTTTGCTTTATGCCTTAGTATATTTAGATTGGGGGCGGCTCAAGAAAAATTACACTTTGATTTTTCTTCGTTACAAATTGATACTGTTTCGGTTGGCAATGACAGTTTTTTGTTGTTGAGCGATAAAACTTTGCCATACACAACCGAAATAAGCGGTCAGCCTCTTATTCCCTGTTATAATCAACTCATTTCTTTGCCGTTAGGGGCTGAATTGAAGGTTAAATACAATGTTTCTTACGGACAAAATGTTCAAATGAACAAAGGGTGGAAACTTTATCCTAAACAGCCTGATTTAATGAAGAATGAAGCAGCACGAGACTTTGTTATTGATGAATCATACTATACTCTGGGGCTTGGAAACGATACTTCGGCAGTGAAAATCAAAGATTTAGGAATAGCAAAGAACCATCGGCTGTATTTAATTCGGGTTTTACCTGCGGCATATCTTCCTGTGGAAAATCGGTTAGTGCGTTATAATTCTATAGATGTTGATATTATGACTGTTAATCAGCAGGATATGGTTACGAAATCATTGGTTGAAAAAACGCAACCAATGAAAATGATAATCGTTTCGCCCGAAGAATTTCGCCAAACGTTACAACCGTTCGTTAAATGGAAAACACAGGAAGGCATAAGGATTACAGAGGTTTATCCTTCCAATGTATCAGGCTCATGGACAGCGGCAAACATAAAACAATATCTGCAAACGCTATGGGACGGTCAAACTCAGCAAGAGCCTTTTGCCGATTTCCTGCTGTTGTGTGGAGATGTGGCTCAACTGCCTGCTTTTAACGGCACTACGGAAAGTCATGTTACCGATTTATATTATGCTGACTACACCTCAGATGCAATAGCCGATGTGTTGTACGGTCGGTTCTCGGCTCAGACTGTTGCTCAGATGGAAGCCATTGTTAATAAGACCATTGCCTATGAGAAGTTTCAGTTGAGTGATACTTCGTATTTGAACAATGTACTTTTGGTTGGCGGTCAGGAAACGGCTGATTATGCGATTATTGACGCAAACGGACAACTTAATTACGCAAAAATGTATCTGTCAAATTTGGATACGGCAATATATTATAATGTTACGGAAAACGATTCTTTGCCCGGAGGGCAGGAACACTTTAATGACGTGCTGGCAAGGTTGAATGCGGGAAATTCTTTTGTCAATTACACGGCACATTGCAGTTCTTCAGGATGGTATCAACCTACAATATCATCTTCTCATGTCAATTCCATGCCGCAGAACGGGAATATTGGGTTCTATATCAATAATTGCTGTTCATCAGGTAAGTTTGACGACAACCAATGCTTCGCAGAGGCGTTGTTAAGAGGTGAAAACAAAGGTGCAATCGGGGTTATAAGTGCGTCAAACAGTACATACTGGGATGGAGACTGGATTTTTGCCGTTGGAAATAAGGCAGAAGTGTGGTTTCCTCTTTATGACAGCACGGCATTAGGACTTTACGACCGAACCTTTCATACTCATAGTGAGCCGAGAAGCGAATATGCTATGACGCAAGCCGAGATTATGCAGGCAGGAAATCTTTCCGTGATGCAGGCTCAAAAGAATTACGCCCTGTATTATAGAGAGATATATCATTTATTTGGAGACCCTTCCCTGATGCCTTATATTGGTATGCCACAAAGTCAATCTATTGATTTGCCTGTTGTTTTGCCTCTCGGTACTAATTCGTTAAATCTTAATGCAGAGCCGTTTTCATATATCGGATTAAGTATCGGCGACAGCCTTTTGACGGCAGGACGTGCCAATGCTTTGGGACAAATTACTCTTTCCTTCAATACCATTACCAATCCTTGCTATTTACGCATCGTTGCTACATTACAGGGATACAGACCATTCATTGACTCCATTCTTGTTCAGGCTTTGAACACTCCTTATCTTGCCATAATAAATCCGACGTTTATAACGGAGGATTATCAGCAGGCAACCAAATTCTATTGCGACAGTACATATACATTAAATTTTGATTTGTGGAACTATGGCTTGCAAACAGCAAACGATGTGCAGGTTACATTGTTACCAAACGACAACTACATATTGTTGGACAGCATAGCAAATGCAGGGACTCTTGCTAATAACCAGTCAATATCCTTAACCGATTTATTTAGTTTTAGAATTATGGCGGGCTTGCCAAACAAAACGGAGATTAAATTGCCTGTTCGTTTCAACGGAACTAATTATTCGGCTTATGATACTTTGATCCTGCCTGTTGCAGCACCGAAATTAGATATTAAAAACGTCGTTTTTGACTTTGAAGGTACCTATCCTTATATTGCATTTCAAGTTGTAAATAAGGGAGATGCCGTTTCGGAGACCGGAGAGGTGAGTTTGTCGGAATTATCTGCGGCATTGAGACTTGCCGATACGGAAACAAAGTCGCTACATGAACTTCAGCCGGAAGAATCGCAAGGTTTTATATTTCAGATTGAGTTTGCGGATTCTTTAACAACCGATACAACCTTTTCTTTTAGAATTTCGGTTGCGGCAAATCTTTATCATATTACAAGATTATTTGAAGACATAAGCATCATTCCAAATGTGGAAACATTTGAAACAGGCGACTTTTCTGCTTTTGATTGGCAACAAAACACTTTTCCTTGGATAATAGACTCTACAATCACTTATCAGGGAACGTATTCCGCACGTTCGGGCATCATAACCGACGATCAAACTTCTTCTCTTATCCTTTCATTGAAATCCATTGGCGAAGATGAAATATCGTTTTACGTTAAGACTTCAACGGAACATAATTACGACAAATTCTATTTTTATATTGACGGTATTAAAAAACTGTCTCTGGATGGCGAACACGAATGGCAGCAATATATATTCCCAATCAATGAAGGCGAACATCAGTTCAAATGGGAATATGTTAAGGATTACTCTGTTTCTTATGGCTCCGACGCAGTATGGATTGACAATGTGAAACTGCCACGTACGGCAACCATTGCAGGATTACTAAATTTGAGCGAAACAAAAAACATTAACATTTATCCAAATCCTGCAAAAGACATATTAAATGTTGATAATCTGTCTGCTAATACAAGCATTTACATTATGGATTTGAACGGAAAAATTTATTATAAAGGCTTTGTAACAGGCACAAACAATACAGCAATAGATTTAAGTCAAATTCCAAACGGATTTTATATGATTTGCATCAAATCTAATAAGGCATTAACAACACAGAAACTAATCATAGCAAAATAAAGTGGCAGAGGATACAATCCAAAAGACAACACAGATACCTGATTTCAAAACTTATTGCGTTAATACGCTGAATGACTCTTTTCCAAGTTTGAATGAACAGCCTACAATGTTCCAAATACGGGAAGCAAACCCCTCTTCAATACCGCTAAAACCTTTATTGGAATATGGATTTGCAAGTTGGATTTTTCTTATATTTGCTTTTTTGTTTTTGATATTTGGATTGCTTTACCGTCAAAAGTCGGGTCAGTTTGTTATAATGTTAAAGAGTTGTTTTTCTCGCAGGACTCTTGAATCCATAACTAAAAACGGCAGTCTCATAAATAAACATTTAATTATTCCTTCCTTTATATTATATGTGTGTATTATTTCTCTCATGGGAGAAAGGACGGTAATGTTTTTTGGAATTGATATTGGGGTGTCGCAATTTGGCGTTTTGTTATTGTCAATGCTTGCTGTAAGCGGGTTTTCTCTAATAAAATTGATTTTAATACGAATTTTGGGGTTGTTGTTGGGTAATCGTAACTCAATATCCATTTACATCACAAACCGGATAGTTTTCTTTGTTGCGGATTTTCTTTTGTTGATTTTCCCGATTTTCGGTTCTTATTTCCTGAAATTTCACCTTGCCGAAGGGTCTCTTTATATATCTTTTTTATTGTTCGCTTTGTTAAGTATAATAAGGGTTTTAAGAGGTTTTATAATACTGTTTAAAAGTAAAAATTCTTTGAATTTGTATTTATTTTTGTACCTTTGCACCGTCGAAATAATACCTTTGTTAATCGCAATAAAGATATTATTTTCGTACATTTAAGTAATAACAATATTATTTTGATGGAAAAAAAAGAGGTAAAGAACATTCTGATTTCCCAACCCGCACCTGTAGATATGGAGAAATCACAATACAAGGTGCTAATAGATAAATATGGAGTTAATCTCACTTTTGAGAAATTTTTTAATGTGGTTGGTGTATCCAATAGAGAGTTTCGTACTAAAAGAATATCACTTTTAGATTATACAGCCGTCATTCTAACGAGCAAACTCGCAGTTGATAACTATTTTCGTATGGCTAAGGAATTGCGAATAAAGGTTCCTGAAACTATGAAGTACTTTTGTCTTGCCGAAGGTATTGCTAATTATCTGCAAAATTATATTCAATATCGCAAACGTAAGATATTTTTCGGCAAAATTACCTTCAAAGACCTTATGGAATCTATCTCTCGCCACAAAGACGAAAAATATCTTTTCCCTTGTGCGGAAGATGCTAACGTTGAAAACTTTCAAATTCTTGAAAAGGCTAAAGTAAATTACAAAAAGGCTGTAATGTATCGTTCGGAGCCTAAAGACCTGAAACATATTGATATTTCAAAGTTTGATATGGTTGCCGTTTTCACGCCGATTGGCGTAAAAAGTTTTGTGAAGAGTTTTCCTAAAACCAAAATTAATGATTTGGTTTTTGCAGCCTTCGGTCCTACAACGCAACAAGCCCTTCGCAATGCACGTATCAAGGTTTTAGTGCCTGCTCCTTCGCCAAAATGTCCGTCTTTGGTTATGGCGATGGAGAATTATTTGGCATTAAACCCCGAAGATTACCCAAAATATGTGGCGGAACGAGAAGAAGAGGTTATTGCGGCAGCCGCTCGCAAGCGTGAAGAGGCAGCAAAAGCCCTTGCAAAGGCAAAAAGAGATGCCGCAAGAGCAAAAGCAGCCGAAAAACTGAAAGAAATGGCTGCTAAAGAAAAATAAAAATGCCTGAATTTCCTAAAACAGAACGCCTTTGCAGTCAAAAAATTATTGATTCTCTGTTTGCAAAAGGCGACAAATTTATTTCCTTTCCGTTCAGCATTCGTTTTATGCTTTGCGAAAGCGAAAAAGACGGAGCAGATGTTCTTTTTTCCGTACCGAAAAGATTTATTAAGAAAGCAGTCGCACGCAATCGTATAAAGCGATTGCTGCGTGAGGCGTACAGACTGCAAAAAGATGATTTTATAAAGAGTCTTAACCTTGTCAATCAACGACTTCACATTTCCATAACCCTCATTGCCCAAGAGGAATTTACCTTTGAGCAGATGCAAGGCATAATTAAGGATATTTTTTCAAAGTTATACGTAAGGCTTCAACCAAAATGAAATTGCTAAAGTTATTTAATACAATCCTTTCCGGCTTTTTTCTGTTGCTTATTCGTTTCTATCAAACGGCTATTTCTCCACATCTGCCCAATTCCTGTCGCTTTACGCCGACTTGTTCGCAATATGCCGTTGAGGCAATACGCAAGTACGGAGCATTTAAGGGCAGTTGGTTGGCTTTAAAGCGGATTCTGCGTTGTAATCCTTGGGGAGGAAGTGGTTACGACCCAGTTCCATAATCACTGTTCCAACGGCTGCTAAATCTTAAATTCCAATCTTTAATTCCATTTTTCAAACTGTGGATACTTGTATCCAAACGCCGGATACTTGTATCTAAACTTTGGATACTTGTACCCAAACTCTCGGTACTTGTACCTAAACTCCGGATACTTGTATCCAAACTCTTGATACTTGTACCTAAACTCTTGGTACTTGTACCCAAACTCTCGGTACAAGTTTCTACGGTTTTCCGTACGACCCAAAATCCTTTCGGAACACTCTTTAAGAATTTGATAATCATACTGTTGGTTTTTGATATTGTCTTTTTGGTTTCTTTTACGTTAGTCTTCCTCACCCGTACGGTTCGCACCGACACGGCAAAGACACGTAAAAAAAATTTTATGCTGACATTATGTCACATATTGTATTTTTGGCATAAAAATTGTCAAAAGTCAATAGAAATAAAATAAATAAACAAAAGATGAAAGGACAAATAAATGTAAATACAGAGAATATCTTTCCTATTATAAAGAAGTTTCTCTATTCGGATCACGAGATTTTTCTTCGTGAAATAGTATCCAATGCCGTTGATGCAACGCAAAAGTTAAGGACGTTGGTCTCTCTGGGGCAATATAATGAACCGATGGGAGATGAAACGATAGATGTGATATTGGACAAAAAAACATTGAGTATTATTGACAGAGGTATCGGTATGACCAAAGAGGAGGTGGAACGGTATATAACCAACATCGCACTCTCCGGAGCAGAGGAATTTATAGCCAAATTCAAAGGTAAAAATGCTGAAGAGATGGCTAATCTCATCGGTCATTTCGGTTTGGGATTCTTTTCTGCCTTTATGGTGAGTGATAAAGTTGAAATAGATACTCTTTCTTATCAAGGTGGTGAAGCGGTACACTGGTCTTGCGATGGCTCACAGGAATATGAAATTGACAAAGGAGACCGGAAGGAACGCGGAACAAAAATCACAATGCACATATCCAAAGAAAGCAAAGAATTTCTTGAGGAAAGTAAAATTTTAGAACTGCTTCGTAAGTATTGTCGCTTTATGCCGGTTAATATTCGTTTTGGAAAGGAAAAGGTATGGACGGATGACCCCGAGAAAAAGGACAAAGACGGCAATCCTGAACGTGTTCAAAAAGAACAGGACAGAATTATAAATAATGCAAATCCCCTTTGGAAACAAAAAACTGCCGATTTGACGGATGAGGATTATAATAAGTTTTATCGGGAGTTGTATCCAATGAATTTTGATGAGCCTCTATTTCATATACACTTAAATGTGGATTATCCGTTCAATCTTACGGGAATTTTATACTTTCCAAAGATTCACAAACATCTTGAACCGGTACGCGAAAAGATACAACTATACTGTAATCAGGTCTTTGTAACGGACAGCGTTGAAGGAATAGTTCCGGAATATATGATGTTGCTTCGCGGAGTGATTGATAGCCCGGACATTCCTCTTAATGTAAGCCGTTCTTATCTTCAATCCGATGCCAATGTTAAGAAAATAGCGTCTCATATCAGTAAAAAGGTAGCCGATAAACTTGAAGAGATAAGCAGGAATAACAAGGAAGAGTTTGAGAAAAAGTTCGAAGACCTGCGTGTATTCATAGAATACGGAATGATTGCCGACGAAAAATTTTATGAAAGGATGGAAAAGATATTCCTTTTCCGCAATACCGAAAATCAATACTTCTCAATGGAGGATTACAGGAAAAAGATAGAGCCGTTGCAGACAGATAAGGACAAACAAATCATTTATTTATATGCGTCCGAACCCGATAAGCAATACTCATATATTCAATCCGCAAAAGACAAAGGCTATGACGTGCTGGTAATGGATGGAATCCTTGATAATCACTTGGTAAATACGTTGGAGCAAAAACTGAAAAACACTCGTTTTGTGAGAATAGACTCCGATGTAATAGAGAATCTGATTAAGAAAGAGACGGAAATACCAAGCAAACTCTCAAAAGAAGAATGTGATACGTTGAAAACCATTGTGGAAGGTTTGATAGACAAGCAATTATTCAGTGTTCAAACCGAGTCTTTGGAAGAAACTGCAAAGCCAATGACCATTACACAAAACGAATATATGCGAAGAATGAAGGAAATGTATGAAATGGGCGGCTCTCCTATGGCAAGTTTTTATGGGAATATGCCTTTGAATTACAACCTCGTAGTAAATGTAAATCATCCGCTCATTTCGCAGGCGTTAAACACAAAGGACACCGAAGCTCAAGCAAATATCCTGTCGCAATTAAAAGATTTGGCATTGTTATCACAAGGTTTGCTTAAAGGCAAAGACTTGGATACATTCATAGATCGCAGTGTCGGCATCATAAAGTAAGCATATAAATTATGCTTATGCACTGATACGGAACAAATATCTGATTACGGATTTCTAAAATCAAATTATAGAAATCTGTAATTTGATTCCGGCGTTTTATAATCAAATTCCGGCATTCTGTAATTTGATTATAGAACGCCGGAATTTGATTTCAGGAAAATTAAAGAATGTTTTCAAGATTTCAATCAGTAAAACGTATGAGTTATTTCAAACTTTCAATGTTTCATAATAGTGATTTTGATTATTTATATGGGGTTTTCCGTGGGTTAAAATCACTTTTTGCTTTTTCAAAAGCAAAAAAATGAAAAATAAATTGCTGCTTGAAAAAGACTGAAAACCATAGTATTACAATTAAACAATAAAAAAAGTTAAAAAATAAATGGAAAAAAGTATGATTATTAGAAAATAAGATTGTAAATTTGCAGCCTCAAAAAAAGAGAATTAAGTTTTAAGTAAATAATAATTAAATAACAACAAATTAAAAAAACACTATGAAGAAAGTATGTGCTTATTTGTCAATCGTAATGGTATTGACGTTAGGTTTATCTAATGTTTCCTTTGCAGAAAATAACAAAGCAAAGGCTACTGAAAGCGAAACTACGGTTTCTCCAACTGAAACGGCTGTTGCCACTGAACAACCTGCTGTTGCCGAAGAAGAAACGAGCCAATCGTTTCATCAAATGCTGAAAACCAAATTCATTGAAGGAGGTGTTGCTTGGATGACTCCAATCCTTATCTGTATGATTTTGGGATTTGCATTAGTTATTGAAAGAGTTCTTTATTTGAACCTTGCAACAACTAACGTTGAAAAACTCTTAACAAAGATTGAGGACAATGTTGCAAAAGGTAATTATGAAGAGGCTAAAAATGTATGCCGTAATACCAGAGGACCGGTTGCATCTATCTTTTATCAGGGTTTAGACCGTGTAGATAATGGTTTGGAAGACGTAGAGAAGGCTATCACTTCCTATGGAGGAGTTCAAATGGCAAGGCTTGAAAGCAATATGTCATGGATAGGATTGTTTATTGCACTCGCACCATCTTTAGGATTCTTGGGTACAGTTATCGGTATGGTTATGGCTTTTGATGATATTGAGAAAGCAGGTGATATATCCCCTACTGTTGTTGCCGGCGGTATGAAGGTTGCCTTGATTACAACCGTTTTTGGTTTGATAGTTGCTCTTATCCTTCAGGTATGTTACAATTATCTTCTTTCAAAGATTGAATCTTTGGTAACTACTATGGAAGATTCTTCTATATCATTCATGGACATCCTTGTTAAGAACAGAAAGTAATTGTTTCTCATAAGAGAATAAACGTTTAATTACTTAAAAAAACAAGGAGGAATCTATGAAAAATACATATAGAAAAATATATTGGTCTGTCGCTATTGTATGGGGAGTTGTTGCATGTTTCTTTGCATTGCTTTATGCCTTCTTTTACAAGGATGAAATGGCTCTTAATCCTACCGGCTCGGCAGCATTGTCTTGGAACATTGCATACTGGTCAATGGTAACTCTTTTTGCTCTCGTGATTGTATTAACGATAGGCTTTGCGTTGGGACAGATAATCAAATATCCTAAAAAACAAAAGAAAACTATTTTTGCAGTTATAATTCTTGCAGTAGTTTTTGTAGTATGTTATATTTTAGCATCAGGAACAGATATACCTCAGTTGCTGTTTGACAAAACAGGTTCTGATTATGGCAATTCCAAATTGATAGGTGGCAGTCTTTATATGGTATATACCCTATTGGCAGGAGTTGTTATTGCCGTTCTTTATGCAGAAATAGCAAAGAAAATAAAATAATTTAGGATTATGGCACGAAAGAAAAAAAGCGTACCTGCTCTTAACAGTTCGTCAATGTCGGATATATCGTTCCTGTTATTGACCTTTTTCCTGCTGACTTCATCAATCAATACGGACAAAGGAATACCAAGACGTTTGCCACCAATGAACGACAAGCCTAAAGAAAACACAATAAAAATTCATGAGAATAATATCTTTCAAGTTCTGGTAGATAAAAATGACCGTCTGTTCTTTGACGGAGCAGTTGGCGATATTGCATTGTTGAAAGACAGAGCAAAAGAATTTTTGTCTAATCCGCAGAATCTACCTAATCTCCCTGACAAGAAACAGGTTAATATCCCGTTGCTTGGGGAGGTAATGGTGTCGCAAGGTGTTATCTCTCTGCAAAATGACAGAGGAACTTCTTATGATATTTATGTGCAGGTGCAAAATGAACTGGAAGCAGCAATCAAGGAATTAAGAGACGAAATGGCTAAAAATAAATTCTATCGTTCTTATTCCGATTGCACTCATGAACAACAGGAAGCAGTAGATAAGGCTGTACCATCAACTATTTCTGAGGCTGAACCTGTTGGCGTAAAAGAAGGAGGAAAAAAATAATGGCAAAATTCACAAACAAGGAAGAAAGAAAAGTTCCCGGAATGAACACTAGTTCAATGTCGGATATTATCTTTATGTTTTTGTTCTTCTTTATGGTTATTTCCAATATGCGGGAAAGCACAGTGATGGTTCATCAAAATATGCCCAAAGCATCGGAAATACAGAAGTTGGAACAGAAATCACTTGTAAGTTATATCTACATAGGAACGCCGCTTGATGCTAAAAAGTACGGAATTGCTACTCGTATTCAGTTGAACGACCAAATAGCAGACCTTTCTGATATTGCTGCGTTTATAGAATCCGAAAGAGCGCAACGAAGTGAGTCCGAAAGAGCATTATTAACTACTACGCTTAAATGCGATAAGGAAGTAAAAATGGGTGATGTTACTGACATAAAACAGGAATTGCGTAAAGCAGGAGCTTTGCGTATTATGTATGCTGCTGGTAAAGCGAAAAAGGCATACTAACTCATAATTTTATAAACTTTGATGATGCTGCCTGAGTAAAACTCGGGCAGTTTTTTTTGATATGGAATTTCAATGCAAAGAATTTGAGTTAAATCATAGCCATTCTACAATGAAAATTGGTACGGATGCTATTTTGTTAAGTGCGTTACTGCCGATATTTAAGCCTTCTAACGCATTAGATATTGGGACAGGTTGTGGCATTGTGGCTTTATGTATGGCTCAAATCTATAAACAAACGGAGATTGTGGCGATTGATATTGATAAGGAAAGCATTCAAGAAGCATCAATAAACTTTGCAAACTCCAAATTTCACAAACGTTTAACCGCTAAACACATCTCATTACAAAATTTTACGCAAAAAACATTGGAAAAATTTGATTTGATTGTTGCAAATCCTCCTTTTTTTATTGACAGTTTGCTTTCCAATAATGAAAAACGAAATATATCAAGGCATAATGTAACTTTAACATTACAGGATTTGGTATTGTCGGTTGAGAAATTGCTTTCGCCCAATGGCTATTTTGTTGTGATTTTACCCCATAATGAAATGAAAAAACTATTTATAGCCGAAACACAAAACCTTTTTCTAATTAAACAACATTTTATTTTTGACAAAGATAACAAACCTTGCAGACGTATTATCAGTCAGTTCGGCAAACAAAAAATGGATTGCGATACTTCAATCGGTCATATTATAATTCGCAATAGAGATAATACTTATACCGAAACTTATAAAAATTTAACTTCGCCATTTTTGCTTTACAAACGATAGTGGTGCGGTGCGAGAAGAGAATACGAAAATGGCTGATGAAAACATTTTTTTTATTTCTTGAAACTTTTTTTTGCAAATAATTTGGTGATATTAAACCTTTTTGTACCTTTGCCGCTGCTATGAATAGATTTTTTACATATTATTATACTTCCTGTGCGGTTACAGACGGCTTCTGTACATGTACAGATGGTTTCCGTACATGTACAGATGGTTTCCATACATGTACAGATAGTTTCCGTACATGTACAGATGGTTTCCGTACATGTACAGATGGTTTCCGTACATGTACAGATGGCGTCCGTACATGTACAGACAATTTCCGTACATGTACAGATGGCGTCCGTACATGTTACTGAAACGCAAAAAACACGTTTGATTCCTAATAAAAACATACAAATTGGTAAATTGAAAATAACAAAATAAATTTAGTAATAACTTAATAATTAAATTAAAATGACAAAAAACATTTTTAATTGGGCGAAAGCCCGCAGGATTATGAGCAAAACTCTTTGATGATAGCAACGGATGATATTGAGATTGATTTAAATTCTGATTTTCTTGTTCCAAAACAATAATAAAATTGATAAAAAACGCAAAAGCCCGATAGAAACTTAATCTGTCGGGCTTTTACGTTAAGTTAAATCGGTTTATAATCAAATTACGGAACGCTGAAATTTGATTATAGCGTTCTGAAATCAAATTATAGAATGCTGGAATTTGATTCTAATTTTCCGTAATTTGCATTCAATTTTACAAAGGCAAATTTGAATGTAAGATAAGTAAATAATATCGTATTAAAGAAAAATAAACTACTTTTGCAAACGGAAAAACAAACTTTATATATGACCTTCAAAGAAGCAATATTAAAACATAACGGACTGAAAATAATGGCGGAAAGATTGCCTGTTGCCTCTGCTCTCGGCAGACAAAGGTTGTATCAAACGGAATTTTCAACCGATAAAATGTGGATTGAAAAGGAATTATCCCTTACTACAATAGTGCAGAAGTATCTTTGTGCAGAAATAAATCGTAAAAACCTTAAAAAACTGCGAAATTTGCTTTCCGAAACGCATAACATAAATGGAAGTTTGCAACTACTTGAAAAAAAACTTGTTTTAGACGATATTTCTTTCTTTGAAATCAAGTTTTTTGCTCTTAAATGTGGGAAAATTCGGTCTATTCTCTTTGATTTGCCTGCAGATGAGTTGATTTTGCCCGATTTGAACGAAATTGTACAACTTTTAGACCCGGAAGGTTTGGAAACACAACAGTTTTATATTTATGCGGCATACGAACCCAAACTTGCCAAATTGCGAAAATCGTATAATGAAATGCAAAATGAGGATATTTTTATCAAAATCAGGGAAATTGAAGACAAAATCAGGGTAGAATTATCGGAAAATTTGATAAAATACATTGAAATTTTGTATTCTGCTATGGATATTGTAGCGGCTATTGATGTTAATTTTGCTAAAGCGGAATTATATTCCCAATGGGCAATGCAGCGTCCGCAAGTCGTGGAAGATGCATTGATATTTAATGATTTAACGTATCCTCCTGCTAAAGAAAAACTGATGGCGGACGGAAAAACATTTCAGCCAATTACAGTGAGTATAAATTATAAACCTGTTTTGCTGACCGGTGCTAATATGGCGGGTAAAACTATGCTGTTAAGTTCGCTTGCATTTGCTCAATTTTGCTTGCAGTTTGGTTTTTTTGTGGCTGCAAAATCTGCAAAAATGAGTTTAGTTGAGGATATTTTGACTTCTATTGGCGATTTTCAAAATGAAAATGACGGTTTATCGTCTTTTGCGGCGGAGATTCTGCATATAAATACAATAATTCAACATTTTAAGAATAAAAAACGCTATCTTGTGCTTATAGATGAACTTGCCCGTACTACAAATCCTTATGAAGGAGCAGCATTAGTACGTGGTTTTGTGAATATTATGGCTGCTTATAAAACTTTTTCAGTTGTTACTACTCATTATTCGGTAGATGATGTTAAGGCTCGGCGTTTGCGGGTGCGAGGCTTTGTTAATCACAATCTTACACCACCTGTAAACATTAAGGATATTGTAAAAAATATGGATTATTCATTGATTGAAGACAATTCTGTTGCTGCACCGCAGGAGGCGTTGAATCTTGCGAAACTTTTAGCAATTGATACCGATTGGATTAAAAATGCGATGAATTAAGCGATATTTTGTCATACATAAGACAAATTTTGACAAAATCAAGTTCTCTTATATATATGCCTCAAAAAAGCCGATTTTTTGCCATTTGTAACTGGTTTATTTATCAGTATTTTTTTAAGAGACTTTTTTATGTTTTTTTTTACTTCGTTTTACGAAAAAAATCATTGATATTTTGCCATTGAAAAAAGACATTTTGTCAGGCAGGAGAATTATAAAAAAGATAGGTTTGTTATAAAAAACTAATTTTTATCAATGGAATTTATAAAAACTATTGATTTTGTTTTTCAAACCATTGCCATAAGGGATCTGGAGGTACAGGTGCAATTATGTTAATTTGTTCCTTTGTTACGGGGTGTGCAAACTGCAGTTGACGAGCATGTAACGAAATGGATGATAACTGATTGGAACGACCAAAACCATACTTCAAATCACCCTTAATAGGACAGCCAATGGCAGCCAACTGACATCTAATTTGGTGATGACGCCCCGTTTTTAACGTGATTTCAAGCAATGAATAGAAATCACTTTGCGAAATTAAGCAATAATCCAATTCGGCATACTTCGCATCAGGATGTTCCTTGGCGACAACGTAGGATTTATTTTGAAGTTGGTTTCTAAAAATGTAATCACGCAAAGTGTCATATTGCTTAGGTGGGGCATTACGGGAAATTGCCCAATAAGTTTTTTTTATCTGATGTTCTTTAAGTTGGAGATTCATACGCGTGAGAGCCTTACCCGTTTTTGCAAATATAACCGCACCGCTCACAGGTCTGTCTAAACGATGAACAACACCACAAAACACATTCCCAGCCTTATTGTATTTAATTTTAAGATAAGCCTTAATCATCTCCGACAGAGGAATATCCGAAGTTTTATCGCCTTGCACTATTTGCGATACCTGTTTGTTCAAAATAATAAGATGATTGTCCTCAAAAAGAATCTGTTGTGATATGTCTTCCATTTACAATTACAGTGTTGCAAGTACGCTCAACCCTCCCCTAACTCTGTCTTCCAGTTCTATATGTACGTCACACGACAAAGGAATAAACAAATCCACACGCGAACCAAACTTTATGAAACCTAATTCTTCGCCTTGTTTAACCGATTCGCCCTCACGAGCATAACAAACTATTCTTCGTGCCAACGCTCCAGCAATCTGACGAATTACAATCTGTTGTCCGCTCTCTGTTTCTACGCAAACAGTGGTACGTTCGTTCAATGTGGAACTTTTAGGGTGCTTTGCAATAAAATACTTTCCCGAATGGTAATTGGCATAAACAATCTTGCCCGACACAGGATAACGATTGACATGCACATTGTTAGGAGACATAAAAGTAGATATTTGTATACACTCGGTCTTCAACACTTCCGGCTCATAAACCTGCTCAACAACCACAATTTTACCGTCAGCCGAAGCAATAATCTGCTTGTTGTTATGAACAATTTCGCGTTTAGGTATGCGGAAAAAACGAATGATGATAAAGGAAGCAAGAGCCGTAACACCGATACCTGCCCACGCAAATCCGTTCCAAACTTCCATATAATTTACTATTGCAGTAATTATTGCAAGAGCAACAAGTGCCGTAATAATACAAATTTTGTAACCTTCTCTGTGAATATACATCGTTGTAAAATTTAATATTAGTTCATAAAAACATTCTCTAACTGTATAAAAATAAAAATAACAGGCAGAGCAATAAGCATTGAATCAAATCTATCTAAAATTCCGCCGTGTCCGGGCAATATATCACCGCTGTCTTTCACACCAACCTGCCGCTTAAACATTGATTCAACCAAATCACCCAGCGTTCCGAATACAGTCATTATAAGACCTGTTACAATCCAATGCCAAAGCGGTAATTTATCTGTAAGATACCAGATGATAATTGCTGCTATCTGCGTAGCAATCAAGCCTCCTGCAAATCCCTCCCACGATTTCTTAGGCGAGATTCTTTCACAGATTCTGTTCTTTCCCCATTTGCAGCCAACCAAATATGCAAAGGTATCATTACACCATACAAAGATGAAAAGAGATAGCAGATTTAATGGATGAAAACCATTATAACCAAGTTGTAATATAGCAATTCCAAATGGCACAGAAGTATAAAGCACTCCCAAAATGGTGTAAGCGATATTGCTAAATGGTGTTTCCGTTTTGCGAAACAGTTCATAAATGGATATAAATGCAAAACATACAAAGGCAGCAGATAATAACAAAATTAGCATTTTAGCATATACTCCTGAATAAAGATAATTTAGAAAAGCGGAATAAGACATAAAAGTCATAAAACAAAAACTTATTAAAATTCCTGTTACTTTCTGTGTTTTGATACCTAATAAATCAGCGTTCTTATAAAATTCTAACAAAGCCAAAACACTTATCCCTGTAAGTAAAAACGCCGATACTAACAAGTTAATGCAAGTTGCCGCAAGTATAACACCTATATATATAATGCCTGTGAGGATTCGTTTAGTTATTTCCTTCATTGATTGGGGCGTTATCTGATTCCGTATTTGTATTTGTTTGTTGTGCTGTGGTTTCTCTTGTGGTTGCGTCTTCCCAAGGGCGTTTGCCAAATATGTTTTCTACGTCTTCACGGAATATAACCTCACGTGTGATTAGTATTTCAGCCAACCGGTCAAGTTTTTCCCTATTATTAACAAGGATTTCCTTCGCTTTAGCGTAAGCTGTTTCAACAATCGTATGTATTTCTTTGTCTATCTGTTCCGCTGTTTTCTCACTGAAAGGTTTGTTAAAACCATATTCACTTTGTCCTGTTGAATCATAATAAGACAGATTGCCTATTTCGTCATTCAGTCCGTAGTAAGCAACCATAGCATAAGCCTGTTTGGTTATACGTTCAAGGTCGTTTAATGCTCCCGTAGATACCTCTCCAAAGACTACTTCTTCCGCTGCACGACCTCCGAGCGTAGAAATAATCTGGTCAAGCATTTGAGCCTTAGTTGTAATCTGCCTTTCCTCAGGCAAATACCAAGCAGCACCGAGAGCCTGTCCCCTTGGAACAATAGTAACCTTTACAAGAGGATTAGCATGTTCCAATAACCACGAAACAGATGCGTGTCCTGCTTCATGATAAGCAATAACCCGCTTCTCCTTAGGTGATATGATTTTATTCCTTTTCTCCAATCCGCCGATTATTCTATCAACAGCATCAAGAAAGTCCTGCTTTCCAACTATCTTTTTGTCGTGGCGAGCAGCAATAAGAGCCGCTTCATTACATATATTTGCAATATCTGCTCCACTAAAACCGGGCGTTTGCTTTGCTAAAAAGTCGGTATCAACTTCGTCTTTATTGAATTTAACATTCTTCAAATGTACTTTGAAAATAGCCTTACGCTCTTCTACGTCAGGTAATTCAACATGTATCTGTCTGTCAAAACGCCCTGCACGAAGCAAAGCCTTATCCAAAATATCTGCTCTGTTGGTTGCGGCAAGTATAATTACACCGGCATTTGTTCCAAAGCCGTCCATTTCGGTCAAAAGTTGATTTAACGTATTCTCTCTCTCATCATTACCACCGGACATCAGGTTCTTACCCCTTGCACGTCCTATTGCATCAATTTCATCTATGAAAACGATACAAGGTGCTTTCTCTTTGGCAGTCTTAAAGAGGTCTCTAACTCTTGACGCTCCTACTCCTACAAACATTTCTACAAAGTCAGAACCCGACAAAGAAAAGAATGGCACACGTGCTTCCCCGGCAACAGCCTTTGCTAACAACGTTTTTCCTGTTCCCGGAGGTCCTACAAGCAACGCTCCCTTAGGAATTTTGCCACCAAGGTTAGTATATTTCTTCGGATTCTTTAGAAAATCTACTATTTCCATCACTTCAACCTTCGCTTCCTCCAATCCTGCAACGTCAGCGAAAGTTATCTGTACATCTTTTTCCTTATCATACAGGCGAGCCTTTGATTTACCGACCGAGAATATACCTCCGCCGATACCACCTCCGCTTCCGGCTGCCCCACGCACCATTCTAATAATCAAAAACCACATTACAACCATAATGACAAGCCAGAAAATAGTACTAAAACCTTCACCCCAAAAACTTTTTCGCACTTCCGTATTGACATTTATGCGGTTTTCGGCTATGATTTTTTGCTTTTCTTCTCCGCTTTGCACGTTTACCGTGTCGCGAGCATTCCATTGATCTTCTATTGTCTTCAACTGCTCACGGAAATCACGATAATTAACAAATTTATAAGTGTAAAAACCATTGTTTGTTGTGGTTTTACTGCCCCAAAAGCCATTTTTGACACGTAAATCCTTATAATTGTCATTGTCTTTTATGATTTGACTGTTGATATAAACTTCTGCAAATTCATTATTTACAACAACTATGCTGTCGTAATCGTGATTCAGCAATACGTTTTTCAATTTTGACCATTCTATATCCTTATTAGTTGTTGTCTCATCGCTTTTCCCGAAAAATATAAAAGCGACCGCACCTATCAAAATCAAATAAATCCAATACACATTGAACTTAAATTTAGGTGGTTTGCTCAAAGGAGTTTTCAAATTCTTTTTATTGTTATTGTTCATTTCTAATCAAATTAAGGGTGCAAAGATACAACTTTTTTTTGATTTAATACATAATCATATTACAAACTAAAAGTACAATCAACTTTTATTACACTATAATGAACATTTACTTTTTTGGTACATTTGGATTTTTCAATTATAAATGTTTCACTTTGATTGTTATAAAATAAAGAAATAGAAAAATGAAATCAAATTATAATTTTTTAGAATCAAGAGATAGAATTCTAAAGTCAAGAAATAATTTTCTATCTCTTGACTTTAGAAAGTTAAAACGAAGTAGTAACGTTACAAATTAAAAGAACATTGATTTATGAATAGTTATACTAAACATTATTTTGAAAACGGACGGCGTGTTTTGTAGTGAATGGATTCCACTCATTCTTATCCGTTAGCGGAGAATAAGCAAAAACTTGTTACTTGCTTATCCGTGTCAAAACAAGATTTGTATATTCTTTTTCCAATTCTTCGGCTTGAGCCACCAATGCCGCACCTTTATTTATAATCTCCTCCGCAAAATTTCTATCATTAAGCGAAGCAGCATTTATTTGCATATTCATAAATGCCCCAACACAAGCAGTTTTTGCACAAAGAACACCTACCGCCGCATCTGTTACCGAATTCGGATTCCCATGTTCTATCATCAAATGACAAAGTTCAAAGACTTCAAACGACTTACACAACGTACGATACGGTACTTCTATTGCATATTTCGTGGCTTCCTCAATGGCTTCCGCACGTCTCTTTTTATCATCCTCTGTTGCCTTCGGAAGGGAAAATGCTTCCATAATCAAATTAAATGCTTTTGTATCCTCGTCAATAAGATACAATAATTCGTCCTTTATTATCTGCCCTTGTTCCGCAACTTTTGAAAATTCCTCCCAACGTTCGTCCCATCCTTTCTTATGCGAAGAAAGATTTGCAACCATTGTAGCCAAAGCCGCTCCAAGACTCCCTACAAATGCAGAGACGGAACCTCCGCCCGGAGCAGCACTTTCGGATGCCGTCTCATTAACAAAAGCATTACATGTCATATCTGCAAGGAGTTTCGTTTGATTATCTTTCAGCAGATATTCAATTACTTTTTCTTCCGCATTGAATGGTTTAAGGTCATCAAGCCCCATAGATTTTACGGCGATTTTAATAAGTTCCGCCTCATCTACACCGAGCGACCGCTGTTGTTTTGCCAAATAATACTTTCCCGCATCGATAAGAACCTTCTTCGGCATAAGCCCTACAACCTCTGTTCCCGTAACACGAATACCTCTTTCCGCAGCCTTCTTGCTTACTTCGTCAAAGCAAATATGCAGAGGTGATAGGTTAATGTTGGTTATATTCATTGAAACCTGTGCAATTCCGTATTCTTTTATAAACCAGCCGATAGCCTTTGTGCCTTTTAAGGTTCCCGGCTGTCCGGGTCTGCCCTTCTCTCTTACATCAAAGGCTATTGCATTTGCTCTTCGAGTGGAAGTAGTATTGAGATTATAATTCACAGCAAGCAAAAAATCTCTTGCACCTACGGCAATCGCCCCGCTTTTAGCAATTTGTTCATTCCATTGAGAAGGACCAAAATCGGGTTTCCATTCTGCGGAAGTTATTTTATTTGCAAGTCCCTCATATTCACCTTCTCTACAAGCCGCCAGATTACGTCGTTTTTCTACAAACGCCGCATTTTCATAACAATACACAGGTATTGAAAGTTCTTTACCAATTCGTTCGCCGAGTTGTTTAGCATAAACAGCCACTTCGTCCATAGTGATATTTGCTACGGGAATAAGAGGACACACATCGGTAGCACCAAAACGCGGATGATCGCCGTGATGAGTTCTCATATCTATAAGTTCCTGCGCCTTTTTTACAAGAAGAAAAGCAGCCTCACAAACCGCTTTCGGTTCTCCTACAAAAGTTATCACCGAACGATTTGTAGTTGCTCCCGGATCAATATCCAATAATTTTACACCTTCAACGGTCTGTACCACATTGGCAACCGTATTTACAAGTTCCATATTACGTCCTTCGCTTATATTAGGCACGCATTCTATTATCTGTTTCATCTTATTTTGTATTGAATTTCAGGTTGCAAAAGTACAAAAATCTTTTTATTGCAACATATCCGCGTAAAAATTTATTGAAGTGCGTCTTTATTCCGCTAAAGTGCGTCTTTATTCCGCTAAAGTGCGTCTTTATTTTCATAAAGTGCGCCTTTATTCCGCTAAAGTGCGCCTTTATTTTCGTAAAGTGCGCCTTTATTTCCGTAAAGTGCGCCTTTATTTTAATAAAGTGCGCCTTTATTTCCGTAAAGTGCGCCTTTATTTTCGTAAAGTGCGCCTTTATTCCGCTAAAGTGCGCCTTTATTAAAATAAAACGCGCCTTTATTAAAATGAAGGGGGGTAACAATTTTCCGGAACCACTCCTTATATATAAGGTGTGCGACTATGAAATTTTTTGTACTTTTGCCGCCGATTTGAAAATACAATATAGTAAAATGGAAGTAAAAAAAATAACAACGTATAAAATGGTTAAGAGCGAGGATCTTAATCATCACGGAACACTCTTTGCAGGCAGATGTTCGGAATGGTTTGTGGAAGCATCATTTATTTGTGCCGCAGCATCTTTAGACCCTCATCACATAGTTTGTTTGAAGGTTCATGGCTTGGAATTCTTACATTCGGTTAGGCTTGGCAACATTCTGTCGTTTGAATCGCAAATTGTGCATACGGGAACGAAATCATTAACAATTTACACCAGCGTTTCGGAACAGCGAAATCACGACAAGGAGTTGTTAGATGGCTTTGTAACATTCTGTTACGTGGATGCCAACGGCAAATCTCAGGCTCACGGCTTGGTCATTGAGCCAAAAACCGAACGGGAAGCCGATTTGCAACAACAGGCTGCTAATTTGCTCAAAAGATAAGACTGTTTCAAAAAAGCGAAACAAGCACTTCGTTTAACAGATGTTGCCCTTCAAGCGTTGTAATTACATTATTATCAATGCGTTTCAGGTAACCTTTGTTTATTTGTGCATTCAACTTCGTTAAAAATTGATTGTAAAATGGGGAAAATTCATTTTGCAGCATGGAAAGGTCTATTCCCTCTATTGTTCTCAAAGACAACATAATGTATTCTTCATATTGCTGTTGTAAATTAAGTATTTCCTGCTGAGAAACGGCGTCGGGCGGCAACGAAATGTAATCCCGTACGTTTGAAACATTCCATTGTCGCACCCTTCCGTTGTAGGAATGAGCCGAAGCCCCAATGCCAAGATATGGAACTCGTTTCCAATAATTTGAATTGTGTTTTGAGTGCCATCCGTTAAGACAATAAGACGATGTTTCGTAGTGAATAAAATTGTGATTACTTAAATAATTATCGGTAAAATCAAACTGCTCCACAGCCAAAGCCTCATCGGGCATTTTCAACAAACCTTTGGCAATAATTTTGTCAAGCATTGTGCCTGTTTCCCTTGTTAATATGTATGCCGAAAGATGTTTAACGGGCAGCATAATTGCTTGTGCAAGAGTTTTTTCCCATTCGGTTGTAGTCATATTGGGAAGAGCAAACATCAAATCAATACTTATATTTTCAAAACCTGCATTATGCGCATCGCAAACGGCATTATGAGCCTGTAAAGCGGTGTGTCGGCGTTTCAAAAGGCGCAGATAATGGTCGTTAAAACTTTGAATACCAATGGAAAGTCGGGTTATGCCGAGTTCTTTCAGCCCTTTAAGATAATCCATCTGCAAATCGTCGGGATTGGCTTCAAAGGTTATCTCTTCCATTTGTGATAATGGGAAGATATTATTTATTTCTGTTAAAATTTTATTTACTTGTGTCGGTGTGAGGCTTGACGGGGTGCCGCCGCCAAAGTAAAGCGTTGAAACCTTGTCCGACAGGAAGGATTTACGATAACGTAATTCGGCAATGAGGCTTGATATGTATGCGTTGGAGACCTCTTTTGCCGCCGTAGAATAGAAATCGCAATAGATACAACGTTGTTTGCAAAAGGGGATATGTAGATATAATCCGGACATTTATGCTTTCTTTAAGACAATACGAAATGTAGTACCTTTGTTTTGTTGAGATTCCTTCACAAAAATACGTCCCCTGTGATAGTCTTTTATAATCCGTTTGGCGAGAGAAAGTCCCAGCCCCCACCCTCTTGATTTTGTGGTAAAGCCGGGCTGAAATATCTTTTTGAAATCACGTTTTGCGATACCTTTTCCCGTATCCGTTATGTCGAGATAAAGTTTGCGGTCTTCACAACCGAGTTCCAATGTGATAATACCTACTCCGGACATTGCGTCAATAGCGTTTTTACAAATGTTTTCCAGCGTCCATTCAAATAAATGGCGGTTAAGACAGGTATAAACAGGCGTTTTAGGCAGTCGCATATCAAACTTCACATTTTTGGACATACGATTTGCAAGATAGTTTGTTGTCTCTTCTATCAGCGAAACGATATTTTGACGTTCCAAAACTGGATTTGACCCTATTTTTGAAAACCTTTGAGTGATGGTTGTTAAGCGATTAACATCTTTTTCCAATTCATTACAAATCTCTTTGTTCTTTTCGTCCTGAGCCAGACAGGCTATCCACGCATTGAGAGAAGATATTGGTGTGCCGAGTTGATGTGCCGTTTCCTTACTCATTGATACCCATATCGTATCCTGTTCCGAGCGTTTCATAGTTCGGAACAACAGAAAAACACCAAAACCAAACAACAACACGATACCAAGATAAACTATCGGATAATACTGCAATCGCCGTACGAAAGAGGACTTTTCATAGAATATAACGGCGTTTTGATTTCCGGGAAGCACTATGGGAATTGGCGTATTGGCATTTTCCATCTGTTCTATGGTGGTTTGCAGATTTTGTTTGCTGATAAGGTTTTTGTCAATGTTACCATAAGCAATTATGTCCGTACGATTTGAGTCGGTAATGATAACAGGTACAAAAACGGAATTTTGAGTTACTTCCGTAAGAAACGACTCTATGAAATCGTTTAGCACCTTCCGCAGATTGGAATAGATTTCGGACTCCATATAATAAAGTCTGAATTTCATCCCATAGGTTTCATATTCAAGCGGATCATTGTATAGAAACGACTTAAAGATACCCGACGAATCCACAAACTCTTTTTCGGGCGGTATGATGATATTTTGATAAATTTGAATTTGGTTTTGATCGTCGGTAATGATAACGGGAATGTTCTTTAACTCGGTTATATACTGATTATATATGTTATTGATTTCGCTATCCAAAGGAAGGGTCATCAGTTTTTTGTGTGCGGTGATAAATTGTTGCAGTTTGGTTTTTTCTTCGTCGGTTACGCGGTCAAAGAATTCTTCTGTTTTTGCCACGAGTTCGGCTTTACGCACTACGCTTGTTGCCCATAATTTCACTTTTCGCTGTTCCTCTTTTTGCAAAGCAGATACTATGCTGTTGAGTTGCACCAAAAAAAGTATTATAACTATGAAACCGACAGCAAAAAGTACCCATTTTATACGTGATTGCTGAAATGAAATTTTCATTTCTTCGTTTTGTTTTGTTTTTGTTGAGTACCCAAGACAGGACTTGAACCTGCACGTCCGTAAGAACACTACACCCTGAATGTAGCGTGTCTACCAATTCCACCACTTGGGCATTAGGTTTTTGAGTTTGCAAAGGTACAAAAAAAAATTCAATTACCTAATAATTGAACCTAAAAAAATAATAATGGAAACCATAATTTACCATTTCAAAGCAAAAATTTAAGTTTCCAAAACCTTCCATACTCCTTTTTATCCTATAAAAATTATTACAAAAAGTTTTTATACTATTTTTGGTAGTATGAAAAGTTTTTGGTGCGTGTCGCACTCACACCAAAGGCTGACGCGTAATTTTTCCAAAACCTTTCATACTCCTTTTTATCCTATAAAAATTATTACAAAAAGTTTTTATACTATTTTTGGTAGTATGAAAAGTTTTTGTACCTTTGTCCCCGATATAAAACAAACCAAAAAAAACATATCAAAAACTAAAA
>JAISTG010000044.1 GCA_031272705.1 Bacteroidales bacterium | reverse complement strand
ATAGACAATATTGTAACTCACGTTGTTGATATTACCAACCTTACTCCTAACCCTTATCATCAGCCTTTCTCCATTCTGTTAAATCTTGCTTTGGGAACAGCAAACGGAAGTACTATTGGTGGACGATTAGACCAAAGTTGTCTGCCTGTAGAGTTTAAGGTTGATTATGTAAGGATTTATCAAAACAAATAAAGTCTAAATAACAGATAGTTTTTGTACTTTTGCAGGCGACTAAAATAAACATTGATGAAGAAACTTAATAATTTGGTTTTCGCCTTGCTTTTGATTGTATGTGCAGGTCATTATTCTGTGCAAGCACAATCAACACCCCCAAATCTGCCTTACTATGACAGCCGAGTATTACATTTTGGCTTTATTCTGGGATATAATCAGGCAACTGCAAATATAAGTTTCAAAAATCCGATGCCGCATTCCGACATAATACTCGGGGCAACTACCGAACGACAAAGCGGTTTTTCTATTGGGGTCGTAAGTGATCTAATGATATTTAAGTATTTGCGGTTACGGCTAACTCCTGTTATCAGTTTCTGTGACCGAAAAATCAACTTCGTAACCGGAAATAACGGAGATATAAGCACATTAACCAACAACATAGAGACCATTTGGCTTGAGGCTCCTTTGGAATTTAAGATACAATCCAAACGCTGGCATAATTTTCGCCCGTATCTGATTGCAGGAGGCAAATATGCCTATGATTTGGCTTCCTTAAAAAGAAAGAAAACCGACGCTCAAGACGTGTTAATTAAGTTAGACAATCAGGAATTCTTTTATACGTTGGGCTTTGGCTTTGATTTCTACCTTCAATACTTCAAATTCGGCATAGAACTTAAAACTTCCTTTGCTGCAAATGACATTTTGGTGCGTTCCTACAACACTATATACACCGATGCCCTTGATAAATTCAAGTCGCAAGTTTTTTACATCAATTTCACGTTTGAATAGAGAGCAATAACCTTAACGAAAGGGCATAAAAAAAGCAGTCTTCATTTCATTGGGACTGCTCTTTACCGTAATTTTTCTTTATAAAAATTACTGGATCTGTGTAGCTGTTCCAGTTTCTGCTGTTGGAGTAACAGTTTCTTCAACGTTAGGAGTTTCTGTTTGCGAGTCTGTTGGAGTGTCAGTTGCCTTCGTTCCACAAGCTGCAAAGAAACCTGCTACAGCTAAGAATAACAATACTTTCTTCATTTTGTTTGAATTTTTTGAATTAGACAATTATTTAATTATTAAACGTTGCAAAGATACAACTTTTTTATTTAGTTGATGCAAAAAAAGTAAAAAAAATATATTTTTTTTATTAAGTCATTGTAAATCAATGCTATATTTTTTCATCTTTTGCTTCCATAACAGCATATTTTACATCCAAAATCACAAAATCTCAATTCATTTTTCTCTTTTTTGACTTTTTACTTTGCTCACTTGCATACAACAACGTAATTCGTTTATCCAATTAAATTAAGAAAAACTTGGTCTCCACGGAAAAGCCATCTATGCAATGGAAATGAGCAAAGAAAGTATGAAAAAATGCTTTCAAAATAACTCAATTTCGTTTGGTTTTAGTAGAATCAAATTCTAAAAAATTATAATCAAATTCCAGCGTTCTATAATCAAATTATAGAACGCTGAAATTTGATTATAGAACGCCGGAATCAAGTTTCAGGAAAGCCTTATTTGATTTTGTGATAATCAATCTGTTATGCAATGACTTCTTATCACGTAAAAAATTACTATTTTTGCCATCTAAAACATTCAAAAAAAGAAACAAATTTATGGAATTTCAACAACTTATATGGGTTCTTGGTGGTACGGGATTTATTTTTGCAATGACCACTCTGGGAGCGGCTATGGTGTTTTTCTTTCGTAAAAAGACAAAACCAATCTTTCAAACTCTTTTTCTGGGCTTTGCGGCTGGTGTTATGATTGCGGCATCGGTCTTTGGCTTGCTTGTTCCTGCTATTGATATAGCAAAGGAAAGTGGTGATATAGAGTGGCTTCCGTCTGCTATTGGTTTTGTTTGCGGCGTTCTTTTCCTTTTCGGGCTTGACCGAGCAATACCTCACCTGCATCCAAACGCCAATTTGCTTGAAGGACCTCACTCTTCAATGAAACGCTCTACGCTTCTGATGTTTGCAATTACGCTTCACAACATTCCTGAGGGTATGGCGGTAGGTTTAAGTTTCGCTTTAGCGGCACAGAATCCTGCCGACACGTCGTTATACTTTGCAGCAGTGGCACTTGCGTTGGGTATAGGCATACAGAACTTCCCTGAGGGAGCGGCAGTTTCGCTTCCGTTGCGACAGGAAGGGAAAAGCACACGTAAAGCCTTCGTTATGGGAATGTTATCGGGGATTGTAGAGCCTGTTTTCGGCTTGTTGATGGTTCTCATTGCGGGTTTCATTGCTCCCTTTATGCCTTATCTGTTAGCGTTTGCGGCAGGGGCTATGATGTATGTTGTGGTTGAGGAACTTATACCCGAATCCCACATCGGCAAACATACCAATGCCGGCACCATTGCAGTAATGGTCGGTTTCCTTTTAATGATGATACTTGACGTTGCTTTGGGATAGGACGCTAATTGGCTTCCATACGTTCTTTCAACTTGCTTGTGAGAGCATTAACGAACTCTTCAAGCGGCTTTTTTATCATCATAGCCATCATAGGATTGACATCAAGGTTGAAACACGCCGTTACACTGCAACCATTGCTCGTTTGCGAAGTCAGATTCCAGTTAAAGATAAATTTAACGGGCATTTTAATCTGTTCATCATTCGCTATGGTTATCATAGAATAAGGTTTTGTATCGGTGATTCGCATTCCGAAATCACTCAAACCCTTGACGGTAAAACTGCAACTGTCCTTTGTTGCTTTCCAATTCTCAACCTTGTCAGGCAAAAGCAAGGAAAAATGCGTGAAATCGGTAAGAAAATCAAATATTTCCTTGTCCGACTTCGCTATATCAACGGTTTTACTCTCTACTTTCATCATTGGCTACATTCTGTTCTCCGACCATTTTTCCGGATCCAACCTCCATAAACGTAAAGAGTCTATCTCGTTATCGTTTATGTAATGTTCATTTATCGCGGTTGCAATAAGAGTATCATAATCCGTGATAGTAGTTAATTCTATTTGAGCATCCTTAAATGCCTTATCGGCAACTTCAAGTCCATAAGTAAATATGGCTGCCATTCCTTTCACATAACAGCCCTGCTCTCTTAACGCTTCAACAGCCTGCAAACTGCTTTTACCCGTTGAAACCAAGTCTTCAATAACAACAACACTTTGTCCCCTTTGCACGATTCCTTCTATTCTGTTGTGCAGTCCGTGTTTCTTTTCCTCAGGACGCACATACACAAACGGCTTACCTAAATCCTGAGCAACCAAAACTCCCTGTGCTATAGCGCCTGTTGCAACGCCGGCAATAACATCCGCTTCCGCAAAAATGTCATTAACGATGGCAACAAACTGCTGACGCAAGAAAGTTCTTATTTCGGGATAGGATAAAGTTATCCTGTTATCACAGTAAATCGGGCTTTTTCTTCCCGATGCCCAAGTGAAGGGATTTGCATTATTCAATTTAATTGCTTTAATTTGCAAAAGGAATTTAGCGGTTTGTATCGCAATATCATTATTAGTAATCATGGTGCAAAAGTACACAATTTTCGGTAAATACAACAGGATTGTTGTAACAAATTCTCCAAATGAAGTAAAAAAATATGGAGAATCCATTGTAATAGAATGTGATAAAGATTGGGAAAAATTGACCGACATTTCGTCTTTTTGGGGTCTGAAATCACATAAACAAAACATTTTTTTTATTACAGATAAACAAAATTTGAAAAAAGTTTTTGAGCATCTGTTGTCATGTTTTTTCTTTGTGAAGGCAGCAGGTGGGGTAGTAAAAAAATGTAACAGCGAAGAAATTTTGTTCATATTTCGTGATGGAGTCTGGGATTTGCCCAAGGGACACGTAGAGAACGGAGAAACCGACAGCACTGCGGCGATTAGAGAAGTGCAGGAAGAGACAGGAATTTCCGGGAAAATCGTTTCGCAAGAGCCATACCTCACTTACCATTACTACTTTATGAACGGACGGTGGGAATTAAAGCAAACGGCGTGGTATAGAATGGAATCGACGGACTGTGTCTTCAAACCGCAAGCGGAAGAAGGCATTACGGATATACGTTGGGTCAATCCGTTGGAACTGAACGAGGTATTGATGAACACGTATCCCAATATACGGGAGTTGATGCGGGTTATGATTTCGGGCTTATAGCCTTTGAGCGATAAGGTCTCGGCTTCCGTCGAGCCGCTCCTTGATTTCAACACGTACATAGCGGGAAGGCATAAGACGCTGCACCTTTTCAACCCATTCAATCAGGCAATAATTGCCGTCGGAGAGGTATTCCTCAAAGCCAATGTCCATAGCCTCAGTGTCTTGCTCTATTCTGTAGAAGTCAAAATGATAAACCGCCGCGTCAATAGCCCGATACGTATTTACAATGGCAAAAGTCGGCGAAGTAACCTCTCCTTCCACACCAAGCACATCGCATAACGCCTTGATTATAGCGGTTTTCCCTGCTCCCATAACCCCTTCGAAAGCGAAGATGCGGTCGTTTGGAAAATCGGCAAGGAGTTTCGTTGCAACGGTACGTAAGTCCGTAACCTTCTTAGCATTATATGTTTTCATTGATACACCTTATATTATGTTGATACGGGGCAAAAATACACATTTTTTCCGATTCCGTTTTCACGAAACCTAGGTTTCACGAAAATGAAACCTAGGTTCTAAAAAAATGAAACCTAGGTTCTAAAAAAATAAAACCTAGGTTCTAAAAAAATAAAACCTAGGTTTCGGGACTCGTGAAACCTAGGTTCTAAAAAAATGAAACCTAGGTTTCGTGAAATTGAAACCTAGGTTCTAAAAAAATAAAACCTAGGTTTCGTGAAAACGGAATCACTCCTTATATATATAAGGTGTCATAATATGAAAATTTTGCGTACTTTTGCCCCTTCAAAACAACAAAAAAAAGTAATTAAAATGAAAAAACCAAACTACATTTTTAGCCTCTGTATCATTGGAGTGCTGTATTTTATCTTTGGGTTCGTAACCTGGTTAAATTCCTTACTGATCCCTTTTCTCAAAACGGCGTGTTCGTTAAGCGATTCGCAGGCATATTTTGTTACATTCGCCTTCTACATATCTTATTTTGTGATGGCGATTCCGTCTTCCTTCATTTTGAAGAAAACGGGTTTTGCCAACGGTATGTCCATAGGGTTGTTGGTGATGGCGATAGGGGCATTGGGCTTTATTCCGGCGGCTTATGACCGCAGTTATATGCTGTTTCTTGTGAGTCTTTTCGTGATGGGTACGGGTCTATCGTTATTACAAACGGCTGTAAATCCGTATGTAAGCATTCTTGGACCGATTGAGTCGGCGGCAAAGCGGATGTCAATAATGGGATTGTTCAATAAGATAGCGGGAATCGTTGGTATATTGGGATTAGGTGCGGTTTTACTCTCGGATTATCGGGATGTGGCACCTGCATTGCTTCCTCAGCGTTTGGTGACACCTTATATTATAATGGCGGTTGCTTTGGTTGGAGTTGCCATAACGATAAAATTTGCTCATCTTCCGCAGGTTAATACCGATGAAACCCCAACCGACCATAATTCAAACAGGCGTTCAATATATCGTATCCCGCATCTGTGGCTTGGGATTGCGGCTCTGTTCTTATATGTTGGGGTTGAGGTGATTGCAATTGACACTCTGGGGTTATATGCCGAGAGTCAGGGAATTGCAAAGGAGGTTGCGCCGAAATTAGGTGCGTTTAGCCTCGTGGCATTGACCGTTGGATACATAATGGGTTTGGTTTTGGTGCCAAAGATACTTGCTCAGGATAAAGCGTTACTTTATTCTGCTGTTTTGGGATTTGTTTTTGCTTGGTTGGCTCTTGCTACTGCGGGCTGGACTTCGGTACTCTTCATTATATTGCTGTCTTTTGCTCACGCAGTTATGTGGCCTGCCATATTCCCTCTTTCTATTGACGGACTGGGTCGGCATACGGCGTTAGGCTCTGCCTTTTTGATAATGGCTATTGCGGGAGGAGCGGTGATGCCTCTGCTGTATGGCTGGTGGGTAACCTGCATTAACGACCGTCATTTGCCGTATCTGATACTTCTTCCGTGTTATCTGTTTATATTTTACTTCGCATTGAGGGGACATAAGGCGGGACGGCAATAAACATTACGATGGAAAAACAAATTTATCCCTTTATTGACCCCCGTATAGAGCAGTACTGTGAAAGTATGGTAAGCATTGAGGCGGCTAATCTGGCAGAATTAGACCGTCAAACGCATTTACGATGTCTCAAACCCCGAATGCTGAGCGGTAACAGGCAGGGTACTTTTCTCAAAATCCTTTCTCATCTTATCAAACCCTCAAAGGTGCTTGAGATAGGGACGTTTACGGGTTATGCAACGCTGTGTCTGGCGGACGGTCTGGCGGATGGAGGAATTATTCACACCATTGAACGCGACGAAGAACTGGAAGAATTTCTTCAAAAGGTCTTTCAAGAGAACGGATTGACGGGAAAAGTTAAACTGCACATTGGAAACGCTCTTGAGATACTTCCAACCCTTGACACGGAGTTTGATATTGTGTTTATGGATGCCGATAAGGCTGCATACGGTCAGTATTATTCTTTGTGCAAACCCCTGCTTAAACACGGCGGACTGCTGATTGCGGACAATGTTCTCTGGTATGGAAAAGTTGCTCTGGCGGATGCCAAAGACAAAGAGACACAGGCAATAAGAGCATTCAACGCTTTGGTATCCGCAGATGAGCAAATGGAAAACGTAATCGTGCCTTTGCGTGACGGATTGATGGTTGCGAGAAAAAAATAACAAGACTTAATATATGACAATAGAGACTGATTTACCTTACTCCCGACATACGCTTGCCAATGGCATACAATTAGTTCATAGACACACGAATTCGCCTGTCGCTCACTGCGGTATAATGATAAATGCTGGCACCAGAGACGAGCAAACGAAGGAAAACGGTATGGCACACTTCATTGAACACTGCATCTTCAAGGGTACGTTGAAGCGGAAGGCGTTTCACATTCTCAATCGCATAGATGGCGTTGGCGGGGAACTGAATGCTTATACCACAAAGGAGGAAACCTGTATCTATGCTTCGTTTCTTGATGAGTATAACGAGAGAGTTTTGGACTTAATGGCTGATATTGTGTTCCATTCGCAGTTTCCCGAGAAGGAAATAGAGAAAGAAAAATCGGTTATCACGGATGAAATAAATGCTTACCGAGATTCGCCGGCGGAACAGATAGTTGACGACTTCGAACAGTTGATTTTCGGGAATCATCCCCTTGGAAAACAAATACTTGGCACGCCTTCCCGCATTCAATCCTTCACTTCCGCAGACGTAAAGCGGTTTATAGACAGGACATACGCCACAGATATGATGACCATCGCCTGTGTCGGCAATATGAACTGCGATTTATGGTTCGGGTTATGCGAGAAATACTTTGGTACTGCGGCTTTTAAGAGCGGCAAACGCACGAAACGCCCCTTCAAAACCTGTGTTCCGCAAACAAAGATTGAGCATCATGGCACCTATCAGGCTCATGCTGTGATTGGTACGGTGGCTTATGATTACAATTCGCCGTATCGTATGGCTTTTTCGCTGCTTAACAACATTCTTGGTGGGGGTGCTATGAATTCTCTGCTCAATATGCACATCAGAGAGAAGTATGGCTTTACTTACTCGCTGGAATCCAATTACATACCCTACTCCGACAGCGGTCTGTTCGCCGTTTATGCCGGTACAGACCCCAAATATATTGACAGAACGCTGGATTTGATTAGGACGGAACTTGCGTTATTGATGTCCAAACCCCTGAAAACCAAAACTTTTTCCCAGTATAAACAACAATTAAAGGGGCAGTTGGCAATTCAGTTTGACTCTAATCAAAACGAAATGCTGGCTATGGCAAAATCAATGCTCAATTACGGACGCATAGAGACGCTTCGCGACACTTACAGGCTGATTGACAGCATTTCAGCCGAAGAGTTACAACGGGTAGCCTGCGAAATTTTTGCACCGGAACGGCTTTCGCTCATAGAATTTTTGTAGTAAAAATATCCAAATCGGGAGTTATTTGAATAAGTCGGGGAGTTATTTGAATAACTCGGGGAGTTGTTTGAATAAGTCGGGGAGTTGTTCGAATAAGTCGGGGAGTTATTCGAATAAGTCGGGGAGTTATTCGAATAAGTCGGGGAGTTGTTAAAAAAAGTCCCGAGATAAATTTATTTTTCTCGGGACTTTTTTTACGGAAACGCCGACTTCTGAAAATCAATCGGTTACAAAAGAGATTTTTCTCCACGTTCTCAAAACAAAAATCGGTACTTTTTGATGCAAATTTTGTACTTTATCACAAAATTTGTACCTTTGCACCTGTCAAATAAGAATAAAATGAAACAAAAACAACCTTTATATCACTTCAAATGCGGGATACTTATGAAGATTGTGCTATCCGTAAGTCTTTTATCAGCAGTTATTTTCGCTATATTCAATTTGTATGTTGTCATATTTGCGAACGATATTTTGAAATCCCCGTCCGACACGTCGGGACTGCTTTCAAAACTGATTTTTATAAGGGAAAAAGTTGTTTTAAACCTGACTAATGACGGAAAAATCCTGTATTTGTTGTCGTTTTTGTTCAGTTTAACGCTCATTTTCGGCGTTTGGCGGATGTGGAAAGGCAGAATCTGGGGCTTACTCTTCTATTTTGTATCCAAATCGGCACTTGTGTTGATGCCGCTCTTGCTTTTGCGTGGGGGATACGCAGGTTCGGGCGACATAATGTTCGCTTTGTTCTTTATTTGCTTCTATTCCATATACATATATCAACATAAATATAAATTAAACGCAATATGAACGGAACACTTTACCTTTTCCCCACGCCCATCGGGGAGAATGAAACGTATAACTGTATGCCTCTTTTTAACGGAGCCATACTTCAAACCTGCGAAGGCTTTGTTGTGGAAGAAATATCTTCGGCTCGCAAATTTCTTCGCAAAGCCGGATTTAACAAAAACTTCGACCAAATTGCTTTTTATGAGTTAAACGAACACACAGATACGGACTGTATTGACGAATATCTGGAACTGATTTACGAAGGGAAGAACTTAGGATTGTTAAGTGAGGCTGGGTTGCCGTGTGTAGCCGACCCCGGATGGCAATTGGTCAGGCTGGCTCATCAACACCGCATTAAAGTTGTGCCATTGGCGGGTGCGAGTTCGTTAATGTTGGCATTGATGGCTTCAGGCTTGTGCGGACAAAATTTTGCCTTCGTTGGCTATCTGCCGGCAAAGACTTCCCATTGCGAAAAGGCGATACAGGCATTGGAACACAAGGCATTACAAGACGGACAGGTGCAGATATTTATAGAAGCCCCCTACCGAAACAACCGATTGCTGGGTTCAATTCTCAAAGTCCTGCACGCCGACACAATTCTCTGCGTTGCAACGGATTTAATGTTGCCTTCCGAACAGATAATCACCAAATCGGCTGCCGAATGGCGTAAAATAAAATGGAATATCCACAAACGAAACAGCGTATTCCTCATTGGCAGACAGGAATAGCATGTATAGGTTATTTTTTCTCCCTTTTCCGTTTGTAAATCGGGTAAATGACCGCACCTATACAAGTGATTATCAACAGCAAAGACCCAATCAATCCCACGATAGAGTAAGTTCTCAAGGTAGGAGGCTCAAATTGGAATTCTATTGTGTGATTTCCCTCAGGAATTATCATAGCCCGTAAGATGTAATTGGCTCTAAAATATGGTGTTTCCTTGCCATCAACAAATGCTTTCCAGCCCTCCTTGTAGTAAATCTCAGAGAAAACGGCTAATTGTGGAGTTTTGCTCTGCGTTTTGTAGATAAGAAGTTCGGGATTGTTGTTTGGAGCGGGTTCAAAGGCGATTGTGGCAGTGGTATCAACGATTTGCGGCATTTGAATCGCAGACTTAAAGGAATCATTGACTATTGCCGTTTGACGAGGGTTGAAGTTATCCAATTTAAGTATCTCTTCGTTAGGGTTTTTCGCCCATTCAATATGCGGAACGAACCACGCCGCACCGCAAGCCTCAGGATTAACAAAGGCTTTGCCGCCTTCACCGAAAGGAAGTATGACATATTTTGCATCAAGCATACTTAAAACTCCAAGATTTGCCGCCACCTGTCCCTGATACTGCCGATAAAACTGACGGATAACGCTTTTTGACAACAGGGAAGTGTCGTTCAAATCCTTCTGAACGTAGTTTCTGTTTGCCAAGTAGAAGTCTATGATGTCCTGATAGCGTTGAAGTTTTGCTCCATGGTAGCCTCCGATTGACGAAAAGAAGTAAGACGTTTGCGAATCGTTGAAAGTGTTTGCCGCAAGGTTGAATACACGGAAATGATTGCTTGGTTGAGTCTGTTCAATGTTCAATATATCTTGCATTCCCTGGGTAGGCTGTTGCTGAACTTCGTAAGGTTTTTTGAAATTGCCGTCATTAAGGTAACGTTTGTCTATTCCCCACAGGTCAATCACGGCAGCCAGTCCAACGATAACCACAATGAGCCATTGTTTCTTGAGTTTATCCGTAACAAAAAGCCATAAAGCCACAAATGCAACGGCAATAAAAATAAAGGAACGAAAGGCATCGGCACGAAACATAGCCCTTCGGTCGTCATGCAGAGCGTCTATGAAAATACTGCCGAGATATTGACGGAAAGATTCATCGGTTGAGCGTTCAAATGAGCCGAATATATCCGGTAAAAGAGCCGCCAATAACGCTATTCCGCCGACTATACCTGCCGAAATAAAGAGATATTTTTTTCGTTGTTGATTATCCGAATTGCTTTCAAAGAATGCTTTCAGTCCAAGGAAGGCTGCAATGACCATTGTAACGTTGGCAATAACCAAAATCATTGATGGAGTACGGAATTTGTTGTAAAGAGGAAGGTGATTAAAGAGAAATTCATTCAAAATCATAAAATTACTTCCCCAAGCCATAACTATGGAAATTATTGTCGCAATCAGCAGCCACCATCGTTCCGCTCCCTTTATCAAAAGGAAACCAAGCAATGCCAAAAAGATAACAATAGCCCCGAAATACACAGGTCCGGCGGTGAAAGTCTGCTCTCCCCAGTACGAAGAACCATATACATATTCGCCATACAGCCTGTTAAGTTGTGAATCGTCAATACCTGTATTATTTTTCTTTATATCGGGAATGTTATTATGCACTGCATACATACGATTCTCGGTTATCTTTTCGCTTGAAGCACGGCTGTCCGCACCGCCTCCGCCTCTTGCATCGGGTATAAGCAGAGTCATCGTTTCGCCTATGCCGTATGACCATTGGAAAGCGTAATCTATAGACAAACCTTCCTGATTTGTTGATTTCGTTTCGCCCTGTGGCTTAACGGATATTTCACTTCCGCCACGCATTGTATGCTTCACATATTCCTGATTGCTCATTAAATGGAACGAACTCGGAAGCACTGCCAGCAAACAGCCAAACAGCAACACGCCTGCCGCATATAAAAACTGTTTTATTTCCTTTTGTTTTATGGCAATCACTAAATAGGTTATTCCAATGACAATTCCTGTTATCATTGTGTAGAAGGTAATCTGTATGTGATTGAAGAAAAACTGCAGACCGAGCGAGAGTGCAAACAAAGCAAGCCCCGTGAGATATTTTTTGCGGAAACAGAGTATCATTCCTGCAAAAATGACAGGCATCATCGCCATAGACCACGCCTTTGTCAAATGCCCAACGTTTATAAGAATGATATTATAAGAGCCAAGAGCATAAACAATGGCTGCAAACAAAGAAAGCCACGGATTAGCCTTCATAGTAATCATAAAAACATAAAATCCAAGACAGAGAATAAACACTATACCAATATGTTCTCCCCAATTATCACCGAGAATAAGAGGTTTGCTTATTGTTTCCAGCAGATTACCGCCATTAGGAGAAATGAGTTGATATGATGGCATTCCACTAAATAGAGCATTTGTCCAAGCGGCACGCTCTCCGGTTGCCTTTGTATAATCACTTAATGCCTTTGTGTTGTTATAATGGTTGGTCATATCACTTTGGGGTAGTTTTTCTCCTTGCAGAATGGGTGAAAAATAAACACAACTCACTACGATAAACACCACAACTGCCAATAGATGCGGCAGAATGTTCTTAATTTTGTTATTTGCTTTTTGCATAAATTTTCTGTTAAATTTAATTTAGATAAATATAAGGGGTTTAAGACAATTTAAGGCATCTTTTCCCTTTCGTTAATGGGTGCAAAATTACAACTTTTTTTTGAATCAATCTCATTCTTATTAGATTTTCTTTTAAGACTTTCGGCTTAATGTACAAAATATAGGATGAAAAGTATCTAAAAGATATAAAACTTTCCCTTTGCGGAAAGTTTTGATTATAAATAAAAAAAAATTGCTTTTTTTGCTTTTCATAACATTACGAAAACCATTCATAACATTACAGAGACTTTTTTTAACATTACCGACGGTTCCGGTAACATTACCGATGGTTCCGGTAACATTACCGAGGGTTCCGGTAACATTACGAAAACCGTCCGTAATACTATGTCGTAATTATTGAATTATATAGTATATTGTTGCAACATTAACAGAATAGTTTATATTCTACAGTAATAAATTAAAATCTTAATATCCAAGTAATCCTTTGGAAACATTAACGCGAAATGCAACTAATTTATTAGCGGCTTGATAGTTGAATGAGAATATATAATAAAACCAAAGTATAATTGTTACACCCCATTTCATAATTTATCTAATACAACTTTTTGCAAACTCAAATGAAGAAATATTTTTTGCTCTTACTCTCTCGCTTGTTCCAAAACTTTTAGATTGTTTATAAAAATAATCTTCTGTAAGTCTGCTATCCGGTATCCAGTGTTCAACACAAACATCCGGCAAATAATATGCTTTAACATCTTTTTCAATAAAACGAAGAAAAAATTCTTTTTCATCAAAAGATACGTTTCTATTTACACCTTAAATCCTAATTCTTCATTGAACATACCATACTTTGCAAATACTTCTTTGTGTATAATCATATTTGCACCAACAGGAAAAGTTCTATGCTTAAAAAAAGTTATCTTATTTCCTTTATCAAGCGTTGTAACCATTGGAAGAATATATTTTGATAACCATTTCGGTTTTTTATTCTCAAAATAAGGTAATATTTTGCCACCACAAACTCTTGCGTGCGGATATAAATTTATAAAATTTCTCAAATTAGAAATATAATCTATATGAGCAAAAGCATCATCATCTATGTAAATTACATAATCTCCTTTTGCTTCTTTTAATCCTCTATTTCTAGCAGAACATAATCCTACTTTAGTTTCTAACACAATCCGAAAATTTAATTCTTTGTGTTTTTCAATGAAAGATTGACAAATTTCCCCTGTTTTATCTGTGGAATTATTATTTACAATAATCACTTCAAATTCTTTATCCGTTTGTTCTGCAAGGTGGGTTAGACATTTTTCTATTAAATCTTCTCTATTAAATGTACAAATGACTACTGAAAACATACTATGTAAAAATTAGTGTCCCATTTCTTCTTCAACTGCCTTTTGGATTAACGAAGCAAAAGCAGTAACAGGCATTGCTCCCAAATCACCTTCGCCATGTTTGCGGACAGAAACGAGGTTTTCAGTCTCTTCTTTTTCTCCAACAATAAGCATATATGGTATCTTCATCACTTCGGCATCACGAATTTTTTTACCTGTCTTTTCGTTGCGTTCGTCAATCTTGCCTCTTAAATCGTATTTTGCAAGTTCAGCCATTACTCTTTTGGAGTAATCAATGTATTTCTCACTGATTGGAAGAATGAAAAACTGTTCGGGAGTAAGCCATAAAGGGAATTTACCAGCCGTATGCTCAATTAAAACAGCCACAAAACGTTCCATAGAACCAAACGGAGCTCGATGTATCATAATAGGACGGTGTTTTTGATTGTCCGAACCAATGTATTCAAGTTCAAAACGCTCAGGTAGATTATAATCAACCTGAATTGTACCCAACTGCCACTTGCGTCCGATGGCATCTTTGACCATAAAATCAAGTTTAGGACCATAAAATGCTGCCTCACCTACTTCTGTTGTGGTCTGCAAACCACGTTCTGCCGATGCTTCAATTATTGCCCGTTCAGCCTTTTCCCAAATTTCATCGCTGCCGATGTACTTTTCCTTATTATTATGGTCGCGTAAGGAAATCTGTGCAGTAAAGTTATCAAACTTCAAAGTACGGAAAATATACAGCACAATGTCAATTACCTTACAAAATTCGTCCTTTAACTGCTCCGGAGTGCAGAAAATATGAGCATCGTCCTGCGTAAAGGAACGGACACGCGTCAATCCGTGCAACTCTCCGCTCTGTTCATAACGATAAACCGTTCCAAACTCAGCCAGACGGCAAGGAAGATCCTTGTAAGAATGCGGTTTGGTTTTGTAAATCTCTATATGATGAGGGCAATTCATAGGTTTGAGCATATATTCTTCTCCTTCGTAAGGCGTGGTTATTGTTCTAAATGAATCCTGACCGTATTTCTGATAATGCCCTGACGTCTTATACAAATCCACATTGCCGATATGAGGCGTTATAACCTGCTCATAACCATATTCACGCTGCACTTTACGAAGGAAATTCTCCAATCTGGCACGCAATTCTGCTCCTTTGGGCAACCATAACGGCAATCCCTGTCCAACGGTTTGCGAAAAGGTAAAGAGTTCAAGTTCTTTTCCTATTTTGCGATGGTCTCTTTTCTTTGCTTCTTCCAGCAACGCAAGGTATTCTGTCAAATCTTTCTGCTTTGGAAAGGTGATTGCGTAAAGCCTTGTTAATTGTTTGCGTTTCTCATCGCCTCTCCAGTATGCTCCTGCAAGGGAAAGAATTTTCACAGCCTTAATCGGCGAGAAGTCAATCAAATGCGGACCGCGGCAAAGGTCAATAAAATCCCCCGATTCGTAAAAAGTAATAGTACCATCTTCAAGTTCATTTATCAGTTCCACCTTATAAATTTCGCCACGCTTTGTAAAATAATCCAAAGCCTCTGCCTTACTGACCTCTTTTCTTATTATGGCTGTACCTGACTTCACTATCTCCTGCATTTTTGCTTCTATGGCAGGGAAATCCTCAGTTGTCAGCACCTTATCTCCAAAGTCTATATCGTAGTAAAAGCCGTTCTCAATCGCAGGACCAATACCGAATTTTGCATTAGGATACAACGCCTGCACCGCTGCAGCCATCAAGTGAGCGGAAGAATGCCAGAATGTATGTTTTCCCTCATCGTCATTCCACGTATAGAGTTTTACGTTGCTGTCTTTGTTGATTTTACGGTTCAAATCCCACGTTTCGCCATTCACATCCGCCGCAAGGCAAACTCGAGCTAGCCCTTCACTGATACTTTTTGCTATATCTAACGCATTAACAGGGCTTTCAAATTCCTTAACCGAATTATCGGGTAATGTTATCTTTATCATAGTGTGTATTTTTTACGCTTAAAATTGGCTGCAAAGGTACAACAATTTCTCAAAACACCAAAATCTTTTCATAAAGTTTGATTTCCGTTTTCTAAAATTTGTTTATGGAACGCCGTAATTTTATTATATGATTATGTAATTTGGTTGTAATAATTTATAATTTTGTTGCAATAATTTATAATTTGATTATATAATTATGGAAATTTTATTACAATAATCTGTAATTTTGTTATAGGTTTTTGTAATTTGATTATAGAATCTCGAAACTTGATTACGGAAAATTAAAGTCAAGACTTAGAAATTTATTTCTTGACTTTAGAAAATTATAATCAAATTACAGAATCCTGAAACTTGATTATAGAATTCTGTAATTTGATTATAGAACGCTAGAATTTGATTATAGAATTCTGTAATTTGATTTGGCTACGCCGAACTAAAAGTCCATGAATTCAAAATCGGATATTAAGAAATTTTATCCTCAAAAGAGGGTTAATTTTTTACGTTTATAGTTGGATTAGGTAAGGAAATGTTATTGCTAACCAAGTAGTTGTAAATATTTTCGTTCAAAGCCTGCAACACATCCCAGTAATCGCCGGTTTTAACCCAAAATCTAACGTCAAGAGTTACCGAAAGGTCTGTAATAGAACCGATAACCATCGGAGCAGGAGTTGCAAGTATGCGACTGTCTTCTTTACAAATGGCAATCAATTTTGGACTTAATTCATTGATATTGACACCATGAGCAAGCCTAATGTTAATATCAATACGTCTTGTTTCCATTGCGGAATAGTTAGTGATGTTCCCCGTTGCCAAAGTGCCGTTTGGAATGATTATCTGTTTGTTATCGCCGGTGAGAATGTAGGTATTGAAAATCATTATCTTCGTTACCGTGCCTTCAAATCCGCCTGCGGCAATGTAATCGCCCACCTTAAACGGTCTCAAAATCAATAAGACAACACCGCCTGCAACATTCTGCAACGTACCTGAAAAAGCCATACCGATAGCAATGCCGATAGAAGCAAGCAAACCAACAAACGCCGAAGTCTCTATTCCCAAGTAACCAACGACACTGAGAAACAGCAGTATTTTTAAGCCGATGGAAACCAATGAAATAATAAAAGGACGCAACGAAATATCAACATTGCGTTTTTCAAATGCTTTTGTGATGCCTTTGCAGAGGATTTTAATGATTTTTAAGCCCACAAAAATAATGAGAAGTGCAACGGCAATTTTCACAATCGCACTCGTAATCATAGGGATATAGTTTTCAACAACTTTAATCCAGTCAACTGATGTTAGAATAATTGATTTTGTCATAATGATATTATTTATTTGTTATTTTGTTTTGTCTTATTATCTGTGCCGGAAGGGATTTTACTGTCCAAAACCTGCAATTTGGCTTGTAAAAGAGTTATTTCCTGACGGATTTTATCTATTTTCTTTTCATATTCTGCTCGTAAGATGTCGGCAGATTTTGATTTTGCAAGAAATCCAATGTTGTTTTCCGATGTCTTTAAGTCGTATTGCAACTTTTGAATTTGTCTCTGTAAATCGCTTCTTTCCTTTGAAAAATTGCTTCCTTCATTTGCATCAACCCTATCTTTGAAACTATTCAATTCAAATTCGTTAATAGCATTTTTAAGTTTCTCAAAATGAGAGTTTATTGCCTTTTTGAACTCCTGCCATAAGTCTTCCCTAATGGCAGTTGAAATAAAACCAACTTCAGACCAGCGCCGTTGAAATTCTTTTATTGCATTAAGATTGGTAGTTTTATCTTCGGTGAAAACATAATTATTTACCTCTTCAATAATTGCTTTTTTCTTGGCAATGTTTTCCTCTTCCGAGATATGATATTGAGCAAAGTATTCCTGTTTCTTTGCAAAAAATCTGTCGCATGCTGCACGAAAACGTTGCCAAAGTTTTTCTGCTCTTTCCTTTTGTATGTAGCCGATTTCTTTCCATTGTTTTTGCAGTTCAAGCAGTTCGTTTGTGGCTTTTTTCCAATCGTTTCGTAACGCTATTGCTTCGGCTTTGACACATATTTCCAGTTTTTCATTGTAATGTTTTATTTCTTCCTCTTTCTGTTTTGCAAAGAACTCTTTCTTACGTGCAAAAAACAGTTTCATTGAATTGTTAAAACGCTCCCACAAAGCATCATAATCCTTCTTTGCAACCGCACCAATGGAACGCCAAACCTTTAACAGTTCATTTACCTCTTCCGTTCTGTCAAGCCAATCCTTAACAAGTTTATTTTCTTTTGTCAATATCTCTCCCTCAATCTTTTCACACAGAGCCTCTTTTGCTTTTGCATTAAGTTCCATTGCAGCAAGTTTTTGCTCATAATACTCTTTGCGGCGTTCGTTTATTTGTTCGGAAGCAGTCTTAAACCGTTCCCAAATCTCATCATGCTTATCGCTCGGCACGGGACCTGTTTCCTTCCATTGCTGATGATATTCCTGTAATGCACTAAATGATTTATTGATAGATGTTTCAAGCATCAGGGCTTCTACCTTCTCACAAAGTTCAATTTTAATCTCAAGATTTTTTTTCATATCAAGGTCTCGTAGTTCCTTACTTATCTTAACCTTGTCATAAAACTTCTCTATAAGGAAATGATAATTTTCCCACAAAGCATTAACATCCGTTCTCGGTACTTGTCCTATGGCTTTCCATTTCTCCTGTATGGCGTTAAACTCATCATATATCTCTTTTAAGGCTCCATTTGAATCAAGTAACTGTCGCAAATCTTCTAAAATTGCCTGCTTTTTATTAAGATTATCCTGCTTCACTTTTTCCTGTTCGTCAAGATATTTCTGCCTTTTGTCCTTGTAAGCGGAATAAAGAGCGTGAAATTCCTTCTCTATGCTACTCTCTTTTTTGTTAGAATCGGTATTCTCTTCACCTTCCGCAGCGGAGGCTTCAACATCCTGTTTTTTCTCCTGCGATATTGCCGAAATGAAAGCGTTACGTATTAGTGCAGCTTTGGCTTTTAACAGTTCAAAATTGCTGGCTTCGTAAAGCATCTTCAACTCCTGTAACAAGTCTTCGGCGGTCATCTGTGAATACTTTCTTATTAGGGCATCGGTATTTTCCTCTTCGTGTACCTCTTCCTCAACTGCAACATCCAAAATGTTTGATGTATTATCAGTTGTTTTGATTTCATTTTCAATGTTGTTTGTTTCAACATTGCTTTGTTTTACTTCCTCCTGCGGAGTGTTTGTTAAGTTGTCCATATATTTTTAATTTGTTAAAATATTAAGCCATTTAAGGCTTTCAGTTTAGTTTTATAATCAAATTTCTTGCCAAAAATGGCAGATTTGAATTTGCAAACATAAAACTTTTTTTTGATTTTTCTGCTAATTTTGACACATTTTACTATTTTTTTATTAGAAACTGTGCGGTTGTTCTGCTTCTCTGTTCCATAATTATTACGGATTGTCGCACTATTTCGTCAATATCATCCTGCGAATAATGCCTTAAAGTTACCAGACGTAAATTTAGATTATACAAAACCCTGTAATAAGGCTGTAATTCTTCAACAAGTTGTGGCAATTCTCCGTTATCGTCAAAGCAAATGGAAAAACTGAGTGCCGAATTCTGCATTAAATTCACTTTTACCTTGTTACGGGCAAGTACAGCAAAGATTCCGCTCAAATTTTCCTCAGCAATAAACGACAAATCTTTGGAAAGAATGGACAATAACGCCTGATTATCCTTGAAAATGAAAGAAGTAACGTATGGTTTTATCGTTTCACATCGGCATATCTTACTTCCGGGAAGTTGAGGCTCAAGAAAAGACTTCACATACAAAGGAATATCTCCGTTTTCCAATGGTTTTAAGGTCTTGGGATGAATTATGGTTGCTCCGTAATAAGATAACTCAATAGCCTCTGCATAAGGTAATTGTTCAATTTTTGATGTCCTTTCCACAATCTTCGGATCAGCGTTACGCAAACCATCTACGTCCTTCCAGATAGTGCAATCCGTTGCCCGCAAACAATACGACAGGATAGCCGCCGTGTAATCCGAGCCTTCACGACCAAGCGTCGTACGTACGGATTGCTGATATACGCCACCGATAAAGCCTTGTGTTATAACCATATACTCGTTCCGTAAGTACGGAACAACGTTTTCATCTATTGCTTTTTGTGTCTGCTCCCACAGAACGTTCGCAGAACGATGACAAGCGTCTGTTTTAATTATATCAAATGCCATAACAAGTTGATGTTCTACCGATTCCGCTTTCAAATACTCCGTAATAACGGCGGTAGAAAGGATTTCACCGAAAGAAACCACGGCATCATAAAATTTATCATAAGAATCGGTTTCACAGGATATTATTATGTTTTTCATTTCCTTCAAAAGAGCATTCACTTTTTCCCGTATTGCTTCAGCCCGATCTCCAAAGAGTTCGTTAATAACTTGAAAATGATACGTTTGTACTTCTTTCAATGTATCCTCATCAAGTTTGCCTGTTTCAAAACTATGTTTCGCCAAACGCTCCAAAGCATTCGTTGTTTTGCCCATAGCACTTACGACCACAGCACGACATTTGGGAGTTGCTTTTAGCAATTTCACCACATTCCTTACGGCAGAAGCAGAATTTACAGACGCACCACCGAATTTCTCAACGTGAATATCCATATTATATTAAGGCGTTAAAAACAGCGGCAAAAGTATAAAAAAATCCAAAAACGAACTAAAACCCTCTCAAAATTTTACTTGATAGCGGTATGATTTCATTTCATAAAGTCAAAAAGCCTCCTCGAAAAATTATAATTTGATTATAGCATTCTGTAATTTGATTATAGCATTCTATAATTTGATTCTAGCGTTCTATAATTTGATTATAGCACGCTAGAATTTGATTTCAAAAAAGCGAATGCTAAATATATGAAAACAAAGCCTTATGAAAATAAAATTTTACGCAATTAAATCCTTCAAATCAATCGTAATATCATAATCCTTGCGGTCAATGGCTGTAACGTAAGTGAGGTTTGACGGAATGAAAGAGCAGTTGCGGGCGATGTCAATCAAATCTTCATTGGGTTCAACGGCTGTTATATGTAAATGCTTCTGCTTCATAGCGATAAGAAACGGTATTTCACCTGTGCCGCTGTTCATTATGCACATTTCTCCTTTGTCAGGCAGGTTTTCAAAAAGGATTTGGTGATTTTTTATGAAGCGAAACGAAGTACAAACCCGCTTTTCAATGGCGTATCCCTTGTAAATGTATCTGTTAAAGACCTTTGGCATAAGGTATTGCAGCGTTTCGCACTCGTGAGAGAGTGTTTCGTAAGCCTCTTTGTAGAATTGCCTTAAAGCCTTATGGTCAAAGCAATTTGTCCTTTGCGATATGGATATGGTAACACTGCCTTTGGTGAGCAGGAACTCTCGTTTGTTAAGTACGTTACCGCTTCCGTGCAAAATCAAAGGAAGTATCTCAAGTCCAAAACGTTCGGCAAGGTGGAACGCTCCTTTGTGAAAGCGTTTTATGGAGCAGTCATCGCTGCGTGTTCCTTCGGGGAAGATGAGTATGGAGTAGCCATTGTCAATCAGGTTCTTTATTCTGCCGTAATGTTGCTCTATTCCATCGGCTACAGGCAGGAATTGAGCGTAACGAATTATTTGTCCGTAAAACGGATTCTTCCATACCCAGCGATTAGTGAGGACAATAATTTTGGGAGAAAGGGATAAGACATAAAGCAAATCAAGATGCGATTGATGATTACAAACAATCACCGAAGGTTTTTCAAAGTTTTCGTTGAACGGATTCAGCACTTTGAACGGCACTTGCGGCATTATGCGGGCAAGAAATTTGAGTACGCGGTAAAGGATTCGGTGATATGTGAATCTGTTTCTTTGATTTTTGCCGCCTATTGTCAGGATGGCGAAGCCTGTAACGGTCATTATGAACGACCCGATTACGAATCCGCAGAATGCAAACACCGTTTTGAACAGTTTCCACAGCGTTATGGGAGTTTGTCTTGGTTGTCCGTCTTTGGTTGTGAGCCATTTATAAATCAGAGGCGGCACAATGTAAGCCATAAGTACCACACTGCACATACCGATTATGGTTACCTGAGCCAGAGACTTCATTGCGGGGTGCTGTGCAAAGATAAGAACTCCTATGCCTGCAAACATTATCAGAGCGGAAAGCAGTATGCTTTTCTTGTGAGCGGCAAGCATCTTTTTCTTATAGGTATATTCGTAAATCAAACCGTCGGTTATGAATATGGTATAGTCATCGCCTTGCCCGAAAATGAAGGAAGCAAGAATTACATTAACGATGTTGAAACTCATATCGGTAATGTGCATTATTCCAAGTATCCAAACCCAGCCCAAAGTCAAAGGTAGAAACGCCATAAGGCTTATTTCCAAGCGTCCGAAGGACAAAGCCAAAAACAGAAATACCACAATACCGCATATATACAGCACAATATTGAAGTCATTTGAGAGAGCATCAACCATACGTGCCGCTATGTTGCGAGAATCAAAGAAAAAGATGTTGCTGTTGTTTTGCATTGCGGCGGCGAGGCTTTGCGACAGGGCTTCGGTTTGGTCTTTTGGACATTGGAGAAGGGTTATCAGTTTGATATTTGAGTCTTCCGTGATGATGTAAGATTGAGCCAAAAGAGCAAATGCCGGCATAAAAAACGTGCTGTCCTGAACTGTAAAATCCTTATCAAGCAACTGATTAAACGAATCAAAGGCATCGGGTTTGAAACCTGTTTTTTGTGCAGCGGATTTAATGTTCTGTTTAAGCGATTCACCATATTGACGGCGGAAATCATTCCAACGGTTTATTCTTTTTTGCTGTTCGTCCTGCGAAACAAGGAAGTTACCTGTCCCTGATATGCTTTCAATTAAGCCTTTTTGCGTTAAGGAATCCAAAAGTGGCTTTGTATTTTCATAAGTTTTTATTGCGTCATCCAAATGCTTCCCTTCGGAAATCAGGTATATAGTTTCGTAACCTTCTTTATTCACATTGCTAACTACTTCCTTCATATCCTCCTGCTGTTGCTTTGTCATATAGTTTATTTTGTTCATATCCGATTCAAAGGACGTGAATTGACTGAAATAAAACAGGACAAAAGTAAGCAGAATTAAAGGGATAACTATATATTTCTTTCTTTCGGGTTCATAATTGGATACAAGAGAGAATGCGGATTTGCGGCTATGATTGCGAATCTTCTCCGTCTTAACGCAATGCGGCAAAAAGATAAGCACAAATAAAATAGTACCCACCAAAAGCAATGAACCGAACATACCCATATCCTTCATTGCATCGGCATTCACAAACACAAGGCTTACAAAAGCCCCAACCGTTGTTATGTTTCCTATCAGCAATGGGGGTATAATTTCTTTTAAGGCTTGTTTTCTGTTGCTTTGGTGTTGCAGATGGTCAATGAAATGCAGCGGATAATTGATGGCTATGCCTATAAAGATGGAACTGATGCCTATTGCTATGATTGAAATGCTGTCATTGAACAAAGCCATTATGCCAAGTGCAAAAAGCCAGCCGAAAGCAACGGAAACAAATATCAGTAAAAGGTTTCCTGCACTGCGAAAGAAATAAATCAAAAGGCAAAGTATCAATATGGCGGCTACGGATATGGCTATAAGAGAGTCTGTTTTTATTCTCTCCGCATTACCCACTGCAATGGCAGGGGCGCCAAAGCATGTTATTTTTACATCATTTGCTTTTGTACTGTCTATTGCTGCGTTTATGAGGGACAAAATCTGAGTATTTTTGTCCGTTTCGCTCATTCCAAAAGGCGTATTGAGGATAACCATACCTTTTTGTCCGTTTTTGGAGAACATATATCCTTCTTCTGTTTCCGTATTATCATTAGTGCGGAAATTCCGTAACTGTTGTAAAACGGGAGAAAAGAGTTGCAGAGGGTCGGAAAGAAGTGTTTGTTGCACCATATCACCCGAAGGCAACATCAGTATTTTTTTATCGTTTTTTAATTTGGCTTCTACGTCAATGGATTTCAGTATTGAATCCAAACGAATGTAGTCTTTATCCGTCAGGAAGTAAGGTATGTTATCCTGAATAAAGGTTACAATATCATAGAAGTTACTTTCATCTACCTGTGAAATGATTTCGTTTATGAGGTGGCTTGTATCTGCCTGCTGCAACTTCAATACAAACTCATCAATAGCCTCCATTATTTGTTCCTTATTATTAATGGTGTCGGTGGCAGCAAAATATATTATGAGCCTATTTGAGTTGCTTATTTGCTGATAGGCTTCGGTGATTTCCCTGTTTGAGTTGCTTTCCGGCAGAAAATCGCTTATGTCCTCTCTGTAATTGAGTTGCAGGAGTGAAAACACAAACGCCGTAATCAAAACAGCAAACAAAGTTAGCAAAATCTTCCTGTGAGAAGAGAAAAAAACATATAAAAACAGGAAAAACCGTGTCATATTAAATTATATTTTGTTAGTATCAAAAATTAAGCGGGCAAAAGTAATACTTTTTTCCCAATTACGAAATTATAGTTGCTGTTTCGGCACCCGTGCCAAAGAAATATCCGTTTGGGCATACGCCGTTTCATTTTAACGAAAGCCCGTTTTATTTTTTTGGAACCTAGGTTTCAATTTGACGAAACCTAGGTTTTAATTTTTTGGAACCTAGGTTTCAATTTCACGAAACCTAGGTTTCATTTTTTTGGAACCTAGGTTTCAATTTCACGAAACCTAGGTTTTATTTTTTTGGAACCTAGGTTTCAATTTCACGAAACCTAGGTTTCATTTTTTTGGAACCTAGGTTTCAATTTCACGAAACCTAGGTTTCATTTTTTTGGAACCTAGGTTTCATTTTTCTGAAACCTAGGTTTCGTCAAATCGGAATCTCGTTTGGAGTTTTCTAAAGAGCGACAAGGATGTTTTAGAACTCAAAAAGAGTGTTTTATAAGCAGGTTTAGGTGTCTCCCAAACGCTGTATGACAGAGTTGTAACCCCGCCCTGAGAAAATAAAATCACCGACCAAGGGCTGTAATTCAAAAAAAAGTATTACTTTTGCCTCCTCAAATTTTTATAGCATCAATGATAAATCGTCATTATTTAAGAGCAAAAATACTTCAAACCCTGTATGGTTATTTTCTTTCGGGGTCTCAGGATATTGAACGTGCGGAACGGAGACTTTTTACCGAGATAAACAATCTCTATCCGCTTGAAGTGTATTTTTTCTCTATCATATTGGAACTGCGGGATATGGAAGAGAACCTGTTACAAGAGTCAAAGGATAAATTTTATCCGACAAAGAGGGATTTAAATCCGAATATGCGATTTGTGAATAATGCTTTCATTGCTCAGTTAGCCGCTAATACGGAACTGAAACAGGCTATCAAAAAATTTAAAGTTAATTGGCACGATTCGGATCTTCTCTTCAAAAATATCATGGCAGATATTAAGCAAACGGAACGTTATCACGAGTATATGGAAGCGGAAGAGACAAATTACAATGCGGATAAGAGGTTCATTTGTAAGGTGTTTGAGGAACATATAATGGGAAACAGGCAGTTGCAGGAGGTTTTCTATGAAAAGCATACCGAATGGGAGTCGGATTATTGGTACGTTGTAGATATTTTTCTCGCCTTTCTGCGAAAATTTAAAGAAGAAGACGATGAAACCAAACCTCTTTTGCGTCCGTTCGTTAAGGATGAGGAGGAATTGCAATCGGATAAGGAATTTGTTGAATGCCTGTTCCGTAACACCATTGCGATGTATGACAAATACGAAACAATGATTGAGACCCGTCTTGAGCATTGGGATTTGAACCGACTTGCGTTTATAGATACTCTTTTGTTGAAAATGGGGATGGCGGAGTTGGTTTTCTCACCTACAATTCCCATAAGAGTAACGCTAAATGAGTATATAGAACTTGCAAAGGAGTTTTCAACCGACCGAAGCAGCGTTTTTGTTAATGGGATGCTGGACAGGCTGATAATAGATTTACGTTCGCAGGGTTTAATACAAAAAGAGGGTAGGGGCTTAAAGGATAAGAACGAAGGCTCAGAGTGGATGGGTACACTAAAAATAAATATGGAGATATGAAAAGAATAATTTATGTGATTTTTATGGTATTGCTGGTTGCCGTATCCTGCAAAAAGGACGACAAATCCGCCGTCAGTGCTTCTATTGTGGAAAATTCTGCTGCCATAAAGTTCGAACGTGATGCCATAGACTTCAAAGATTTGAACAATGGCGAAGTTGTAACGGGCAGTTTTAAGTTTAAGAACACAGGAAAGTACGACTTGGTTATCAGCGAAGTAACTACGTCCTGCGGCTGTACCGTTGCGGATTATCCAAAAGACCCCATAGCACCGGGAAACGAAGGTATGATAAGCGTAACCTATGATTCCAAAGGCTATTCCGGCAAAAGAATAACAAAGGAAGTAATTGTGGTTTCAAACACAGAGCCTTCCATAACAAAATTACATATCTTTGCTGATGTACATTAAGAAAATAATTAAATAAAATAATAACCTAAAACAACAACAACAAAATGAATTTAACATTTTTATTGCTATCGCTTGGAGGACAAGGCGGACAAGATAAGGGAATATCAACTGTCCTTATGTTCGCAGTTATCATTGTAGTGTTCTACTTTTTTATGATTCGTCCGCAACGCAAACGTCAAAAAGAAGAAAAAGCATTTAGAGACAGTCTTCAAAAAGGACAGAAGATTAGAACGGTAGGCGGATTACACGGAAAAGTGTGTGAAGTAAAGGAAACGACCGTTGTGGTTGAGTTTGCTAACGATGTACGCATTGAAGTGGATAAAGCGGCTATTGTAATTCACGGTTCGCCGAATCAAGAGCCTGCAAAATAGTATTCGTTCGGCGTTACAACACAATTTTGCTTCCTTTTCTTTATGCAAATACTGAAAAGGAGGTAATTTTTGTGCTGTTTTGTGGTATGTAAATAATTTTTTGTACTTTTGCACCCGTGAAAGATAACAATCATATCATAGAAATTAAGAATAAAAAGGCATCGTACGAATACTTTTTAGTACAAACCTTCACTGCGGGGCTGGTTCTTCGCGGTACGGAAATAAAAGCAATCCGTGAAGGCAAGGCTAACCTTTCCGATGCTTACTGTCTCTTCAGTAATGATGAATTATGGGTTGAGCAAATGCACATTTCTGAGTATAGATTCGGTTCTTATTACAATCATGAGGTGAAACGCAATCGCAAATTGTTGCTTAACAGAAATGAATTGAGAAAACTTAAGAGCAAAAGTAACGAACGCGGCTTTACAATCGTCCCTACGTTACTTTTTATAGACAACAGGGGATTTGCAAAGTTGGAAATAGCCCTCGCAAAAGGCAAACACGCTTACGATAAGCGGGAAAGCATAAAACAAAAAGACACAAAACGAGAATTGGACAGAATAATGAAGTATTAAAATAAACAGATAATGAAACGATTAGCAGTAATGATGATTGCCTGCCTTATTTCAATGGCAGGATTTGCACAAGGGTATGTGATAAATGCTCAGGTGAAGGATGTGAGTGGCGGTTCGGCTACTTTGAGACTTTATTTCAAGGATGGCAACGAGCGTCTTGACAGTACGGTTATTGATGAGAAGGGTCAGTTTTCTTTTCGTGGAGAAGTGAAAGAGCCTATCCCCGCACTCTTAACAATAAACGGTAAACGCAATTACCGTATTTACATTGAGAATGCTACATATAGCCTTATGATAGACCCTTCCAGTCTTGCAAAGTCAAAATTCAAAGGCTCAAAACTTACGGATAAATGGTACGAATTAACTTCTGCCAAAGAGAATGAAGATTATAATGTTCATCTTGAACGACTTGAAAAGTGGGTTTTGAACAATCCCGATGATATTTTTAGCCCGGATTTAATTGCTTCCTATCTTTCGTATCAGTGGGATTACAATGAATTGAACCGAACACTCAATACATTGCAGCGAAATGCAAGAGAAACCTATTTCTATATTCATTTGCAGAAGCGGGTTGAGGCTTTGAAGCGAGTTGAAATTGGACAGAAAGCACCTGATTTTGCATTGAATAACCCGAAAGGACAACGTATTACGCTCTATGACTGTTTGCGAGGAAAGAAATATCTTTTAATTGACTTTTGGGCTTCGTGGTGCAAGCCTTGCAGGATGGAAAATCCAAACGTTGTGGCAACTTACGAGCGTTATAACTCATTTGGTTTCGGCATATTGGGCGTTTCGCTTGACAAAGACAAAGCAGCGTGGGAGAAAGCCATATCCGATGACCATCTTGTTTGGGAACAGGTTTCGGATTTGAAGTTCTGGCAGAGTGAAGTGGCACAATTATATATGATAAACTCCATTCCGTCAAACGTTTTGCTTGATGAAAAAGGTATAATCATTGCTCGCAACCTCAGAGGCGAAGAACTGATGAATAAACTCGCAGAACTGACTGCCGAACAGGGCTATCATATTGAAGGAACGATAGAAGGAGTTAAGGAAGGCATTGTTAAGATGGAACTTTTGCTTGAAGGAGGGCAGAAAAAAGTCGTTACGACAGATGTAAATCATGGAAAATTTATATTTAATGGTGTTGTGGATAAGGTATGTATGGCTAATATCGTGTTACCTTCAAAGAACGGTGAGTTTTCGTTCTTTTTGGAAAACAGCAAAATAAACATTCAAGGCGACAAAACCAAATTGGAACATATTAAAATCAACGGTTCAAAATCCAATGATGCCTTTTCGCAGATTGCAAACCGCTGTAACGCAGACAAAAATCCTATGCAGTGCCTGATGAATGAGGTTTTAACCAATCCGACCAGCGTTTATGCACCGCTAATCATAAGCAGTTACCTCGCACCATACCTTAATATCGCAGACTTACAGGCTTTGGTTGCGAAACTTGACGGAGAGGCGAAGACAATGTATCAATACAAATTGTTGCAAGACCATATCATTAACGAAAAATCAACGGAAACCATCGGTGAAAAAGCCCCAGATTTTTCCCTTGCTAACGTTAAGGGCAATGACATAAGACTTTCCGACTTTGTGAAGGGCAAACGCTATGTCATATTGGATTTTTGGGCTTCTGATGTATCTGTCTGTGCGGTGGAAGCAAAGACTCTGGCAACTGCTTACCGCAATTACAAAAGCAAAGGCTTGGATATAATCAGCGTATCTTTGGATGCAAACAGGGAAGCGTGGTTAAAGGGTATCAATGAGCAGGCTCGCAAATGGGAAAACGTCTCTGACTTAAACAGATGGAACACTGCCGTAGTTAAACTTTACAAATTGGACTCTCTTCCTCAGAATGTAATCATTGACAGCGAAGGAATGATTGTTGCACGTAACGTAAGAGGAAACGAACTTCTCAATTTGTTACAACAACTCTTTACAAAGTAAAAATTTAATTTTTTTTATATTTTTTTTCCGCTTTAGTATAAAACTGAAGCGGTTTTTGTTTTCCTACTCCTTTAGTTCGGCGTACTCAAATCAAATTCCGGCAAATTATAATTTGATTATAGAATTCTGTAATTTGATTATAGATTTCTGTAATTTGATTTCAGAATCCTGAAACTTGATTATAGAACGCTAGAATTTGATTATAGAATCCTGAAACTTGATTATAGATTTCTGTAATTTGATTCCGGAACGTTAGAATTTGATTATAGATGAATGAAGGCAAGTTTTAGATGAATATTCTTTGATTCTAATTGATTTTTATGTGTATCAAAATATATTCAAAATCCGTTTCAATACTCTAAAACGTCATTGATGAAAACTAAAATGCAATTATATTATATTTTTTTATTACTTTTGCAGGCTGTAATAAAATAATTTTCGAATTTAATCTTTGAAAAAATGAAACGTAAAACAACATTATTATTTGCCTTTTGCAGTCCTACCTTAACGATGGCAAGCGAGGCAAATTTGAAAGTGCCGCAATCAATTCACGAATTCGGCATTCTCCACTGGGGATTTTTAATTGCATTGCTTGGATTGGTTTTCGGGCTGTATCACTTCTTGAACGTGAGGAAATTACCTGCCCATCAGTCAATGCTTGACATAGCAAAGGTGATTTACAAAACCTGTTCCACGTATCTTAAACAGCAGGGTCGCTTTCTTGCAATCCTCTTTCTGTTTATTGGAGTGGCGGTTGCGGGTTATTTTGGCTTTCTTACAGAAGGCGAAAACGGCGAGACCTTTGGATTAGGTGGTGTTTTACTTATATTATTCTGGACTGTTGTCGGGATATGTGGCTCTTATGCGGTAGCCCAATACGGCATCAGGATGAATACTCTGGCGAATTCGCGTATGGCTTTCGCATCTCTTCGCCGCCAACCGCTGAAACTGCTCAACATTCCTTTGGATGCAGGTATGAGTATTGGCGTTGTGTTGATTTGTGTTGAACTTTTCCTGATGTTAGTCATACTTTTGCTGATGCCGACTCACCTTTCGGGAGCGTGCTTTATAGGTTTTGCTATCGGTGAAAGCCTTGGTGCTTCGGCGTTACGAATAGCGGGCGGTATCTTTACAAAGATTGCCGATATTGGTTCCGATTTAATGAAAGTTGTATTCAAAATCGGCGAAGACGATCCGCGTAATCCGGGCGTTATTGCCGACTGTACGGGCGACAATGCCGGCGATTCGGTAGGACCAACGGCTGATGGATTTGAAACTTACGGCGTTACGGGTGTGGCTTTGGTAAGTTTTATCCTACTGGCTATTCCTAATGTGGAAATACAACGAGAACTGCTTGTATGGATATTTACAATGCGTATTCTTGGAGTGGTAACTTCTATTGTCAGTTTTTGGATTAACAAATTCATATCAAAGGTTCGTTACGGCAAAGCAGACAATTTGGACTTTGAAGCACCGCTTACGTCTCTTGTATGGATAACCTCTATTCTTTCTATTGCATCTACGTTTGTTACTTCTTACCTGCTGATTGGTGATTTAAGCGGTAATACTTCTCTTTGGTGGATTCTGTCCCTTATTATTTCGTGCGGAACGCTTGGAGCAGCAGTTATACCTGAGATAACGAAGATTTTCACCTCTCCAAAGTCGGCTCACGTGAATGAAGTAGTAAAAGCATCTCAGGAAGGTGGGGCTTCGTTGAACATTCTTTCGGGTTTTGTATCTGGAAACTTCTCTGCGTTCTGGACAGGTTTGGTTTTTGTTCTCTTAATGTTCTTTGCTTATACTCAAAGTGGTGCATTGGTCGGTATAATGGTCTATCCGTCAATCTTTGCCTTTGGTTTGGTGGCGTTTGGTATGCTTGGAATGGGTCCGGTTACTATTGCGGTGGATTCTTATGGTCCCGTAACGGACAATGCTCAAAGTGTGTATGAGTTATCGTTGATTGAGGACGTTGAAAACATTGATGAAGAAATAGAAAAAGACTTCGGATTTAAACCTGATTGGGAAAAATCAAAGTATTATCTTGAAGCCAATGACGGAGCGGGGAATACGTTTAAGGCAACCGCAAAGCCGGTACTCATAGGTACTGCCGTAGTTGGAGCAACTACTATGATATTTTCGCTAATTTTGATGTTGAAAAACACATTGGGCATAGAACCATCAGAAATTTTGAACATATTAAATCCTTATACCATTCTTGGATTTTTACTTGGCGGTGCGGTGGTCTATTGGTTCACAGGGGCATCTACACAAGCCGTTACAACGGGTGCTTATCGTGCCGTAGAGTACATAAAGAAACATATAAACCTTGACCCTGACGCTCCAAAGAAAGCAGATGAAAGTAAATCGGTTGAAGTTGTTAAGATATGTACGCAGTATGCACAAAAAGGAATGTTTAATATCTTTATAGCAATCTTTTTCTTTGCTCTGGGTATTGCATGTTTATCTTCTCCTGCGGGAATTGGTGGTAATGAAGCGGTATCTCTATTCATAAGTTATCTTATTTCCATTGCTCTGTTCGGGTTATTTCAGGCGGTCTTTATGGCTAATGCAGGGGGAAGTTGGGATAATGCAAAGAAGGTAGTAGAAGTTGATATGCAGGCGAAAGGAACACCTTTGCACGATGCGGCTGTTGTTGGAGATACGGTTGGAGACCCTTTTAAGGATACGTCATCGGTAGCCCTTAATCCAATAATCAAATTCACTACTTTGTTTGGATTATTGGCAATGGAAATTGCAATAAGTGAGAATTTCAAAAGCATTGCTCCGTATTTTGGAATAGCCTTTTTCCTTGTTGCTGTGGTGTTTGTGTGGCGTTCTTTCTACAAAATGCGAATAGATAAAAAGTAATGAAGGATTTATCATTACATGTATTGGATTTACTTGCAAATTCTACCGTTGCAGGTTCTACACAAGTAATTCTCAATGTTACTGACAGCATAAAAAACAATGTATTTCGCTTTGAGATAATTGACGATGGTTGCGGTATGAGTGAGGAAATGCTTGCTAAGGTTACCGACCCTTATGTCACATCACGTACAACGAGAAAAGTAGGTTTAGGTTTGCCTCTCGTAAAAATGAATGCGGAGAGATGTAATGGCGGATTTGACCTGCAAAGTACGGAAGGGAAAGGAACACAACTTACATTCTGGTTTGAACATAATAGTATTGATCGCCCACCTCTTGGAGATTTGGCTGGGGCTGTTGTGATGACGGCTGCAATGAATGAAACGATAAGGTTCATTTACAGATACGTTACCGATTATGGTGAATATGTTTTTGATACTGCGGAAATCAGAGAAGCATTGGACGGAATGAGTCTCAACAATGCCGAAATCATGCGTGCCTTAACCGAAATGATCAATACAAATCTTGCTGAAATAAGTGCTAATCAATAATTTGCTATAATAACTGTACAGAATTAGTCAATAAACACAAATAAAGCCCGACTACATTACATTATCGGGCTTTTGTTTATTATATACAAAATTTTAATAATTTATTTGTGGAGTGGCATTGCCAGTTTCAGCACTGCGAAAGTACTCTTCCATAAGCCGTTGCACGTACTTACCAAGCACATCAAATTCTATATTTACCTCGCTCCCAATTACAAAATTATGAAAGTTGGTAACCTGTTGCGTATATGGGATTATGGACACGGAAAACGTATTCTTACCGCTATCAACTACTGTTAAACTCACCCCATTAACGGAGATAGAACCCTTAGGCACTGTGAGTTGATTGCTTTCCTTAAATTTGAAAAAATAACGCCACGAACCGCCTTCATCAATTATTTTTTCACAAATCGCAGTCGTATCAACGTGTCCCTGAACGATGTGTCCGTCAAGCCGTCCGCCCATTTTCATACTCCGTTCCACATTTACCTCCGTGCCTACCTTCCACGTGCTGAGATTTGTCTTATCCATAGTCTCTTTCATTGCCGTTACAACATAAGTATTTGCCTCTTTGTTAACTTTAACAATCGTAAGGCAACAACCATCGTGAGCCATAGACTGGTCAATACTCAATTCATTGGCAAAAGGCACTGAAAGAGTAAAATGATAATTGGTTTGCTCCTGCTCAATCGCCATTACCTTCGCCACAGTTTCTACTATACCCGTGAACATTTTGCTATTTCTTTTTTGTAAGTATCCTGTCAATCATTCCATATTCCAATGCCTCCTGCGAAGTAAGCCAATGGTCTCGGTCTGAGTCCTTTTCAATGCGTTCTATTGTTTGTCCGCTATGTTTGGATATGATTTTGTAAAGTTCCTGCTTGGTTTTAATTATCTCACGTGCAGCAATCTCAATGTCGGATGCCTGTCCCTCAGCACCTCCAAGCGGTTGGTGAATCATAACTCTTGAATGCTCCAATGCTGAACGTTTTCCGTTCTCTCCTGCACAAAGGATAACAGATGCCATTGACGCAGCAAGTCCAGTACATATTGTTGCAACGTCAGAGGATATGTACTGCATCGTGTCATATATGCCAAGACCGGCATGAACATAACCTCCGGGAGAGTTAAGATATATTTGAATTTCACGCTTTGCATCAACACTCTCCAAAAACAGCAGTTGAGCCTGAATAATGTTAGCAACATCGTCATCAATCGCCGTTCCAAGAAAGATAATCCTTTCCATCATCAAACGGGAAAAAACATCCATCTGTGCAACGTTTAATTGCCGTTCCTCAATGATTGTAGGGTTGATGTAGGCACTTTGTTTGCGATAACGGTCAAGCGTTATGCTGTTGATATTCCTGTGTTTGACAGCATATAATCTAAATTCCTTACCTATGTTTTCCATTTTAATTTCTTATTTTATATAGTTTGAATAAATTATTTTTCTCTTTTCATTAAAGAATTTGCAAAAGTAATAAGATTTTCTTTTGATTGAGCATTTACAGATATTTTTTTCAGATTTTCCATCGCTTTTTCCGTATAATCCTTAATGAAATTTTCAGCAAACTCTCTTATTTTCAACGAATCATAAACTGTAATTACTTTCTCTACTTTTTCGTTTTGATTTATATCATTAGCAGAAAAAATTTGTAAAAGTTCTTTTTTCTGCTCTTCATTTGCCATTTCTAAAGCTTTTAAGTAAAGGAAAGTTTTTTTATTATCAATAATATCCTTGCCTTTTACCTTTCCAAACGATTCAAAACAGCCCCAACAATCCAGCACATCGTCCTGTATTTGAAAAGCTATACCTATCAGTTCGCCAAAATCACGTAATAATTTAATTTGATGTGCATTGACATTGGCGATAATTGCTCCTGACTCTAACGAACATCCAAGTAGCACAGAGGTTTTAAGTCTCACCATTTCAAGATATTGATTTATGGTAACATTATCTTGTTTCTCAAAATCCATATCCAAAGCCTGTCCTTTGCATATTTCAATTGACGTTTGAGAAAGCACCTTTGCCAATTTGTATGCTACATTCGGTTCATATTCAAAGCACTTACGCACTGCCATAGCAAACATTGCATCACCTGAAAGAATGGCTGCATTTGTACCGAACTGCTTATAACAGGTCGGTTGCCCTCTTCTAAACGGCGATTTGTCCATTATATCATCGTGGAGTAAAGTAAAATTATGCAAAATCTCCACTGCCACAGCCGCCTGTGTCGCCTTATGAATATCTCCTCCAAACATATCGGTTGCTAACAGGACAAGTAAGGGGCGAATCCGTTTTCCACCCTGACGCATACCATAATTTACCGGTTCATATAGAGATAATGGCTCATTCAAAAACAATTCCTGCTCCACGCATTGCACTGCCAAAGTTTGTAAATGGTCTAACGAAGTCATATTTTTACGTTTTGTTAAAAATTTAGTTGGCAAAAATACAAAAAAATACCATAATAAAAACATCTACGGCTACTTCATTACACCAAGTATTACAAATAAAAATATAAATGTTAATAATTTTTTATATCTTTGCTGCGTTTTTTAATCTAAAATAAATAAACAAAATGAAATTGCGGCATTTTATTTTCATACTCCTGCTGTCTGTTTGGGCGATTTCCTGCATAAGTGAGCAGGAAAGGGATGAGAAATCTGCAAAAAAAACAATGAAAAGTTTCCTTAACGCTGTCAATGAAGGGAATTACACTTTGCTTTTTAACCTGTCGCATAAAAATTTCCTGCCTTTTGCTCAAATCATACGGGATATAGGTACAAATCATGTTAAATTCAAACGAATAAATTTGCTTTGTGCAAAAATAGAAGGCAAGAATGCAGAAATATCGGTGGAAGTTGAAGATTTTAACGGATTTATTTTTATTCTTGACTGGCTTTTGCTTAAAGAAAATGAACGATGGACGGTTTTCCATCTCAACTATTCAATACTTCTCTTTGGCATAGACAGGTTTGATGCCGTGCAATTCAGCGAAGCGGGTATATATATGCCTGAAAACGATCCGAATATGATTCCTTTTGACGCCACCAATGACTCTTCCGTAACATCTAAACATAATTTGAATTAACCTCTATAGCGGTTTCTGTTTTATGTTTTGTGCTTTTGGGCGTTTTGGCTTTGACTTCAATTAAATGTTTCCAAACTATCGGATAACTAATGTTTTCCATAAGTTTGTTATGAATTATTTTTGAATTTTAATATGTACAATCTATGTTTCATTTCTATGTTTTTGAGTCAACAAAAGTACAACAAAACTTAATAAAAGCCCAATTTCCGATAAAAAAATACTACTTTTGCCAAAAAATTACATCTATGAAAGAAGTACCCAAAGGGCATTTATCTATTCTTGCCGTTAATTTAATTTTCGGTTGCAATACTCCAATAACCAAATCTGTTTTAAGCATTGGTCATATTCAGCCTTTGGCTTTAACGTTCTTTCGTTTTGTTGGTGCGGCGGCGGCGTTCTGGATTGCATCCATGTTTATTTCCAAAGAATATAAAGCCACAAAAAAAGATATAGATTTATTTTTTTTAGCATCATTATTTTGTATAGTTTTAAACCAAATGTTTTTCGTAATAGGCTTACATTCAACCTCTCCCGTAGATGCTTCAATCATCGTTACCCTTGTGCCGATTATCACTATGATAATAGCAGCCTGCTATCTCAAAGAGCCAATAACTATTAAAAAAGTTGCAGGAGTAATGATAGGTTGCGGCGGAGCGTTGCTCTTAATTTTGTCAAGCAATACTTCTCATTCTCAAAGCAGTACGTTGCATGGCAATTTGTTTTGTCTGTTAAGTTGTTTGGCATATGCCTCTTATCTTTCTATTTTTCGTGATTTAATAAAACGTAATCATCCTGTTGTGTTAATGAAATGGATGTTGCTGTTTGCCACCGTTGTAAGCACGCCATTCTGTTATGATAGTGTGAAAGCGGTTGATTATGCAGCACTTGACATTAGTGAAATTGCAAGAGTGCTTTACGTAGTGCTTATGGCAACCTTTGTTGCATATCTTTTAATTGCTATTGGGCAGGCTCGTCTGCGTCCAACAACGTTAAGTATGTATAATTACTTCCAGCCAATAGTTACAACTCTCATTTCCATTGCTATAGGGATTGATTTGTTTGGCTGGCACAAGGCTTTGGCGGCTTGTTTGGTCTTTCTGGGCGTATATATCGTTACTCAAAGCAAGTCAAAGGCTCAAATGGATTCCGAGAAAGTAGCAAAGAAGCATTAAATCCTCATATTATACGTACAAATAACTATTTTATAACCGGCAAAATACCTTTCGTAAATCTGAAATCAAATTATAGCAATCTATAATCAAATTCCAGCATTCTATAATCAAATTCCAGCGTGTTATAATTTGATTATAGAAATCTATAATCAAGTTTCAGGATTCTATAATCAAGTTTCAAAAAAATAAAAAACTAAAATAAATCTTCAAATTAGGATTATTTGAAAATTTATTTGTACTTTTGTCGCCGTAAAACGTTGCAAAAGTTGTAATGTATATTGTTTCTAAACTATTGAAACCTATAACATTTCAGTTGCTATATATTTATATAGTCTCATAGGAAACATCAAAACGAATTATCGTTGCGTGGGTTTTCTTTATTTGAGACAAAGCAAGTTATAGGGCTTCAATATAGGATAAAGGAGCGAGTATGTTATATTATTTTCCTACGCTTTGCCATAAAATAATAAACAAAATGAAGGAGACAATGTTCAAATTATTAACTTTTTTAGCGGTTCTGCTCTGCAAAACAACAGGACTGATAATTAGTTTGCTCCCATTAAACATGTCTCGGCGGTTTAAACATTATTGCTTCGCGAAAGCAAATCTACGGAAAGGTTTCTTTGGATGGCGTATCCATCTTAAAGGAGTGTTCTTTCTGTGTAAGACTAATTTAAGTGTGTTTGGCATACCAGCAAAGGCTGTGCCGACAGATGTTGTTTGCGAATAAGGTATGCCTTAATGGAGAATGAGCGTTCGCTGCATAGCGAACGCCTGACAGGAGTACTCCTGTCAAAGTAATGTGGTGTAATAAATTGCATTTTCATTACAAAAAAAATGGGAGCGAATGCAAAGTTTAAGAAAATTAGTACTTTTGTAGCCAAAAAACATATCAAAAATGAACAAAAGAATTTTGAGCATACTTCTATTAGGAGTATTAAGTTTAGGTTTCGTTGCTTGCTCGAGCGAAGAAGACGAATCCTTGAATAACAACAACAGAAGTTATTCTAAAAATGGGACGGCTAATTCTTTATATGAGAGAAAATATCCTCAATATGAAGATATTACTATGTCGTCGAGTGATTTAGAAAGCAGTATTGAACATTTTGATGAAATAATGAATAGTACTACTGCTACATTGTCAGACATGAACATTAAAGAAGCATTGTTGATAATGGAAGCGTACTTAAATTATGGAGTTATTGATAAAATCAATGCTGAAGCAACAACGGCTAACGGTGTGTTAAGAACTTTCTCTATGGAAGTCCCTCTAACAAATGGTTTGGTAAATGGGAATGAGTTAAAAGAAAGATACTTTAATTTTGTTGTTGATTTAATATCTGCAATGAGAGGAACTATTATGCCTTTATCGGATATGTACGTAAAAGATATATCCGAGACCTCTATCACATTTGCCGTGGATATTAACCCATTACCTTATGATGGAGGCGATGAGAATACTCGTTACTATTTTCCTTCTTTCTACAAAGTGAACGAATGCAGTCAAATAAACATTCCTGCAGAAGTAGTTTCTAATTGGACAGAATGGCTAAACAACGGTAATTGCTTTGAATACAATGTTTACAGATATTCTATAAAACCGATTACCACCACAGTTGTTGTTAATGAATTCCCTACTTACTACACAGGTGTACAGTATTATGGCAATCCTTCAACATCAACTCCTATTGTTAATGTATTAGAGCGGGATGCTTACCATACAGACTATGTGCCAAGTACAACCATTGTAAGTTTTAATGCTGAAGAGATTAAGACTATTCTTATTCCTGCAATGCTGCAAAATTTACAAGATATAATGACTGATTTCTCTGTACCTGCAGATAAAGTTCTGGCTGATTATATACCAGCAATCAGATTTTTGAATTCTTATCAATATAATAGGTCATATTATTTGTATTGTGCGTATTTAGTGGTAGCAACACCTCATACGGATCCAATACTTGCTAATTTCACTCGTGCTATTAATTTTAATTAATACATTTTAAGGTTTGGTGGGCAATTTATATTGCTCACTAAACCTTAATTTATAAAAATATAAAGATATGAAACGATTGATTTTTATTCTTTTCGTTTGTGTCGAGTTAAACACAAACGCACAGGCTTTCATAGATAGCATAACAAGTGACAGATATAAGGCTTTTGAATTTGAGAATTATTATACTCGGTGTATTCCTGTAAGTAATTACGATAATGATACCAATGCTTATTGGTATATGTATCGTACTTATTATAATGGAAATAAAGTTATTGCTTTTGACAAAGACCTTAATTTGATTCATTCTTCTAATCTTTTGAATGATTATACAGAAATCAGATACAAGTTAAACAATAAATTTTATTCTCTTATGAATGAACTTCCTATTCAAGATAGTATAAGAGATACTATTAAGTTTAAAAGTTTTGATATTGAGGGAAATCTTTTGCTCTCTGCACCAATATATCCTTTTTATGCAACTGATACTTTAAACATTTATCTCGGGAGATTTAGTTTTAAGAAACTACACAACAACAATTTTATTGCTGTTTTCGCAGACTTTAATGAGGGTGATACAACCAATGCCGTAGTCATTAGAATTTTTGATACACTTGGCAATATATTGCAATCAAAACAATATCCTGCAAAAATGCGAATATTAGATCCTGCTTTCTTTTCTGTATGTGAAGCCAATAATCAAATTGTGATAGAAAGATTTTCTAAAAATGAAGATGAAGCACATGTTTCGTCTAAAATCTATTTTCTTAATTCAACAACGCTTGAAGAGGAGGACAGTATATTGGGTTATCCATATGTTGAAAGCATAAATGACAGTACTTTAATTGAATTGTATGCATTTGATAATTACATAAAGATGAACATTATAGATGCCAAAACAAAAAGTGTCTATCCTCAATTTTCTTATATGATACAAGGAGTTAATGAGAATACTAATCCTCCTCTAAATTATGCTACTGAGCATGCTTTTTACCCTAATATAGATATAATGTCTTATAAGAATATAGATTCTATTTATCACTGCTATTATGTTCGGTGTTTCCCTTTGAGTTTTGAAGGGTGGGTTGAGATATGCAATTTCAGTGCTGTAACGGGTGATACTAATTTCGTTTATCGTATTGATTTGGATTCAAGTATTTGGAAAATTGAAGTCACAGGCATAACAGCGACAAATGACGGGGGCGTAATTATTGCGGCGAATTGGGAAAAATCTTATTTAATTAAGTTTATGCCGAATGGATTTGTTAGTCTGGCTTCCATTAATAAAAACAACGTTGTGGCTTTAGCGTATCCTAACCCTGCAAAAGACAACATAAACTTCTCCTGCTCCGATGTGATTGAGGAATTGGAAATCTTTAACCTCTTGGGGCAAAAGGTTTATACTTCAAAGGTGAAGGATAAATTTGTTGCGGTAGATGTCAGCAACTTTGTAAACGAAAACTACGTCGCCAAAATCCACACAGACAAAGGAGTAATAACGAAAAAAATTGTAGTGGAATCGTTTTAACGATAATATAAACAGAAAGGGGGCATTATAAAACGCCCCTTTCTTTGTTTGTTATGTTTGAACATCCCTATTTTAGTACGTTCAGTTCCTTTCCTACTTTAGTAAAAGCGGCTATGCACTTATCCAAATGCTCTTTTTCGTGAGCAGCAGAAACCTGAACCCTTATTCTCGCCTGCCCTTTCGGTACAACAGGATAATAAAAGCCCGTTACATAAATACCTTCCTGCTGCAAACGTGCAGCAAAGTCCTGAGAAAGTTTTGCGTCATAAAGCATCACGGCACAGATAGCCGATTCCGTTGGCTTAATGTCAAAACCTGCAGCCTTCATACGTTCAACAAAATAAGCAGTATTTGAATGCAGTTTATCCTGTAATTCATTGGTTTTATCAATAAGGTCAAACATCGCAATACCTGCTGCTGCTATCATCGGCGGAATAGAATTTGAAAACAGATAAGGACGAGAACGCTGCCGCAACATCTCTATCACCTCTTTTTTCCCTGTGGTAAAACCGCCTACTGCACCGCCAAATGCCTTTCCAAGCGTGCCTGTAATGATTTCAACCTCACCTTTAAGATTGTAAAGTTCGGTTGTGCCACGCCCGGTCTTGCCTACCACGCCCGCAGAGTGCGATTCATCAACCATAACCATTGCATCGTACTTTTGAGCCAAAGCATAAATTTTATCAACAGGTGCTACGTTGCCGTCCATTGAGAAAACGCCGTCAGTACATATCAATCTGAAACGGCAATCCTTAGCAGCAATCAACTGCTTTTCCAAATCCGCCATATCAGCATTTGCATAGCGGAAACGCTTAGCCTTGCAAAGCCTTACACCATCAATTATTGAGGCGTGATTAAGAGCATCTGAAATTATTGCATCTTCTTCTCCCAAAAGCGGTTCAAAGACTCCGCCATTAGCATCAAAGCAAGCGGCGTACAGAATAGCATCTTCCGTTCCGAAAAAGTCGCTTATCTTCCGTTCTAATTCTTTATGCAAATCGCCCGTTCCACAAATAAATCGCACAGAAGACATTCCGTAACCGCGTTCGTCCATTGCACGTTTAGCGGCTTCAATCAATACTTTGCTGTCGGCAAGTCCTAAATAATTATTAGCACAGAAATTCAATACATTGTCGCCACCCTGCACTTTTATATCAGCACTTTGAGGCGTTGAGATAATTCTTTCGTTTTTGTAAAGTCCTGCTTCTTTAATGTTTGTTATCTCTTCGGTGAGATATTTTTTGAAATTGTTATACATATACCTTAATTATATTATTATAAATTGAGGTTGCAAAAGTACAAAAAAATTAGATTGATAGAAGTAAAATGCAAAATATTTTACCTGACAATATATATTACAATAACTCTATTACGACATTGGAAAATAAAAAAAAAATAAAATAAACATTTTTGGTAGCCCCCAGAGTATTTCTGGTAGCCCCCAAAAACGAGTTTTTACTTACCGATTAACATCCGGGGGAATTATAATGTTAAATAAATGTTTAATGCTTTGATTTGTTTGATTAAGAAAATTATTTGTACCTTTGCACTCGCAATTTATTAAACTAAAACATAAATATAAAAATGGAATGGTTGATAAATAAATAAATTTAGTGTTAATTCTTAAATTATTATTGGAACTCACAAACCAAAGCATAAATAATTGCATATATTAAGAATACAACGCTCACGACATTGTGAGCATTCTTGTTGTATATGCAAAGGGTTTGTGAGACCTCAATAGTAATTGATAAGTCTGCTTACGTTATGGACAGAAAGGAAGTACATATTGGCGAGATTATAGAGTCTCAATTCAATGCCAAAAAGGCAAAAGGAGAAATTACAAGACAGGAATTTGCTATGCGTTTGTGTAAAACCCCTCCTGATGTTAATAATATATTTAAACGAAAATCTATAGATACTGATTTATTGCTAATAATTGGAGAAATTTTAGACTTTGACTTCTTTTCTATTTACTGTAATAATGTAGTAGATAAAGAAATTAAACTTGAAATAACAATAAAAAATGGCAATATAACACATTCAAAAATAACTACTTAATAAAAGAGTAAATTATATTTACATTATTGTAAATTTTATTTACTCAATTTTCTTGCATGCTATTTATTTTTATTTGTACCTTTGTACAATAAAATAAACAGTTTTGCGTTGATAATTTTATTACGGAAGGCGATAACAGGATTGTTAATACAAAATTAAAGTAAAATAACAAAATTAAAAAATAGTCCTAAAAGGAAGGGCGAGCCGATAAAAAAATGAAACGAACATTTATAGTTTTAGGTACAACTGTACTAATGAGTTTAGGATTGTTAATCTCTTGCGGAGACGACGAACAAGAAATTAAAAACACATCTATTGCAGAAATTTCTAAAGCAGAAGTAGGTGGTGGAGTTAAATTTGTTTTTAGAATTGCACGATCGAAGTACAATTGTACAAAAGGCTTTGGTTTATGTTTTCTAAGAGTAGAACCGTGGATGCCTCACGTTAATTTAGAAAGTGGAGAAAAAACTTGCGATTTGTTCTATGATGCAGATGCTAATACAATAAGTGATTTTACTTATGAATTAGAAAATATTGATTATGGCACAAATGAACTTTCTACATTTTACGTAGATACAGATGTATTCTTTAATTTTACCTTTGATGGAAAAGAAATTTACGCTGTAATTAGGGCGGGTGAATATCCAACTTCTATGAGAATGGTAACAATTCCTGTAGAAATAATTGAAGTCATTTAATTCAATGAAATATATAGTATTTACATTACTAATTTCATTGAATATCTTGTTCTGTTCCTGCATAAGAGTAAATCCTCAATATGCAGGAATAGAAAAGATTGATACTAAATATAAATTAAATGAAATAAACTTTTCACAAAACGAAATATACGTAAAAGACAGCACAACTTTACTTTATAGAATGGACAAAAAAATATTGCAAAGTATAGTTTCTCATTCGCAAAAGCAATTTTTCCTTTTATATTGTTTTGATTTGTTTTGTTCAAGTGAAGAATGCCGTTATTATGATACTGTTATACAGCAATTTTACGAAGATAAAGATGTTGCTTTGGTGCTTCTTACGGCGGACAATCCCTTAAACAAAATTTCAATAGAAAAAGCCCTTGAATTTTATCGCTACCCTGTCTTTATGCTTGACTGTTATCGTTATGGTAATGAGCGAGATTTACCACCTGAAATAAGATTTATGTCCTTTCTTTCGGAAGTTTGCCCGCAAACATCTCTTAATACATCGGTCAATTCTTTCATTTTACTTGACGGAAACCTGCAAACGCTATTGGATGGGCAATATAACAGCGAAACAAAACAAAAAATAATGAATTTGATACAATGAAAAAGTTTTTGTTTAATTGCATTTTATTTTCTCTTTGTTTCGTTTCATGCAAATTTATGCCTGAAATTGAAATAGTTGCATACAAGGATATGACTCCAAAACTTGAAAAACAGTTAAAGGAATATAAACTTGCCGAATTAAAAGAGGCTTTGAATGATGATATTTTTTTGAATGAACCAAACAAAACACCACAAATCTATCGTTTGGATTCTCTTTCGCTAACACAAATTGCCGAAAAAGTGCCACAAAGCCTTATTTTATTAGTTACTTACAATTATTGGTGTGTTGCTTCTACCGAATTGTTTGACAGCATTATAAATATGGCAGACAGAAATAAAGTTGCACTAATTTTAATCTCCACTGACGACTGGTCATTCAAAGAAAAAACGCAACAATACCTGACTCTAAAAAACTATTTCACCCCTTCATTTATGTTAGATATTGAAAAATATGGTTGCGGATTAAATTTCAATCAAAAGTTTCTTAATTTCAGCAAGAAAATGTTTCCAAGTATTGTGTTAAAACAAGGCTTAAACACTTATATTCTTTTAGATAACAACCTGAAAATCATTTCTTACGGAAACATTACTGAGTTACACGCCATAAAAAAATTCATTCGTTAATTTGGAATACCATGATTTAATAACCAACTAAATATATTTACTGTTTTTAGTAATTCCAAGACCTATAGAATGTTTAATGCTTTGATTTGTTTAATAAAGAAAATTATTTGTACCTTTGTCCCCTGAAAATAATTAAAATAAAATATGAATAGACCTATATTATTTTGTAATACAATTAAGTGCTTGAAAGGAAAGGCTTTTGTTTTTATTGCATTAGCCTTCCCTTTCTTTTTGTTTTCGCAGAACGAAAACCATATAAAATATGATACTTCTGTTTTTACAGATAGAAAAGTAGATTGTATATATGCTAAAAGTAATTTTATAATAACAATGAATAATGATACAGTTTATTTTTTATACCTAAATGACCTAAAAAAAGATAAACGGAAGGTTACAATCAATGGCTTTGATATAAAAGCAAACAAATTATTTTCCTTCAATGTGAATATTGAAAAATTAGATGAATTGAAAGATCCAAGATGTTCAATTACAACTTTTTGGATACGAAATGATAAATTATATTTTGAAGTAACTGAAAAAATGTATGAGTATGAGCAAAATGATGCTAAAGAATACGTATATAAAACAACGATAAATAAAGACAAAGATTATCAGCCTTTCCCTTTATCTAATGGGAACATTTTGTTTTACAAAAATTACTTGGGACTTTATAAAGTTAATAATAATATTTATTTAAATTCTCCCGATAAAAGTACGGCATGGTATCTTTATGATATAGACAAAAAGGAAATTATTAAGAGTAATCAGTATTTGGATTTTCCACGTCCAACATTAACCTATTTTGAACCAATGGATAATTTATGTATGAACAACTCTCATATTTTTTATTCTCCTGTCAATGAATACAAAATAAGGATTTACGATTTTAACTTACAGCCTGTTGATTCCATAGTATTAAAAAAAGATAACTGGGTTGAATTTGATAAGGACAGAGAGCAAAAAACATTAGACAAATACAAAGAGGGAATGGATATAATAAATGATCTTTCAGATTATATTTGGTTTAAAACATCAGCCATTATGCGACTCTTTGCTTCGGATAATTATTTGATTGTGATGTATAGAAATATCATTGAAGGCAAACCTCAATACCTTTATGATGTGTGGCAGATACAGAATAACAAATACTCTTTAATTGCCGAGAACATAAATGATAATAATATCAAGGAAGAAAATCGCCTGTTACCCTTTAATTCAATAATATTAAAAGATAATGTGATTATAAGACTGACAGAAAAAACCCCAATAAAAAAAGAATATTTTAAGAGCGAAGAAAAATATCAGAAAGCAGTAGAAAAGTATCAGTTAGACAACGATTGTATTTTAACCATTGATAAATTAAAACTTGAAAAATGAAAATAAAATATCTTTTTACATTATTTAGTTTTATTTTTATTTGCATTTGCTTACATTCCCAAAATATAAATCAAACTCAATTTATAAATTTATATAACGAACAACAAACTATAACATTACAGGATACAACTTTTGTAATAACTTTTTCCAGTCTCAGTTGCCACGACTGTTACTTGCAAATAAGCAATTTTTTAGTAAAAAATAATTTGTGGGATAATCCCAATGTACATATTTTTATAATTGTCAGCGATAATAAAGATAATTTGGCAAATGCTGCTATAAGAAAATTTTACTATAATTCCATACAAGAGTATTTCCCTCAAATACAAAGAGAACAAGTATTATTTAATTCCAATATACATAGTAAAAAAGCCGAATTATTTAATCACAAATTTAACATTTTTTCTTCACCAAAAATTTTTATAATTATTGATAATAAAATTACTGTACAGGAATATGATAATTTTATTAACTTAAAATATAATTAGTTGAACTTTTTTACTTGAGGACGTCCCAAAACATTTCCGGTAGACCCCGGAGCGTTTCCGGTAGCCCCCAAAACATTTCCGGTAGCCCCCAAAAACGAGTTTTTACTTACCGATTAACATCCGGGGGAATTATAATGTTAAATAAAATGTTTAATGCTTTGATTTGTTTGATTAAGAAAATTATTTGTACTTTTGTCCCCTGAAATTTATAAAGAATAATAACAAACAAAAATATGAAAAAATTGATTCTTTCAGTCCTTGCAATAGGACTATCGGCAGGAGCATTTGCTCAATCAAATGTATCAACCTCTCAAACATACTTTGCACGGGCAGGTATATGGGGAGGTGAAAATTCCATAACTATTTTGGTAAATACTTATGACAATCCTAATCAACCTTTTGATAACTATGCTAACATAGCGTATGTTCTTCAAACATCAACTGATTATTCAGGTCTATCAATCCTGTTGGATTCGGAAGTAAAAGTAGTTAAGTACATGAATATATTGTTAATTAAAGGCGCCAACAAAGATTATCTGTTTTATTTATCTGATATTGATATTAGTGCTTTTTCTACCGCAAATGACATGGAGTTATACGAAGGATTTGGACTTGCTGAAATTGCAGTAGAGCATAAAAATTTGCAGATGACTGCTTCTGACGCGGAAACTATTAACACAAAATATGTAATGGTTGAGTAAAAAACAAAGAAAAGTAACAAACAAATTATTATTAAATAAATGGACAAAGCCAAAAAGCCCGACAGATTAAATTTCTATCGGGCTTTTAGTTGTTATTCCACAAGTTTTTTGCGTTTTTTATTGATTACAAAACCTCTATAGTATCTCCGTTAGCCCCCAAAAACGAATACTTACTTGCCTGTTGTAAATTGAAACTTGATTTTGGCATTTTGGAGTAAAAAAAGATAAAAATAAATTAAGCATTCAATACAATAGAATTTTTTTTTACTTTTGCCAAATAGAAATACGTTGAATTTATGAAGGAATACATTCAGGGAGAACTTTTAAGGACAATAGCCAATCCACAGGATGTAAAGCGATTAGAACAAAACAAGTTACCAAAACTTTGTAACGAATTAAGGGATTATATTATCAGTGTGCTGAGTGAAAATTCGGGACATTTGGCATCAAGTTTGGGTGCAGTTGAATTATGTGTTGCGTTGCATTATGTGTTTGATGTCCCGCGAGATACACTCATTTGGGACGTTGGACATCAAGCTTACGCACACAAAATCCTCACAGGACGGCGAGATTCCTTTCCTTCAATACGTTCTTTTCAGGGTATCAGCGGTTTCCCTCGCAGAGATGAGAGCCCGTACGATTGTTTCGGCACCGGTCATGCTTCAACTTCCATCTCTGCTTCTTTGGGAATGGCTATTGCAGACGCATTACAGAACGATAAAACACAGGAACACCAGCATATAGCAGTCATTGGCGATGGCTCAATGACGGGAGGAATGGCTTTTGAAGCGTTAAATCATGCCGGAACCAGCAATGCCAATCTGCTTGTGATACTTAACGATAACGGAATAGCAATAGACAAGTCGGCAGGTTCGCTTAGCAGTTACCTGACGCAAATAACGGCATCGGCAAAGTACAATAGGATTAAGAACAAAGTATGGAATATGCTAGGCGGAAACACTCTCGCTTACGCAAAACATAAAACCCTGATGAAGAAATGGCTTACCGCCTTTAAGTATGTTTTCTCCGGCAAGAGTACATTCTTCGAAGCATTGAACGTACGTTACTTCGGACCTATCAATGGCAACGATACGGAGGATTTAATTAAGACTTTGAGGAAGTTAATGCATATAAAAGGAGCAAAGATTCTTCATATCATAACCGTAAAAGGAAAAGGTATGCCGATGGCAGAGCAAAACCCCACCACATATCATTCTCCAGGTCTCTTCAATGCAAAAACCGGCGAGATAGAACAAACAAATACCGCTGCCGAATGCCCGCCTAAATATCAGGAAGTCTTTGGAGAAACGATTATAGAACTGGCTGAGCGTGATAAACGAGTAATTGGTATCACTCCTGCAATGCTTTCGGGCTGTTCTTTGGACAAAATGATGAAGCGTTTTCCCGAACGGACGTTTGATGTCGGGATTGCGGAAGAGCATGCCGTTACTTTGGCGGCTGGAATGGCTGCAAGAGGTTCGGTACCTTTTTGTAACATTTATTCAACATTTATGCAGAGGGCGTTTGATCAAATAATCCACGATGTATGTCTTCAAAATCTGCACCTAGTACTTTGTCTTGACCGAGCGGGACTTGTGGGGGCTGACGGGGCTACTCATCATGGGGCGTTTGACCTTGCTTATCTGCGACTTATACCTAATATCACGGTAGCCGCACCTTATAATGAGATGGAGTTACGAAATATGATGCTGACGGCTCTTGAAACCGATACACCGTTTGCAATTCGCTATCCTCGCGGAGAAGGTTCTAATGTGCTGTGGCATAACGATATGGAACTGATACCTATTGGCAGGGGTGTATGTCTTGACGATAGCAACGGAAAAGCAAAAATTGCCGTACTGTTTCTTGGTACTGTGGGGTTGAATGCACAGAAAGCGGCAGAGATTTTAAGGAATGAAGGTATTGATATTGCGTTATATAACTACCGATTCCTGAAACCGCTCGACACAACCTTAACAGACGAAATTTTTACTAAATATAACAAAATTATAACTTTGGAAGACGGCGTTATATCAGGCGGTTTTGGCTCTGCAATAGCGGAATATGCGACCGAAAAAGGCTTTAACGGCAATATTGTAAGACTTGGCTTGCCGGATTCTTTTGTTCAGCACGGCAGCATCTCACAACTGCAACATCTTTGCGGCATTGATTGCGACAGCATTGCGGAACGTATCCGCCAAATGTTGCAATAATCCTGTAAAATCAAATTTCATTCATCCAAAACCTTGTTTCGTTCATTTGTAATCAAGTTTGGTCCATCTATAATCAAATAAGGTTGAGATTTTCCTGCGGGGATAATGATGTTTTCCCCGCAGGAAAAGGTCGGTTTCCCCGCAGGATAATGATGTTTTCCTGCGGGGAAACGATCAATACTATTTGATTATAGATGAATGTTTCTTGATTATAGACGAACGAAAGGCTATTTTGAACGAATATAATGCGGTTTCATATTTTTTTTGTATCTTTGCAGGCTCGTAAAACAACATTTTGATAAAGCAAATTCAAAAAAACACTATGGATAAGAAATCAATAATAGGCTTAGTGCTTATTTTCGGTATAATGGTAACGTTTTTTATGATTACCAAACCGTCAAAGGAAGAAATAGAACAGCAAAGAAAGCTTTATAATGACAGCATTGCTGCTTTGCAAGTGAAGCAGGTCGAAGCCCAAAAGACCGAAGCAGAGGAACAAAACGACACTTTGGCAGACCATAATAATAATGGAGTATTCTCAACGGCGGCAGAAAAGACAGCGGAACGAACAATCCGTTTGGAGAATGACGTGTTTAAGGTGGATATATCTACGTTGGGCGGTGCTGTAAAGCAGGTTACGTTGAAGGATTATTTGACTTACGGCAAGGATACCGTTACTTTCTTCACGCCAAACGGCAATGTGTATGGCTTAAACCTGTCCGCAGGGCAACAGATGATAAGTACGGATAAACTGAACTTCGTTTGTTACGTCAATAATAAGCCTTACGATGATACTAAACCTTTGAAGGTCAGCGGCAATGACAGTCTTATGGTAGCAATGCGGCTTTTTGCTGATGCCGATACACTGAATGCCAATGACGAAAGGTATATTGAGTTTCGTTATACTTTAAAGGGTAATGATTATCGTTTGGGTTACAGCATTATAACCAACAATATGGGTAGTGTTTTAACCGATGAACGAAGCATAGAGCTGACTTGGAATGCGGAAGCAAGCCTCAAAGAACGTGATAAAAAGATTGAGCGTCAGGCATCTTCCATTTATTACCTGTCAAACGATGAAGTAGATTATCTGAAAGAAGGTGGTAAGGATGACAATGATAACATTAACGCCGATATAAACTGGGTTTCGTTTAAGCAACAGTTCTTTTCAATGGCTTTATTTGCTAAAAACGATGCTTTTAAATCGGCAACAATGGCAACAAAAACCGAAAACGATACATCCTTAAACTATTTGAGAACATTCTCCACAACTCTCACCATTCCCTTTGAAATAAAGAACGCACGGGAAGAGTTTAATATGAATTTCTTTTTCGGACCTAACAAGTACAGTATCGTAAAAAAGTGGGATAATCACTACGAAGAGATAATTCCTTTGGGCTGGGGCTTTGCTCCTTTGCAATGGATAAATCGCTTTGTGATTATTCCTGTCTTTGATTTGTTGCAAAGATTTGACTGGAATATGGGTATCATCATTCTGATACTTACCATTATGGTAAAGATTGTGCTGTTTCCGCTGGCTTATAAGTCCTTTGCATCTTCCGCAAAGATGAAAATAATTCAACCGGAAGTGCAGAAGATAAACGACAAATTTCCTAAAAAAGAACAGGCATTGCAAAAACAGCAAGCCGTAATGCAATTATACAAGCGTGCAGGCGTTAATCCAATGGCAGGATGCTTGCCTATGCTGTTGCAGTTTCCAATTTTGGTTGCGATGTTTCGCTTTTTCCCTGCGTCAATAGAGTTAAGGCAGAAATCGTTCCTTTGGGCTGACGATTTAAGCAGTTATGACTCTATACTGAATCTTCCTTTTGATATTCCGTTCTATGGTTCTAACGTGTCGCTTTTCTGCTTACTGATGACCGTAGCACAGATATTCTATACCAGAATGACAATGAAGCAACAGGCAGGCAGCAATCAAATGCCGGGAATGAAATATATGATGTATTTTATGCCGATATTTATGCTCTTTATCTTGAATAAATACTCTTCGGCTTTGAATTATTATTACTTTATCTCGCTTTGCTTTACGTTTTTGCAGATGTGGATAATCCGAAGCACTATTGATGAGAAGAAAGTTTGGCAAAAACTTGAAGCAAGTCGCAATAAACCTGTGAAAAAATCAAAATGGCAACAACGCATAGAGGCTTTGGAAAAACAGAATAAGGCTTTGCAGGCACAGAGAAACAAACAACGTAAATAACAATCAGCATTTTAATAACATAAAAGTATGACCTATCAGGAACAAATAAAGGATTATCAAACGAGAGCAGCCGCTCTAAGGAGGTATCTTTGACATCGCTCAAAGGCAAACGGAAATAGAACAGGAGGAAGCACTGACTCAACATCCTGACTTTTGGAACGACCCTAAGCAGGCGGAAAAAACATTGAAAGCAATCAGTGAAAAGAAATCGTGGCTTCTGGCTTTCAATGAGGTAGAAAAGTCTTTGGACGACCTTAAAGTATGGTTTGATTTCTTTGAAATGAACGAAATAACAGCCTCAGACCTTGAAAAACATCTGTCCGAAACGGAAAATGTTATTGCCGATTTGGAATTCAAAAATATGTTACGTGGAGAGGAAGACCGTCTTTCAGCCATTATCAATATCAATTCGGGAGCAGGAGGCACGGAAAGTTGTGATTGGGCAAGTATGTTGTGCAGAATGTATTTGCGTTGGGCGGAAAGACATAATTATAAGGTGGAAATCATATCGTCCATTGACGGAGATACGGCTGGTATAAAGAGCGTTAGTATGGAGATTCAGGGCTATTTCGTTTATGGATATTTGAAAAGCGAGAACGGAGTCCATCGTTTGGTGCGGTTATCGCCCTTTGACGCTGCAAATAAGCGGCATACGTCATTTGCATCCGTTTATGCGTATCCGATTATTGACGAGAACATTGAAATAAATGTAAATCCTGCCGATTTGGAATGGGATACCTTTCGGTCATCCGGTCCCGGCGGACAGAACGTAAACAAGGTTGAAACGGCTGTAAGACTGCATCATAAACCCTCAGGCATTATTATAGAGTGTCAGCAAACCCGTTCGCAACTGCAAAACCGAGAAAAAGCAATACAGATGTTGAAATCGCAGTTGTATGCCATTGAACTGAAAAAACAACAGGAGAAAATAGCCGAAACGGAAGCCTCAAAGAAAAAAATAGAATGGGGTTCGCAGATACGTAATTACGTTTTACATCCTTACAAACTCGTAAAAGACTTGCGTACAAACGTTGAAACAACAGACACAGTCGCTGTTTTAGACGGCGAGATTGACACTTTCATTAAGGCTTATCTGATGGAATTTCATTAGAAACAAGTTCCAAATCACTGATTTTTCGTTTCAAAACGGGATGAACAAAATTCGGCACAATCTCTTTTAATGGCGTGAGAACAAAGTCCCTATATATAATAAGGGGATGAGGAATGGTCAGCCTGTTGCTTGACATTATTACATCATCACAGAACAATATGTCGAGGTCAATCGTTCTTGATTGATACGTTGTCGCATTTGACCGAACTCTGCCCAGATTTCGTTCTATCTGAAAACATATTTCAAGGGCTTCGAGCGGAGTTTTGTCGGTTTCAATCACTATTACAGCGTTCAAAAACAGGTCATTGGATTCAAAGCCCCACGGTTTCGTTTCAATAATAGAAGACTTCGCAAGGATTTTTCCAAGTTTCCGTTCCAATAAATCGCAGGCTGCAATTATATTTTGCTTCCTTTCGCCCAGATTAGAGCCTATTCCAAGTATCAGGTTCATCGTTTCAATATATAAAAAGCGACTGATCCGAAAATCAATCGCCAAGCTTATGAAAAATTTAACAACTTTTAATTGTAGCGGGGGCAGGATTCGAACCTACGACCTTCGGGTTATGAGCCCGACGAGCTGCCTCTGCTCCACCCCGCATTCTGTTTTTGAATTTGCAAAAGTACAAAAAAAATCCATACGAACCAAATATATTGTCATAAATTTTCATTTCAAGTTAGCCAACGCCCTGAATTACACATCAAAATCTTTTATCCGTTCTATGTCTCGTCTATCCCTTTTTGTGGGTCTTCCAATGCCTTTATCCCTCTTCTCAAAGGAAAATGTGCGAATCAACTTTTGCTTTTCGTAGTCTTCTTTTGGTGTCAAATCTTCTATAAAATCATCAACCGATTTTGCGGAAATGCGTCCGTTGAGGAGTTGTTTTACTTTTATTGTTTTGCTAAACTGCTCTATCTTAACGGTATAAACCTCCCCTATTTTTACCTCATGCGAAGGTTTTACGCTTATATTGCCGCACTTAACCTTCCCAAGACGGCACGCATCCGCCGCAAGAGTCCTTGTTTTGTAAAGCCTCACCGACCAGAGAAACTTATCTATTCTAATATTTTCCGCCATTACAAATTGTTATTTATCAATTAAATACTGTTGTTTTGAGATTGCAAAATTACAAATTTCGGTATAAAAATCACCCTTTTCCGCAATTATTTTTTCAATACGACGCTTTAGAAAACTCCAACCTAGGTTTCAATTTCACGAAACCTAGGTTTCGTGAAATTGAAACCTAGGTTCTAAAAAAATAAAACCTAGGTTTCGGGACTCGTGAAACCTAGGTTTCGTCAAAATGAAACCTAGGTTCTAAAAAAATGAAACCTAGGTTTCGTCAAATTGAAACCTAGGTTCTAAAAAAATGAAACCTAGATTTCGTGAAAATAAAACGCCATATCACCAAAACAAAATCGGATTTTCAAATGAATGAAAACCCGACCGAATTAAAATCATTTAACTTTAAAATAAATACTTATGAGAAAACACATAAATTATTTTCGGGTGCAAAGATACAAAATAAAATTATACTGTGCAAATATCTCGTTTAATTTTTTTTTTTGTACGTTTGCAGCCCGATATTTCAAGGTAAAACGAATGATGAAACGAAATAATATAAATTTTTTATTTGCTATAATGCTCATTATCAGTCTTTATACCTCTGCTCAAACGCAGACCGATGACAAGTTAATAAGCAACGATGATTTTGTACTGGTGGAAGGCGGCAGTTTTCTCATGGGCTGCAACAGCGACGACCGAGACTGCTATCCCGATGAGCAGCCTCAACACACTGTAACCGTCTCATCTTTTTTTATTTACAGGTATGAAGTCAGTGTAGCCCAGTATCGTTTATTTTGTACGAAGACCGGTCGTGCTATGCCGCCGACTCCTTCCTTTGGATGGCAGGAAGACGCTCCCATAGTGAATGTTACGTGGCAGGATGCGGTGGCTTATGCCAAGTGGGCGGGAGGTCGCTTGCCTACTGAGGCAGAATGGGAATATGCAGCCCGAGGAGGCAATCTCAGTAAGGGATTTCGCTACAGCGGAAGCAATTTCTTTGATGACGTGGGCTGGTCGTACGAAAACGCATCGGGCAAAACTCACCGTATCGGCTCAAAACAACCTAACGAACTGGGATTGTACGATATGAGTGGCAACGTTTGGGAATGGTGCAACGACAATTACGATATTTATTACTACGCTCAAAGCCCATCCAAAGACCCTCAGGGTGCGACAAATAGCAAAATGGGTAAAGTAAATCGCGGAGGCGGCTTCAGTTTCGACCGTTCCTTCTTAAAGGTATCGGCAAGGCGCGGCTCTGCAACGCAGGCTGTGGGCAGCGGAACGGGATTTCGCATCGTTAAGACGGAAAAATAGCCGATTGTAAATAAATTTTATACTTTTGCATCTTCAAAACAGAACTTATGAATCAAAAATCGTTGAAACAGGAACAGCAAGAACAACAATTCAAACGCTATGTCAAAAGAATGTGGCTGGGTTTTGGATTATTTTTATTTCTTTTGGTTATATTCTTCCTTGCTCTCTCTTTGGGCTGGCTTGGTTTTATGCCGTCCTTTGAGCAGTTGGAAAATCCGAAGTCAAATCTTGCAACAGAGGTTTATTCTTCCGATGGCGAAATACTTGGTTATATAGGATTGCAGAACCGTTCCAACGTTAATTATGCGGACATTTCGCCAAATTTAATCAATGCCTTAATAGCCACAGAGGACGCTCGCTTTCGCTCACACAGCGGAATAGATATGCGGAGTCTTTTTCGTGTGTTGGGTAAAACCGTGGTTGGACAAAACCGTTCCTCGGGTGGCGGCAGCACTTTGACACAACAACTTGCCAAAAACCTGTTTCCACGTGAGCGAAAAAATAAAATAGGTACAATATATTCTAAATTCAAGGAATGGATTGTTGCAGTTAAGTTGGAGAGAAACTATTCCAAAGATGAGATTTTGGCTATGTATCTTAATACGGTGGATTTTGGTAATAATGCATTCGGGATAAAGACCGCCGCACAGACCTTTTTCTTCACTCAAATTGACAGTTTAAGCGTAGAACAGAGTGCTGTACTTGTCGGATTGTTGAAAGCACCAACGGCTTACAACCCCGTACGCAATCCGGAGAATGCTCTAAATCGCCGTAATACCGTTCTGGCTCAAATGAACAAGTATGGATATTTATCAAACGAAGTATGCGACAGTCTAAGCAATACAAAAATAATCCTGAACTATCATCCGCAAACTCATAACGAAGGAATAGCAACCTATTTCCGTGAAATGCTTCGCAATTACCTTAAACAATGGTGCAAGAATCATTATAAGCCGGACGGAAGTAACTATGACGTGCATAAGGATGGCTTGAAAATTTACACAACAATAGATTATCGTATGCAGAAATACGCAGAGGAGGCTGTACAGGAACATTTTACCTATCTGCAAAAGGAATTCTTCAAAACGCTTAAAGGTTATCGTCAAGCCCCTTTCACAGGTATTTCCGATAAAGAAATACAACAGTACTACATAGCCGCAATGAAAGCCTCCGACCGTTACCATGACTTAAAGGAAGAAGGATTATCGGATAAGGAAATAAGAAAAGAATTTGATAAAAAGGTTAAAATGCGTGTCTTTTCTTACGGTGGCGATATTGATACACTGATGAGTCCATGGGATTCTTTAAGATATTACAAGTCTTTCTTAAATACCGGTATGGTAAGCATAGAACCGCAGACTGGATACGTAAAAGTTTATGTTGGAGGCACAAACTACAAAAGTTTTAAGTTTGATAACGCTACGCTTGGCAGACGACAGGTCGGTTCAACCTTCAAACCGTTTGTTTATGCTTCGGCTATAAACGATAGTGAGTTGTCTCCGTGCTTTGAAATAGCCAACGAGCCTGTTGTTTTTGAAGAATACGACAACTGGTCGCCACAAAACTCCAATCATGACAGAGAAGGACAAAAGGTAACGCTCAAATGGGCATTGGCAAACTCTGTTAATTATATCTCTGCTAACCTTATAAAAAACTATACTACGCCCGCAGCCGTTGTAACCCTTGCTCACAACATGGGGATTAAAACTCCAATGGATGCTTACCCTTCAATATGCTTGGGAACGAGTGATTTATCTGTTATGGATATGGCTTCGGCAATGGCAACCTTCGTAAATAAAGGCTCTCATATTGATCCGATATTCATAACTAAAATTACAGACAACAAAGGGATGGTTCTGGAAACTTTCTCGCCCCATGTAAATGCCGCAATCACGCCTCAAACAGCCTATCTCACGGTTGAATTGATGAAAGGAGTTGTTGATGGCGGTACCGGTGCAAGATTGCGTTATCGCTATGGCTTAAAGAGCGTTATAGCAGGGAAAACGGGGACTACGGATAACAATTCCGATGGATGGTTTATTGGTCTTAATCCGCGTTTGGCTACAGCCGTTTGGGTAGGAGGAGAGTTACGTTCCATACATTTTCGTTCTATGGCAATGGGACAGGGTGCGGCGATGGCGTTACCTGTTTATGGTCTGTTTATGCAGCGTTGCGAGAAGGATAAAAAACTTAAATTTTATCAGGGAGATTTCTCGGTACCGAATGATTTGGACGTTACGATAGATTGTTCCAAGTATCAGCAGGAAGTAAAAGAAGATAAAATTTCATCGGAATACAATAAGGGGTGGTAAAATCTTTATTCCCACAAACCTTACTTGATTACAGATTTTTAGAATCAAATTCCAGCGTTCTATAATTTGATTTCAGAACGCTAGAACTTGATTCTAATTTTTTGTAATTTGATTTCATTTTTTTATTATCTAAATTCATAACGCCTAATTTGATACATTTATAAATGTGTAAAACAATAGAAAAAATTTTGTTGCAAATACTCTAACATTTCTTTTCGTAGATAAAAAAACTTATTTGTATTCTCATTTCTAAAAAAAACATTAAATCTACAAATAGAAATTGATTCTATTATTACATTGTTTTGAATAAAATCTATCAATATGTAATTATTATAATTATAATAGTAGTAACTATCAATTATTATAGAATCTGATTTGTAATTCAAAAATATAGTAGAAAGTGTATCTTCTGATTTGCTATTAGTATCACATATAAAGTGTGTCCTCATTTCTATTTTATATTTATAATTTGTTCTCATTTCTTTTGTAGTAAAATATTCCGTATCAACTATTGCTGGCAAATGTGTAGAGCGAAAATAAATATCTATTCTTTCACAAAAATTAAATGGAATGCCTTGACAAAAGAGGAAACATTACACAAAATAGTAAATACAATAACTAAAATTTGCTGCATGGGATTTCTTTGTTTGATGTTGAATTTTCCGTTTTTACTTTTTTTGCATCACGATTATAAGTTGAACGCTTATAATATTGTTGTTCTTGTGGTAATTGTTCGTTGAAGAAATCTATCAAAGGGTGTTCGTTATTTTGAATATTAAATTTTTCTTCATCATCTCCCCAAATAAAATTAACAGAATTACATCTGTTATTATAGTCTTCAGGGGAATCATAATAATCTTTTAGATGTCCAATTTCGTGAAATAAGAGTATAAATGGAGAAGTAATATTAAATCCTTTTTTCTTTGAACCACCCTTAAATCCCATTTGTGGATTAAATTCTACAATACCATAATTTGCTTCGTCCTTATCTTTTACTGACGTTAATTGAGTATTACTACTTTCCGTGATAATAATATTATTTTTATCTTGTGAATGGAAATAATTTATTTTGTCAGCAGAAGCATTATGTTCACTTGCTTTATTTAAAGAATTAACAACTTCTTGCACAAATTGATTGTCTGGTAAATTATTTCTATTTTGGGTATAATTGAATGCTGTTTTTTTAGTTCCATTATAATAATGTATCCATATATCCATTCCATTAGGATCAATGTACTTCAAAGGATTATTAGCACAATAAACATAAGGACTTAAATGCGGATATTTATCACTCATTGGGTCAACGCTCAACCAAATAGATAGTTCGCTATCGTCATCTGTATTAACTGTATTTCCTGCATAGTACCTCGCTCCGTAATAAGAATATCCGCTTTCCGCATCTAACTCCTTACCATTGAACTTGTAACTCGTTGAATAGGCTGGATTCTGATGGGATATATCTACCAACTGCTCTCCAAATGGCATATATGCAAAGGCTTGCGTTACGTTCCCGTTATTGTCAATGATGTAACTGCTACTGCCTAAATGGTCGGTAAGGTAATAGAAAACAGGTTCAATAGCGACAGAATGGGTCGTCTCATAAATGAACCTGTAATAAAGGCTCCTTCTCAAATAATCATCAATCACTAAACTTGCACTCAAAGTATCTACATTGCTCATACATTCTGCCGTTTGGAGTACTCCTGCTTCTGCACGCTGTTGCTGCTCTGCATAAGTTATGCCATTATTTATTGGTGGAACTGTGTCAAAAAGATACCATCCATAATCGGAATTATTCCCAAAAACTCTGCCTATCTTTGAACTAACACGCCGTCCCTCCTCATAGTAATGCTTTGTGTAGCCTTGCTTTGTGAAAGTGATTAAGCCGTTAGTGTAAAGCGTTAAATTTTGCAATGATGGACGATAAGTAGCGTTGCCCTGATTTTGACTGGTATACATACTTACTCCTGTTATTTTAAGATTGCGTTCACCGAAGCATCGTAAGTGTAATAAGCCGAATGACTATTATCCATAAAGCCTTGCAAGCGGTTATCTTCCGTCCAACAAAGATAACGGTCATTGCCATTATTATTATGATAAAGCATATTTCCTTTATTTTCCATTATTTGTTCATTTTTTAACGTTGCAAAACTACTAAAATTATTTGAAATACAAGGAACAAGTCTAAAATAAGTTATGGCAGGCTTGTTACCAAAACCAACAAATGAATTTATAAAACCCAATCTGATACACAAAAAAGGGATTAAAGGCGTGTGGTAACTTTTGTTATCATCAATGTTTTCCAATTCTTAAAATCCCCTGCCACAATATGTTTACGTGCCTCCCCGACAAGCCATAAATAAAATGCAAGATTGTGAATTGAGGCTATTTGCAGTGCAAGAATTTCCTCTGCCTTAAATAAGTGATGAAGATATGCCTTTGTGTATGTGCTATCTACGTAACTCGTTCCTATGGCATCAAGAGGCGAAAAGTCGGAAGTATATTTGGCATTTTTTATATTTATTATACCTTCACTCGTAAAAAGCATACCATTGCGTCCATTTCGGGTCGGCATCACACAATCAAACATATCTATGCCCAAATCAATACATTCAAGTATATTTGCAGGAGTTCCAACTCCCATAAGATAACGCGGCTTGTCTTTGGGAAGGATTAAACAGCATAAATCGGTCAGTTCGTACATTGTTTCAACGGGTTCGCCTACCGAAAGTCCGCCTATTGCATTGCCTTCGCAGTTACAGGAGGCTATTTTTTCACAACTTTCCCTCCGTAAATCGTTATAAATGCTACCTTGTACAATTGGGAAAAGCGACTGTTCATAATCATAAACCGATTCCGTTTGCTTAATTCTTTGACAGCAACGTTCAAGCCAGCGATGAGTCAATGCCATAGATTTTTTTGCATATTGGTAATCACAGGGGAAAGGAGTACATTCATCAAATGCCATTATGATGTCGGCACCAATTGTTCGTTCAATATCCATAACTCTTTCCGGAGTAAAAGTATGCAAAGAGCCGTCAATATGTGAGCGAAATATAACTCCTTCTTCGGTTATTTTGCGTCTGTCCCCCAAAGAATAAACTTGAAATCCGCCACTGTCGGAGAGCATGGGTTTGTTCCACGCATTAAACTTCTGTATTCCGCCTGCCTGACGCAAAACATCAAGTCCGGGACGCAGATAAAGATGATAGGTATTGCCCAGAATGATTTGTGCTTTTATATCCTCGGTTAATTCCCAACTATGCACTGCTTTCACAGAACCGACTGTTCCAACAGGCATAAAAATCGGTGTTAGTATGTCTCCGTGAGCCGTTTTGATGATACCTGCCCTTGCGTTACTTTTAGGAGATAATGAATTGATAGTAAAGGTCATAGAATTTAATTATTTCAAAATATGAGTTGTTATCAGGTCGTTTGAATCCTTTTATTTGCAGGTGCAAAAGTAAAACTTTTTTCTTTCATACGTATCTTTTGTGAAAATTTAGTACTTTTGCCCGATTTTTATTTTAACATTTGTAAGAAAGAAAATTGTACATGGACTTTATATTTTATCAATTTACTCCTCTAACATTCGGCTTGTGCATTGCAGCAGGCAGTATTTTGCTTTTGCAGATACTTTATTTCTTTTTAATCTATGGTTCTGTTGCTTGGTATCGGTTGCCATCGCAAAGGAAAAAAGCAGAACAGCCTTTGGGTTATCAACCTTCGGTTTCTGTGGTGATTGTAACCAAAGATGAACAAGAGAATTTGAAACAACGGTTGCCTGTAATCCTTGAACAGCAATATCCTAACTTTGAAGTAGTGGTTGTCAATAATGCTTCAAGTGATGAAACGGAGTTTATGCTGAAAGTCCTTGCTAAAATATATCCACAGTTGAAGATTGTAAATCTGTACGAAGAGACTCCAAACAAATTTCAAGGCAAAAAATATCTCCTTTCGCTTGGTATAAAGTCGGCAAAGAACGATTACATTTTACTGACAAATGCTAATTGTGTCCCTAACAGTTACTTTTGGATTGACAATATGGTGAAAGGTTTGACGGCAAAGAAGAATATAGTACTTGGATACAATCTTTACGAACGTAAAAATACACTTCTCAACACTCTTATACAGTATGAATCGCTCAATAACGCAATCAATTACGAAGGAATGGCTCTTTGGGGCAATCCTTACAAAGCAACGGGCGACAACCTTATCATTTCACGACAGGAATTCTTTAATACGGGAGGTTTTATCCCTTATTACAACATTTCTTCGGGTGATATGGATTTGTATGTCAATCGTATAGCGAAACGCAAAACCACTTCCGTAATTCTCCACGAAGAAGCATACGTTAAGACCGAAGCCCCACAATCCCTTTCTGCTTGGTGCAGACAGAAAAGACGCAGATTACGCACGGCACACTTCTATCGGTTTTGGGGAAGGTTCATTGTAGCCACGCCAACTATTACTACGCTATTGCTTTATGCCCTTTTATCTATTCTCTTCTTCACAGGATTTCCGTACCAATGGATTTTGGCGGCACTGATTCTTAAATTCTTCATTCAAATTCTGCTTTTCCGAAAGAGTTCTTTTGTTTTGATGAAGAATAAATTGAGTATCTTTGCACCGATTTTTGAGATATTTTTCTTATTTTTTAATGTAATAATTGGCATTAACACTTTATTTTCAAAGAAGGAAAGATGGGATTAGCAACACACTTAACGGATAAAGGCATAAGAGATTACGAACTTGTAAAACGTGCTTTGGAAAGGGGCGACCAAAAGGCTTACGCCAACCTTATGGAGAATTATCGTGAGCCTATCTATTATATGTTGCTTAGAATGACCAATAGCAATACCGATGCGGACGATTTGACGCTTGAAGCCTTTGGAAAAGCCTTCAAAAGTTTAGATCAATACACGCCCGACTTCGCTTTCTCCACGTGGCTCTTCACCATAGCCACCAATAACTGCATTGACTTCATACGAAAGCGGCGAGTAGAAACCCTTTCCATTGATAAGGATTACGTGAATGCGGAAGGCGAGGTCAGAACTATTGAAATAACAAGCGAAACCCTTGACCCTGAGGAAATAATAATAGAAAAGCAAATGATTGAAATGATGCATGAAATTATTAAAAAACTGAAACCGCTTTACCAACACCTGATTGAATTACGTTACTTCAAGGAATTGAGTTACGAAGAAATATGTGAGCAAACGGGCTTGCCTCTTCATATTGTAAAAATCAAATTATTCCGTGCTAAATCTATGCTATACAACACGATAATGAAACATCGCAACCACCCTTTACGTGATGGATTTTGTTAAATTAAGCAAGAGTACCCATCAATCTTTTGCTCGTAGCCTTTATACCTCATCCTTCCCTCCCGAAGAGCGAAGAGAGTTCTCACAAATACCTGATTTACATCTGTATAAACCATTTACATTTTATGTCATTGAGCAATCACAGCAGCCTTTTGCCATTATGGCATTATGGACTTTTGCTTCGTTTTCGTACATTGAACATTTGGCGGTAGCAAACGAACAGAGAAACAGGGGGATTGGGACAAAAATTATATCCAATCTCAAATCGCAACGACCTAATCCACTTGTACTTGAAGTGGAATTACCTTTGACCGAAACAGCCCTTCGCCGCATAAAATTCTATGAACGTTTGGGCTTCATTCTTTTGAACGATAATTACCTTCAACCGCCATATTCCATTAACAAACAGGCTGTTGAAATGCGTCTAATGGTATCCGACCCTAACCTTTTGAATATCTGCGATACTAAAAGCATAATCCAAATTCTTCATACACAGGTATATAATATCCAAATTTAATTCTACCAAATTATAACTTGATTATAGATTTCTATAATTTGATTCCGGAACGCTAGAATTTGATTATAGATTTCTGTAATTTGATTTCAGAACGCTAGAATTTGATTATAGATTTCTGTAATTTGATTTCAGAACGCTAGAATTTGATTATAGATTTCTGTAATTTGATTTCAGAACGCTAGAATTTGATTATAGAAATCTATAATCAAATTTCAGGAAACCAAAACGAAGTTTTAACAAAATAAAAACTTTGATGCCTCAACTAAATGAAGCATCAAAAGTAACAAAAAACTTAAAAAATATATTAAATCTAATTTACAACTATCACTAAACAATGAGAAGTACGCCAGAACAAAGCAGGGTCTTTAATGTTTATTGCTGTTGGGGCGGTAGGATAGCCTTCCAGCGAATAAGACGTTGAGTTGTGAGGCGTAACTATTGTTATTCGCTGACCGGAAAGAGGTATCTTTTTAGTATTCCTTATGTCTATCTTCTTCATAATAGCAAGGTCGCTGTTGGAAGCAACAACAGGCCATTTTCCAATACCGATAAAGCCACCTTTTTGGTCAATTACTCCTTTACGAATCAACTCGTAACTCGTTCCAATAATGAAATATGCGGTGTTTTGTGCATCTTCCATTTCGGCAATCTTCGCATCCTTTTTCTGGTTTGCAGAGTTGAGTTCCGCAGCGTTGGCACTCAAAGACGATTGTAAAGCCGCAATTTGTTTGTTCTTGGCTGCGAGTTCGTTTTGCAGTCTGTCCACCTCTTGCTGTTTCTCAAAAATACGCATCTGTAAAGAAGAAATCATCCGTCTTAAATAAGACAGGTCGGCTTGCGGAGTTTCCTTCTGCATATAAACAACTTTCGTTGCCTCATTAGAGAGTCGCTGTTTAACCAGTTCAATTTTCTGCTTTATGCTTTCAACAACATCTCCATTCTGATTTGAATTGTCGGTGTTGGATAAAGCACTTATATACATTTGATTAACATCCTGCAATGTGGAATCAATCTCATTGAGATTCTTAAAAAGACTTTCCATCTTTGCATTTTGTTTCTCCTGAATTGAAGTAAAGGAATCCTGTAATTTTTTCTCCTTTTCTTTCCATGAATTATCCTTACAACTAACTGCAAATAAAGTTATTGCAAGCACAAACAATAATACTATGTTCCGTTTCATTTTTTTATATGTGTTAATGTTTCAGGTTGCAAAAATATAAAAAATAAATGAAATAAACACTTTTTGATAAAAAAAAATTAAAAATTCTCTTAACGATTGTTGCCTTTGAAGTTAAATTTATCAAATATAGCAACATATTTATGCTACTTTAATTCCAATTATTCAAACTTTATTTCAATATCTCGTAACGAACTTTTTTTACACCAAATTACTATCCTGTAAATTTTTTTTGTACCTTTGCAACCCGATAACTAAAAATAATACACTAAAAGCATAATTTGTCATGTCAGACACACGTTATATATTTGTTACAGGAGGAGTTACCTCATCGTTAGGAAAAGGCATCATCTCTTCTTCTTTGGCTGTGTTGCTCAAAGCGAGAGGTTACAGCGTTACAATACAGAAACTTGACCCTTATATAAACATTGACCCCGGTACTCTCAACCCCTACGAACACGGAGAATGCTATGTAACTGAGGATGGGGCGGAAACAGACTTGGATTTGGGACATTACGAGCGTTTTACCAACGTTCATACCTCGCAGGCTAACAACGTTACAACAGGAAGAGTATATCAGTCGGTTATAAATCAGGAACGGCACGGTGATTATTTAGGAGATACGGTTCAAGTCATACCTCACATCACCGATGAAATAAAACGCCGCATCCAAATACTGGGAAATACTGACAAATACGACTTTGTGATTACGGAAATCGGCGGAACGGTCGGTGATATAGAGTCTCTGCCATTCATAGAAAGCATTCGCCAACTCAAATGGGAACTTGGCAATCGTGCGGTGGTTATTCACCTCACCTATATTCCTTATTTAAGTGCGGCAGGCGAACTGAAAACAAAACCTACTCAACATTCGGTAAAAGCTATGTTGCAACAGGGGGTACAGCCCGACATAATAGTGTGCCGAACCGAACATCCAATAAACCAGTCCGTAAGAAAAAAGATTTCCTTATTTTGCAATATCACAGAGGATTGCGTAATTGAATCCATTGATGCTTCAACCATATACGATGTTCCCTTAAATATGTTGAAAGAAAGGCTTGATGTACAGGTGTTAAACAAACTTAAAATGGAACCCGAACAGGAACCTGACCTCTCCAAATGGAACACTTTTTTACACAGATTAAAGAATCCGCAAACCGAAGTACAAATTGCTCTCGTTGGAAAGTACGTAGAACTTCATGATGCTTACAAATCTATCTGCGAAGCCTTTATTCACGCAGGTACAACGCAGCAGTGTAAGGTTAAAGTCAAGTGGATAAAGGCTGAATACCTTGAAGAAAACTGTAATCTTGCAGAAGTATTCGCCGATGTGCAGGGAATACTTGTAGCACCGGGCTTTGGGCAACGTGGAATTGAAGGAAAAATACTTGCCGTTCGGTATGCACGTACGCACAATGTACCTTTCTTTGGAATATGTCTTGGTATGCAGTGCGCTGTTGTGGAGTTTGCCCGTAACGTATTGGGGTTTGCCGATGCTAATTCGGTGGAAATGAATCCTCAAACACCATATCCCGTTATTGATATGATGGAACAGCAAAAGAAAGTGGTGAATATGGGCGGCACAATGAGACTTGGGGCTTATCCTTGTGATATTAAGCGTGAGACTAAACTCTTTTCGGCATATCAAAAAGAGAATATAAGCGAACGTCATCGCCATCGCTATGAGTTCAATGATACTTACGCACAGGCATTTGAAGATAACGGTATGATAGCAAGCGGTAGTAATCCCGATACAAAACTGATTGAGGCTGTGGAAATCCCATCTCATCCGTATTTTGTTGGTGTTCAGTTCCATCCGGAATACAAAAGTACGGTTGAAGAGCCACATCCGCTGTTCATTTCTTTCATTCAGGCTGCCATTTCAAAGAAAGCGACTATCTGAAACAAACTTTTTGCCCATTATACAAAAAATACTAACGGCGTTTTCTACTTACGAAAACGCCGTTATTTTGTATCAAAAGGTTAAAATTACTTTATTACAAACATTTTCTTTACTTCGCCTTGCGTGGTTAGTAGTTTCAATGTGTAATTGCCTGATGGTAAATTAGCAATATCTACCTTTGCTTCGTGTCTATTCAACTCCATCTCCTTTACCTTTACTCCCAGATTATTGTAAATCTCAAGCGTCATTACCTTAAAATCACTTTGAATAAACAACTCATTCTTCGCAGGATTTGGATAGACTGATATGTTTTTGTCTAACTGTAATTGAGTTATAAAATTACTATCGGGTGTTGTATCCACATTTGTTCTCGGTACTAATACAATAGGCATAATATCTAAAAATGTTGTCTGGAAAAGATAATAAATGCTATCATCCGAAAACCTTATCCACTCATTATTCTTTTTTAACCAAGGTTGGTCGTCATAAGCAGTTTGAACACAAATCAATGTATCTGTAATATTTGTCCAATTACCTCTATTATAAGTACCAACAAAAATAGTATCTAAAAATAAACGATATACGTTTCTTAATGTGTGTATAAAACATTCATCCATTCCAGCAGTCCATATACTTAACGCATAATTAACATCACAACAACCGCCTTCGTTCATATTTAAGTTATCTTTTGCCAAATAAAAATCCTGCAACATTGCTCCTCCATTAGCAAAATAGTAACGACTGTACCCATCTTCATCTATGTTATAAATATGCTCCCCTGTTACCGGGTCTATTTGATAACCCATATTACTAGTAACCCATGCATTATCTATTTCCTCAAAAGCATTGTTATAAAGTCGCCAGAAAACCTTGCCAATATTTTGTGTAGACATTCCACTAATCAACCGAGAAGCAACACCTATAATCTGCATAGTAGAATCCAAATGATATGGTTGTGCAAATCCTGCAGCATAATTATTTGGTGCAATTAGATTAGTACCAAATGGAGGGGATATTATATTACCCAAGCATACTTCTTCATAATCTGCAAACAACCATCCTCCTTGAAGTATAGCATGAGCATCATATGAAGTCTGCGGGTTGCTAAAAGTACAATCCGTTCTCATTGGATAACCTGTAAATTGAGGCAGGTGAAGTATCAATGTGTCATACTCAACTGTCTTCTGTGCTTTGCCTGCAAATGCAGCAAAAACTAACACCGATATTAAAATCAATTTTTTCATTTCTTATTCCTCCTTTATTTTGTTATACATTGTTCTGTTATATTATCTATTTCACTTGGCACTTGAATGCTGTTTATTAACACACGATAAGTTGTAGAAACTGACATATATGGTAAATATATAGCACAACTCCAACAATTTGCCATAAAACCATAATTGCACAGATTTAAATCATACCAATCTATAAATACACGATTAGGTCGTTGTTGTATTTTTGCATCCATCATATCATAACAATCAAATTCCCCCAAATTATTATTGTTCAAATCTTTATCAATGATCAACATTTCATCAGAAGAACTCCTACCTATAATTGCATAGTGAGAATAAACGGAGTTTAAGTTTAAGTTTAATAAGTTATTTAATATGTTAAAAGGTTGTCTTGTATCTAAAACATTTGTATTATAAGAAATGCCATTATTATAAACATTATTATCCATATTAACATAATAAATCATTTGATTCACTTGTTCGTCTGGGTCTTGCAAAACCAGTAATATGTCCTTTTCAGGAATATATTCCATATCATATTGCTTAGCCTTATCATCGGAAATAAGTGATGAATGAATAATTGTAAATGGGATTGTAGTCATATCTATTTTAAAGACATTATGATAATATGATATATCACCATTGGAAACATAAGACAAAGCTATATTATCATTGTTTAATGCTTCTATACCAAAGCCAAATTCCAAAATAGCACATTCATTTGGATATAAAAATCTTAATACTTTTGATACTTGACTATAATTATTTTTATCAAAACGTCTTAAATATAATGATTGATTATAATTGTAATAATAAGACCCAAATGTAGAAAGCAAAACTATATAATTTTCTGTTATTGTAATATCATTAAATGTTTCACTCAAAGGAATAGTATAAGTATTATAATTATAACAATTAAAGATATTAACAATATTGATAGGCGCATAACTTGGTGTAGGTAAGATAGGATTAGAAGGAGTGCCTCCTACTTCATAATAATTGGCTGTATCAATCAATTGCTCCGTTATTTTACACATAATCAAGCAATCACAACTGACACTTGAATAGAATGTATAACCGCAAGGGTCGGGAGTCATACATAAATTTGTTGGTGACGGAGCATAGGTCTGCAACCCGATTGCCGCAACTACTCTTTCATTGGTACTATTGTGATAAACTTCAAGCCGCCTAATATCTTTAGTAGTAGTAATTAATGAATACCTGCAACTACCTCCATTAAACAAATCGGTTATTTTAACATAACCAATATATCCATACTCTCCTGTTCGCCCACAGAAATACAAGGAATCTCCCAGAATGGCAAAGTCTGCAACAGACAAAGGCATATCAACATAAGAAGTGGTTGATTTACCTTGTTGAATTTTGTAAAACCTGTCTTTTGCTAATGCAATGGTTGCATTTTTATTCCATTGCTTAATTTTTTGTCCAACACGATTTCCTTGAATGCTATATAATCCAAAATTGATATTGGATGTTGATACAACCTGTCCTTTGGCGACACCATTAAAAAACATAAAGAGCAGTAGCAAGCCACCTCCCAGACCAAACAGGGAAAACCTGTTTATTAAAAATTGATTCCTCTTTTTGTTCTTTTTCATGCCGACAAAAGTACAAAACTTTTTTGACTTAATGTCTTTTTGATTGATTTTTTGTTTTTTCATACAATAAAATTTATTCATAATAACTGTTTTTTTAATTAAAATACTGAATTTATTGAAGCGCAAAGTAATAACAAATATCAATATCAACCAAGAAAATTCCGTCAGTATTATTTGGCATCAATGCCAGAATTTGTTGGCAGGTTCATTCAAGCCTTGTTATTGTTGAGTTGTCATCGGTGATTTCTATAACAAATTTGCGTATATTGTCTTTTGAAGGCTCTTTTTCAAAGTACTGCAAAAGGTTACAATCAAGAATTTCTTCTATCTTTATGAGCCTTTTCAGTAAAATATCATCGGAAGCCAGAATGTTGCAAACGTGAGAACGTGAAACAAATAATCTGTCGGCAAATTCCTGTTGTGTCATTCCCTTTTCCTTTAATTTTTCCTTAATCAACTTACCTGTATGTATCTTCTTTCTGTTCATAACAATGTGAGCAATCTTACATCGTTACCAAGGTTCTAACACATACCTCACAATAGAATAAAAAGCCCACAAATAAAAAGGGCGTTCTACGCTTCTATTGTTCAAAGTTGTTTAGAATGTGTTAGATTCGGCAACAATTTTGTATTAACGCTTAAATTCAGTCATTCTATTACATAAAAATAACTTTTAACGGCGACAAAAGTACAAAAAATAATTCAATAACAAAATTCAAATTTCATAAACACAATTATTATTGAATAGCATTGCCGTTATAACCTTTTGATAATTCAATGAAAACATTTTTTATTAGGAAATAACATTATAAAAATTGAAAAAATGAACAGAGTATCTTATTTTAGCCTTTTACTGCCAAATTATTTGATAGTGAAAGTAGACAAGTAGCGGACAAAACCAATTATTGAAACATCTCTTTGGGCAAATCGTGTCCCATACGTTCTTTTTTGGTTTTGAGATAACTTTTATTGTATTTTGTGGGCTCAATAACCAATGGTAAGGTTTCTACTATCTCTATGCCATAACCTTCTAACCCTTTACGTTTCACAGGATTATTGGTCATAAGTCTTATTTTGCCCGCTCCCATATTGCGAATTATCTGTGCCCCAATGCCGTAATCCCGCTCGTCAGCCCTGAATCCCAAAGCCAGATTAGCCTCAACGGTATCCATTCCCTGCTCCTGCAAATGATATGCTTTGAGTTTGTTCACCAAACCTATGCCTCGCCCTTCCTGACTCATATAAACAACCATTCCTTTGCCTTCCTGCTCTATCATACTCATAGCCGAATGCAACTGACCGCCACAATCACACTTGCAAGAGCCAAAAATATCTCCCGTAGCACAGGAAGAATGCACCCTGACCAAAACAGGCTCATCGGCACTCCACTCTCCCTTGCGTAAAACCAAATGTGTTATATTGGTATTCAACTGTGTATAGGCTATAAGTTGAAATTCGCCCCATTGAGTAGGCAAAAACACTTCTTCTTCCTTACGTATGAGTGTCTCATTCTTAACTCTATACGCTATAATATCCTTTATGGTTACTATTTTTATATTATGCTTTTCGGCAATCTTCATCAGTTGCGGCATTCTCGCCATTGAGCCGTCTTCATTCAGTATTTCAACCAGCGCAGCCACAGGTTGCAAGCCCGCAAGCCGTGCCAAATCAACGCAAGCCTCAGTATGACCGGCACGCTGCAAAACTCCGGCACTTTTAGCCCTCAAAGGAAAGATATGTCCCGGTCTTCCAAGTTCTTCGGGTTTAGTTTGCGGATTAGCCAAAGCCTGTATGGTTTTTGCTCTGTCGCTTGTGGATATGCCAGTTGTGCATCCGTCACCAAGTTTATCAACGCTTATAGTAAAAGGTGTTTCATGCGAAGAAGTATTGTGCTGAACCATCATATCAAGTTTCAGTTCCGCTGCACGTTCTTCGGTTAAGGGGGCGCACATTAAGCCTCTTCCGTTCGTTACCATAAAATTCACCGTGTCGGGAGTAATCTTTTCGGCGGCTACAATAAAATCTCCTTCATTCTCTCTGTCCTCATCATCAACGCAAATCAGCAATTTACCATCGCGAAAATCGGCAATGGCTTCTTCAATCGTGTTTATCTTTATTTCCATCTTTTATTTCGGTTTTATTTTTTTAGAATTTGCAAAGGTACAACTTTATTTTAATATATAAAAATGTTGTTAGGAAAATCCAAAATCAAATTATATTCATCTAAAACTTGATTCTATTTATCTATAATCAAATTACAGAAATCTATAATCAAGGTTCAGGATTCTATAATCAAATTATAGACAAACGAAACAAGCCCAAAGATGAATGTTCTTTGGGCTTGTTATATCAAAATCTGTGCTTATGAGATTTTTATTTCTTTACGGCTAATTTTTTCGTTGATGTACCGTATTCAGTAACAACATTTATGAAATAGATACCGTTTTCTAATGCTACGGTACTGATTTTTATATCATTATTACCGGGCTTTAAGACTTTATTACCGAGGTTTCCTCTTTCGCGTCCAAGCATATCGGTAACTGTAATCTGTGCAACAGTGGCTTGAGGTGAGGAAATGGTAAGCGTTGTTAAGTTTTTGGCAGGATTAGGGTAGAGAGTTGTACGGCAGATAGAGCCTTCAATATCCTCAATACCAACCATTGTCGTAATTTGAAAGTCTTTCTTTTCACCGCTGTCAAACTTACCGTTAGATGAAATAAGAACAGTAGTTTCGCCATCAATGATTCGGTAAAATCCTGCACCATTTCCGTTATTTATTCCGTCACCATACGCATCCTTAATCTCAAAAATGTAACATCCTGCAGTATTTACAGACGTTAAAACAATGGTGTCGGGTTTTGTTGGGGCGGGATTGTAGTTTGGATAAGGACCTCCGCTTTGTATAATTTGATTTGTCTCTACGTTATACAAATTCCACGTTGTTTCACTGCCCCATCTGTCGCATTGTAACAGCAAAACGGGTTGTCCCTTGCCCTCAGGAGGAGCCTGTTTATTGACAGTAACCACGTTCAAAAAGTAAGGTATTCCGCCATCCAAGCCTATCCCGTTCACAGTATCAATAGAAACAGATATTGCTGTTTCGGTTCCAATCGTTACTTCTATGGTATCAAAAACTATAGTAAGGTTTTCAAAAGGCAGAAGAGTACCTGACCAGTATTTTCTTGCAGAACCGGAACATTCTATTTGGAATGACGTGATTGTGGAGTCGCTTTCGTTCTTCAATTTTACGGAAGGAACAACCTTATTGTTACATCCGAGTACCTGTTCCAAAGTAATACCTAAATTTCCAAAGGTTATCTGGTCAGGCAATTCAATAATAACGGGTTGAACTTTGGTTGCCGTATATATTGTTTTGCTTGCATCCTGTGCAACATAAACAATAAAAGACATTTTGCCGAGTTCCGTTGCAACCTTGTCGCCATTCGGTCCGATACTATCAGGCATAATATAAGTAGTATCCCATTGGAAGAATGTACCTGAATCAATCGGTGCAATTAAATGCGGCGGTTCCTCCGTTGAATCCATAACAAGTATCTTTTGAGAATAAAGATAATCCCTGAACATAAACTTATGCAAGTATTGTCCGTTAACAATCTGTGAAGGGTTATTTTCTTTTCCTTTTTGCTGTCCTAAAATATCGTCCTGCACAAGTACGACATGAACACTGTTAGAGTCCATTTCGGCAGTTGCTGTGTAGAAAACCTCAACGTGAAGATCTACTTGCTTTGTATAATAACTCATTGTAGCACTTGCAGCAACATTTACAAAAGACGGCATACTTAAAATCGCATTGCCATAAGTTTTCCACAGCCCGGTATCTTGCACAGCCGTAACAGTATTAGTATCAAACAGCGTATGGTTAATGCTTGCTGATGGGTAGTAAGAGAAACCTGCACGCTTAGCAAGCGTATCTCCGTCTGCTGTACGATATTTAGGTGCATATCCTCCGGTATGTACGTTGATTATAAACACACTGTCGGGATGTGCTGCCGCATAAGTGGCTGATAATTTGTGTGCCGCAGGGCAAAAAGGACTGTTTATACCCGTGTATTGTTCAATTATAACTTTTCTGTTGTGAGCAACACTATCAACAATTCTTGGTACGACCTCCTCGGGTTCTTCCGGTTCTTGAGCAAAGCCACTGAAACAAAGAACCAATCCGCAAATCAATAATAAAATTCTTTTCATAAAGTAATACATTTTGATGTTTTTTTCGGCTGCAAATTTAATATATTTTTTTAGAATAAGCGATTGATGTCAAAAAAAATTTATTTTACGTTTCTTAAATTAAATCAAATTTTTTTGTACCTTTGCCGCCGTAAAACATAGTAATTGGATGAACAATCATTTTCATAAGAACAGTATCCGTAAGGGTAGGGAAGGGTTGAAAGAGTCAATCCCAATTTTCCGTATCTGTAAAAAATTAACTAATCAACAGCACAGCACAGCACAGCACAGCACTACACTACACTACACTACATCTCTCCCTATATACTAAAAAATTTTTTCAAGAATTTTCCGGCGCTGCTTTTACACACGGTAAAAGTCATTCCAAATTTTGCGGGAGAAGAATTACAGCGTGTAAAAGTTATCCCGAATTTTGCGGGAGAAGAATTACAGCATGTAAAAGTCATCCCGAGTTTTGCGGGAGAAGAATTACAGCGTGTAAAAAGTATAAATACGATATTTTTAACCCCAATCATATATGTAAATGAAGGATTACATTAAGAACATTAACATAAGATTATTAAAAAACGAGAAATGGCATTATTTTCATACAACCTGCCTTGTTAGTAAATTAAAGTATTATTCTTTAATAGTATTAATTTCCTTTATTTTTCTTCTTTTATTTTCTACAGCCACCAGTCCATTATATAAAAATTACTGGTTATTTGGAGATGGAGGTATTTTTATGTTAGTAGGAAAATCGTTCCTTAATGGCAAGATGCTTTATTCAGGTATTTTTGAAACTAAAGGTCCTGTTTTGTTTTTTATACAGGTAGTAGGGCAATTAATAATGAAAGGTAAGTATGGTATTTTTATCATACAGATATTAAATATGAGCATTGTTTTATTGTTTCTTCGTAAAATTGCCTTGTTATTTTGCTCTCCAAAACAAACTTGGGGAGTTATAATGTTATCTCTTATGTTTTTGGGTTCTGTTTTGGATGAAGGTAATCGTAATGAGGAGTTTAGTCTTGTATTTCTAGTTATACCTCTTTATCTGGTTTTGCAAGATTTTATGGTTAAACGTTTTATTTTGAAACATACTTTCATATATGGAATTTGCTTTGCTCTTGTATCGTTTATTAAGTTATCTAATGCCGCTATGTTAGGGGCATTAGTGTTTACAATCGGTACATTTTTAATAATAGATGGCAAATGGAAATTGTTATTTAAGCATATTGGTTTATTTTTATTGGGGATATTGATAGTATCCGGAATTATATCAACATATTTCTTGGCAAATAATGCTTTTAAGGAAATGATAGATGGCACTTTTTTATGGAATTTTTTGTACACATCAACAGGAAATTTTAAGATAGGTTTTTCCGTCATTTATTCGGTTTTGATATCTTTATTTGCTATTATTGTTGCATATAGATACTATAAACTATACAAAAATCGCATTTTGTTAGTTTTTATTATTGCATTTGCCATTTTTGATTTGATTGCAGTTAATTTAGTGAGAAGTTCAGGACTTTACCAGATACTAAATATGCCACTCGTTACTTTAATAATTTCAATATTCTTTTACATTTATAGCAGATTTGAATGTAAAAAATGCAAAATTAGTTTAATGATAGAATTTTTTACTTTATATTTTTTGCCAATGCTTTTCTTATTAACCGTATCTTGCAAGCATCTTGTCTATTTACGAACTGAATCGCCGGAAAATCTTTATAATAAAATTCCAAAATATAAAATACCTGACTCAGAAAAAAGTAATGTAATAGGGTATAATGCTCCCGCTACGTGGTATTTACATGAGGACATTACTCCTTGTTACAAATATGCTTTTTTGCAAGAGCATTGGGCTGGTAAAATAACTCAAGAGGTTAAAGATGATTTTAATTCATTTATGCTAAATGAAAAACCTTTATGGCTTTTGACTACTACGGAAATACATAATCCGACATTAACTAATATTATATCCAGATATTACATTGAAAAAGACAAAACCGATGATTATATTCTTTACAGATTGAAAAAATAAAGTAAAGAAAAATGCTTTTACAAAAAAACAGATATTATGTCAAATTACAATTTCTTAAATGTAAATCATAAAAAAACAGAATCAAGTTTTTGATTCATTGAGAGACATATAGTAATAAATAAGCCCGACAACACCACATTATTGGCTTATTACGTTGCAATCATTGCAGTAAATACTATTCCACAACAAACTTTTTCGTTATTACGCCATTATTTGAATAAACCTTAACCGAATAGATACTTTTTGCAAACTTTGGATATTTGTATCTAAACATTGGATACTTGTATCTAAACACCGGATACTTGTATCTAAACACCGGATACTTGTATCTAAACGCTGGATACTTGTATCTAAACGCTGGATACTTGTATCTAAACTTTAGATACAAGTTTCTACGGTTTTCCATACGACCCGAAAATAGTCTGTAATGATTTTCAAACCTTTGATAATAAACCTTTTAGATTTTGGTATTGTTTTTTTGGTTTTTTGGTGTGAGTGCGACACGCACAAAATAGTTTTCAATCAATACACAAAATCCGCATTTTGTACCCAGAAGTTCTCCATACCGAAAAAAGACATCCGAAGAACAAATTGTAATCAACCATACGTATCAGCAAACTTTTTTCCTTATTTTGTTTCCCCTGCCGCACAGCAAAATAAGAAAAAATTAGCAATAAAATTTCCGCAACTATGTGTTATGTGAAAAAAATGTTGTACTTTTGCATTCTCATATATTAACCCAAAAACAAATAAAGCAATGGCAATAAAAGGAGCAATTGTAGTAGATACAGAGCGTTGTAAAGGCTGTGGAGTATGTATAACAGCCTGCCCCAAAGAGGTTATCGCTCTGGCAAAAAATGTAAATGGCAAAGGATATAATTATGCCGAAATGGTCAATGGAGATTGTATTGGCTGTGCAGGGTGTGCTATCGTTTGTCCGGATGGTGTAATTACTGTCTATAAGGAGAAATTATAAACAAAAAAAAGTAAAAAAGAAATGGCAAAAGAGCTAAAATTAATGAAAGGTAACGAAGCGATTGCCGAAGCAGCAATTCGCTCTGGTTGCGACGGGTATTTTGGTTATCCAATCACTCCGCAGTCAGAAGTTATGGAATACCTTATGTTAGAAAAGCCTTGGGAAAAGACAGGTATGGTTGTACTGCAAGCCGAAAGCGAAACCTCATCCATAAATATGGTGTATGGAGGAGCCGGTGCAGGGAAAAAAGTTATGACATCATCATCTTCTCCCGGAATAAGTCTTATGCAGGAGGGTTTAACCTATCTTGCCGGTGCGGAACTTCCTTGTTTGGTAGTAAATGTTGTTCGTGGAGGTCCCGGTCTCGGTACAATTCAACCTTCACAGGCGGATTATTTTCAGGCAACAAAGGGTGGCGGACATGGCGACTATCAATTATATGTATTAGCCCCTGCTTCGGTACAGGAAATGTATGATTTTGTATTTGATGCCTGGGATATTGCTTTCAAATATCGTAATCCGGTGATGATACTCTCTGACGGAGCAATAGGTCAAGTGATGGAAAAACTTTATGTAGGGGATTATGTACCGCGATGGACGAATGAACAAATACATAAGAATGCTCCATGGGCAACATTTGGTAAACTTGTATCTCGTGACCATAATATTATAACTTCTTTGGAACTTGACTCTGCTAAACAGGAACTTCACAATCAGAAGTTACAGGCAAAATACAGAGAAATGGAAAAGAATGAGGTACGCTTTGAAGAAATAAACTGCGAGGATGCGGAATATATCTTTGTTGCTTACGGTTCTTCCGCACGTATAGCGCAAAAGGCTATTCAATTAGGCAGAGAAAAAGGTTTAAAGGTAGGTTTGTTAAGACCTATAACTCTTTTCCCTTTCCCAACCGTTAGGCTGGCTGAATTGTCAAAGAAGGTAAAAGGTATGCTTTCGGTAGAAATGAGTGCAGGACAAATGGTAATGGACATTAGACTTGCTGCGGGAAATAATTGCAGGGTTGAACATTACGGACGGTTCGGCGGAATGATACCTACTCCTCACGAAGTTTTGGAAGCAATGGAATCAAAAATTATTAACGCTTAATTAAAGGAGGACAAAATAATGGTATTTAATCAAGATATAATTAAACCAGAAAATCTGGTTTATAAAAAAACAAACGTACTTACCGATGCTGTGATGCACTATTGTCCCGGTTGCGGACACGGACGCATTCATCGTATCATAGCCGAAGTAATAGAAGAAATGGGCATTCAGGACAGGGCTATATGTATTGCACCTGTTGGCTGTTCGGTTTTGGCTTATAATTACTTTGATGTGGATTCTCAAGGTGCTGCTCACGGACGTGCCCCTGCAATAGCAACGGCTATTCAAAGGCTTTATCCGGAACATCACGTATTTACATATCAGGGTGATGGTGATTTGGCTGCAATAGGTACGGCAGAAACTATTCACGCTTGCAATCGTGGTGAAAATATTGTGATATTCTTTGTCAATAACGGTATTTACGGAATGACCGGAGGACAGATGGCACCAACAACTTTGGTAGGAATGAAAACAGCCACTTCTCCGTACGGTCGTGATATTCACTTGCACGGATACCCATTGCAGATTACGGAACTTTTGGCTGAATTGCCGGGAACGTATTATGTAACGCGTCAGTCTGTTCATACGCCTGCTGCGGTTCGCAAAGCAAAGAAGGCAGTGCAAATGGCATTTGAAAACCAGAAAAACAAAAAAGGAACATCGTTTGTAGAGTTTGTTTCCAACTGTAATTCGGGATGGAAAATGTCTGCTCCTGCTGCAAACAAGTGGATGGAAGAAAATATGTTTGCCAAATATCCAATAGGTGATATGAAGGTAAATGGAGAAAAAGTAAGTAAATAATCCATAAAACGAATACAGAAATGACAGAAGAAATAATTATAGCAGGTTTCGGAGGACAAGGCGTTTTATCTATGGGTAAAATCCTCGCTTACTCCGGTGCAATGCAAGATAAGGAAGTTAGTTGGATGCCGTCTTACGGACCGGAAATGCGTGGAGGTACGGCAAACGTATCGGTTATCATATCGGACGAACGCATCTCCTCGCCAATCATCAGTCAGTTTGACACGGCGATAATCCTTAATCAGCAATCGCTTGACAAGTTTGAACACAGCGTTAAGCCCGGTGGAGTTTTGCTTTACGACCCTAACGGTATAACAAAACCGCCAACACGTAAAGATATAAACATATATAAGGTTGCTGCGACAGAAAAGAGTGCCGAATTAGGAATGGCGAAAGTGTTTAATATGATTGTTCTGGGGGCTTTTCTTAAAGTAAAACCCGTTGTTACGGAGGAATTTATTGAGAAAGGTTTGTTCAAATCTTTACCTGAACGTCATCATAAACTCATTCCTGAAAACTTAAAGGCTGTTCAAACGGGTAAGGAACTCGTTGAAACGGTACATACAATTTAATTTGTATCTTTCTACTTAAACAAAAGGGGCATTTTTACAATGCCCCTTTTTATTTATTATACTGTTAAGACTATTCCACAATTACCTTCTTTGTGATTGAGCCGTTGTCGGTGTAAATCCTCACAAAGTAATTGCCTTTTGCAAAGGTAGAAACGTCTATCGTTGTTTTGTTGCCTTGATAAATCACTTTGCCAAGCAAATCTACTACTTCAATGCTGTTTATCTTCTCGCCGCAAGTAATGTTTATTGTTTCACTTGCTGGGTTTGGATAAAGACTGATATTTGCTGTTGCTGCAATGTCATTCAAACTATTGCCTATACAATCCGTATAATTGGTGAAATCGCTCCAACCAGAAGCAGATTGATACGCCGCCTCGCTTTCGCAAGGCACATGAACAGGAATAGTAGTTGGAACATTGTTAAAACAAGCAGGACCAAGAGTTGGTGGCGTTACAGCCAAACTGGTAATTTCTGTTAAGCCGCTGCAATTATAAAAAGCATAATCACTTATTGATGTAACCGAATTAGGAATAGTTACCGAAGTTAAGCCGCTGCAACCCCAAAAAAGATAGTTAGGTATTACTTGCACGCTGCCACCAATAGTTACACTGGTTATTGATGTTTTATTATAAAAAGGACCGTAGGAAGCAATAGTAGGCAAAGTGCAATTAACCGCATTCCAAGTTACCGAAGTTAAGCTGCTGCAATTTTGAAAAGCATAATTTCCTATTGATGTAAGAGAATTAGGAATAGTTACCGATGTTAAACTGCTGCAACCAGAAAAAGCATAATTTCCTATTGATGTAACAGAATTAGGAATAGTTAATGTTCCTATTAAACCGCTGCAACCGGAAAAAGCATTAGTTCCTATTGACGTAACCGAATTAGGAATGTTTAGTGTTCCTATTATTCCGCTACAACCATCAAAAAGATAGTTAGGTATTACTTGTACGCTGTTGCCAATAGTTACATTGGTTATTGATGTATTGTAATAAATAAGGACAATATGAAGAATAAGTAGGTAAAGTGCAATTAACCGCATTCCAAGTTACCGAAGTTAAGCCGCTGCAACCAGAAAAAAGATAATTAGGTATTACTTGCACGCTGTCCCCAATAGTTACATTGGTTATTGATGTATTGTTATAAAAAGGACCGTAGGAAGTATTAGTAGGCAAAGTGCAATTAACAGCATTCCAAGTTACCGAAGTTAAGCCGCTGCAACCAGAAAAAAGATAGCTAGGTATTACTTGTACGCTGCCACCAATAGTTACACTGGTTATTGATGTTAGATTATAAAAAGGACTAGAAGCATAAGTAGTATAAACAGCATTCCAAGTTACCGAAGTTAAGCCGCTGCAATTTCCAAAAGCACCAAGTTCTATTGACGAAACATTATTACCAATAGTTACTGAAGTTAAGCCACTGCAATTATAAAAAGCAGAAGCACCTATTGAGGTAACAGAATTAGGAATAGTTAGTGTTCCTGTTAAGCGGCTACAACCAGAAAAAGCATAATCTCCTATTGACGAAACAGAATTACCAATAATTACTGAAGTTAAACCTGTGCAACTGCTAAAAGCCTGATTACCAATTGATGTAACCGAATTAGGAATAGTTACCGAAGTTAAGCCGCTGCAACCATAAAAAGCAGAACCACCTATATATTTAACAGAATTTGGAATAGTAACCGAAGTTAAACCGCTACAACTTTGAAAAGCAGCACCTATTGATATAACGGAATAGGTTCTATTATCTATCCCACCCGTAACAGAACTGGCAATTGTGTAACTTCCTGTGGGGTTAGTTGCAAAAGCATTAAGTTGTACCTCATTAGGCGACAGACTTGTGATTTTATAGGTAACTCCATTTACTGCAAATGTACTTCCAATACCTTGTCCGTTTGCATTAAGGTTTGCAAACATTGCGGTTGCAATAACCGCTACCATTATAATTTTTTTCATCTTGATTTGAATTATTATTATTATTATTAAATTACTAATTTACTAATGCCATTTTGATTGCCGACCACGCACTGTATTCGTGCTTAAAGTTATAGTAACGTACTGCATACCAAACTTTTTGACCAAAATGTTCAGCCGAAAACTCCACCATAAACGGACTTTTTGACTCCTCACCAAGAAAAGTCATCTCGTCATAAGTAGGCGGTTCATCGCCACCAATCTTTTGCCATATTTGAACACCTGTCGCACCTTTCGGCAATCCCCTCAGGATTTTTCCCAGCGAATTGTAATGCCCGAAAATGATGAAATGTCGCAAATGCGTTAAAAAATTTATCTCTATCGCAGGGGCTTCATTAGGTACGTGAATTGGCGTTTTGGTCGTGTCAGGAATGTGAAGCCCCAACGCCGCACGCAAATCAGGTGTCGCAGCAGGATTGAACCTAATGTACTGATTATAAATGTTTCTAATGTCCGTTTCAACCAACTGACGATAATAATAATACTC
>JAISTG010000028.1 GCA_031272705.1 Bacteroidales bacterium | reverse complement strand
CCTATGGTTATATCACCAGAAAGTATACAAAAATCATCTATTCTAACATTATCTCCTATGCTTATTTTCTCCGGTGAGTACAGACTACACTTTCGGCTTATTAAAACATTTGAACCAAAGCGTTTTAAGCCCAATCCTGCTAATTCTTCCTGCGTATAAAAAGATGTTTTTACCATTTGTTATTTTGAAGTTTATAAATTATTGTCTGCCGTTCAATTTCTTCTGCCAATTCCTGTTCGGTCGGCAAGTAAGGTAAGTATTTAGAGGCAAAAAGTTGTTTGTTCTCGTTAGGAACAGAATAATGAGCCATTGCTGCATCCGTTTCTGTGCAAAGTAAAATGCCAATAGTAGGATTATCATCTTTACCTCGCTTCAAATCGTCATACATACGGACATACATATCCAACTGTCCTATATCCTGATGTGTAATTTTGTGAGTTTTCAGTTCCACCAGTACAAAACATTTCAAAAGATAATTATAAAATACCAAATCAATATAAAAATCACTCGTATCTGTACGAATAAGTTGTTGTCTGTCAACAAAAGCAAATCCTTTCCCCAATTCAAGCAAAAACCTTTGCATATCACCCACAATAGCCTGTTCCAAACGTTCTTCAGTATAACTTCTATTGACAGGCAATCCAAGAAATTCCGTAACTGTAGGATTTTTTATAAATTCAAGCCTATCATCTTGATATTTCTCCGTTTTCTCTTGCATTTCTCTCATAACAGGTTCTTTTATTTGAGAAGACAATAAACGATGATAATAAAGTGTGGAGATATTTCTATCCAAAGTACGAACAGACCAATGATTCTCTGCTGCTTCTTTAAGATAATATGCCTGTGCATTTTTATCTAAAACACGCATTGCAAGCCTAATATGCGACCAACTCAATTTGGCACACAGCGTGTGCCAAATGTCTTCCACCTGAAAAGTGAGAAAATTTGCCTGAAATCACGCAAATTACGTTCGCCAAAGCCTTTCCCAAATTCCTTTGTAAGTGCATCGGACAACGTTTTAAGAATTTCATGTCCATATTCGGCACGTTCTTTCCCTTGCTGTTCCTCTTCCACAATACGTTTCCCAATAAGCCAATATGCCTCAACCATTGCAAAATTTACAGAAGCGTATGACTTTTGTCTTGCTGCTTCTAATATATGCCTGATTTCAGCAATATAATTTTTTGAAATATCCTTCATGTTTTCTGTCACTTAATTTTAGCATTTCTATCTCTTGATTACAGAAATCTATAATCAAATTACAGCGTACTAAAATCAAATTATAGAGTTCTGTAATTTGATTCTAAAATCCTGTAATTTGATTTCAAAAATTCCAAAAAGCATTCCAGTATTCTACAATAAACTTATTATTCTGTCCAAGTCTTCTTTTGTGATTTCGTGATGAATAGGCAAACAGATAACACTGTCAGCCATACGATTGGCAACTGGCAAATTGTCTTGCGAAGCCGAATTCAAACCTCTGTAAGTAGAAAAGTTGGAAATCAAAGGATAGAAATAGCGTCTGCCATAGATGTTATGCTCTTTCAATCGCTCATATAACTCATCTCTGCTACAGGAATAGTCATCACCAATAAAGACAGGAAAATATGAATAATTATGATGTACGCCCGAAATATCATTCAAAAAGGTTATTCCTTTAATATCCTTCAATCGTTCTCTGTATTCCGTTGCGACCTCGCGGCGTTTGGCAATAGCCGAATCAACATACTTCAAATTCAATAAGCCATAAGCCGCACGTATTTCGTCCATTTTGCCGTTTATTCCCGGAGCAACAACCTCTATTTCACCGGCAAAGCCAAAGTTTTTCAAGTAATCTATCCGCTTTTTAGTATTCTCGTCGTGGCAAATCAACGCTCCACCCTCTATTGTATTGTAAGTCTTTGTCGCATGGAAACTTAACGTAGATATATCTCCATAATTAAGTATGCTTACACCGTTCCGTTTTACACCAAAAGCGTGTGCCGCATCGTAAATGACCTTCAATCCATATTTATCGGCAATTGCTTGTATTCTATCGGTATCACAGGGATTTCCATACACATGAACGGGCATTATTGCAGTAGTTTGAGGTGTTATTGCTCGCTCTATCAACTCAGGATTAAGGTTTAGTGACAACGGATCAATATCTACAAAAATCGGTTTAATGCCATTCCACCACAAAGAATGCGTTGTGGCAACGAAAGAGTAAGGAGTGGTAATCACTTCGCCCGTTATACGCAAGGCTTGCAGGGCAGTAATCAACGGCAAAGTGCCATTGGTAAAGAGCGAAAGGTATTTCACTCCCAGATATTCACACAACCGACTCTCCAATTCTTGATGAAAAGAGCCATTATTTGTTATCCATTTGTTATTCCATATCACTTGCAGATACGAATTAAATTCCTCCAACGGCGGTAAAAGAGGTGAGGTTACGGTTATTTGTTTCATTTTGTTATTTCTTGTGTTTGAACCTGTTAATATTTTCTTTTGATATAACTGTTAGGGTCTTTAACTCCGTTGATTTTGTGATATACGCCACCAATATATAGAAAGCAAGCCCTAAAATGCCACCAACAACAAGTTTAATAAAGTTATTGTCTATCTGTTTTATGATAAAGAACACCATAATACCCATTACCAAAGAGTAAAACAATGATGGAAGCAGGTCTTTCATCTGTTTGAAGAACCCTGTGTTGATAAGCATACCCGTATAATGAGTGTTGATTACCAGAGAAACAATGGATATAACTATGCCTCCTATACACATAGCCGTTATTCCCAAAGGAACGGTTATGACAAGCATTATTATACCGATTATTTTCTTTATTATCTCAAGACGAAGGAATAAATCAGAACGTCCTTTCACCTTTAACAGATTAAGATTCAAAGCATGAATAGGATACCACATTGAAGCAAAACACAGCAACTGCAAATACAAAGCACACTCTAACCATTGAGACTTCAATAATACAGCAACGGTCGGATAAGCAAGTGCAGCAAGAAGCATCATAACAGGAAATACAACAAAGGCACTAAGCCTTATGTACTGGATATAAATATATTTCAATCGTTCATCTTCGTTCTGTATGCTGCTTAATATGGGATAGGAAACGGTTGTAATGATTCCCGATATGTTTGTGGCTGGAAACTGAGCAAATTGGTCTGCTCTGGAGTAGAGACCTAATGCTTTAGGCGAAAAAAACTTTCCTATAATAAGCGTATATATGTTTTTGTAAGCCGTATCCAATAATCCTGCTCCCAACAGTTTGCTTCCAAAGGAAAACAACTGCCGAAAGGACACCAAAGAAAACTCTTTGAGCGGTATCCATTTTGAAAAAAACCATAATAAAACTGCCGATACAAATGCACCTGTTAAGCCCTGAGTAACCAAAGCCCAAACTCCAAAACCGCCGTATGCCATAACAACACCAATAAAACCCGATATAACAAGGCTTATTATACCTATCTGGGTCTGTGCTTTGAAGTTTAATTCTATTGTAAGTTTGGCTGACTGAACAGAAGAAAAGGAATTGATTACCAAAACCAGACCTACAACTCTCACAATACTGATAAGTATCGGTCTATCGTAAAAAGAGGCTATTAAAGGAGCGATTGCAAAAAGCAAAATGTAAAAAAATACCGCTACTGCTATGTTAAAATAAAACACGGTGGAATAATCGGTATCTGTTCTGTTATGCTTCTGTATTAAGGCACTGGTGAAGCCGCTGTCAATAAACACCTGTGATACGGCAAAAAAGATGGCAACCATTCCTATCAAACCATAATCATCCGGAATTAAGAGCCGTGCAATGATTATTTGGATAACAAAACTTAATGCCTGACCGGAAAATCTTCCCGTTGCATTCCACATCATTCCGCTTAAAGTTTGTTGTCTCAAACTGCTCACTGACAATGATTATAAAAGGTTATAAATTTACAACAGGCACTTTTAACCAGTCAATACTTTGACTTGCCATATCCAAATCAATAAAATTAAAGTCGGTAAGCCATTTATCCAACTTGCCTTTTGTTTGTTTTAAGCCATAATATGATTTGAATCTACGCAGCAACGACAAACCTTGTAGCATTGGCTGTCCTGCATCAAAGTCTCTTGGATGAAAGTAGGATGTAATATACTTACTGTTCTGTGTCATTTTCTTTATAGCTTTGTATCCAAAGAGACGGAAATATCCCCCGACACTAAAAAGTATCGGATATTTTGACACAACAGGAAATTCCTTTATTTCAAAACCTTGACGTTTAATTAAAAACGGCTCTTGAGGTATATTCTTAATACGTCCATAAGAATAGAAATGAGCAGAAGTAAGAGAGGAATCTATCTCTATACCATTCTCTGCCATTATATCAAAGGTTGCGATTTGTTCTTTGTGAATAGAGAGTCCGGGAGCGCGATAGTACTTTATTTTTTTACCTGTTATGTCTTCCAAAGTATGAATGGAATCCTGTAAATCTACACGAAATGCCTCTCGCTTCATTGTATAAACCAATTTATGGTTCATGGAATGCGAACCTATCTCATATTTAGCGGCTATTGTCTTCACTACATCAGGATATTGTTTTGCAACAGACCCGATAATAAAGAATGTGGCTTTGGTATTATGCTTTTCTAAAATTTCGAGAATTGTATCCGTATTTCTTTTCAGGCGACTTTCATAACTGTTTGAGTATATTGCACCATCAAGCAAGTGAAACCATTCCTCTATATCAAAAGTTAAGACATTCATTGTTGTATTTATATTGTTTATTCCTTATATCATGATATTATTCTTTCAAATCACAATATTTAAGCTAATTATAAAATAATTTTATTGTTGTTTTTTGAGTATTGTTTCGTAAATTTCCAAATGTTTATTTACTACATCATTTATATCAAAGTTTTCTTCAGCAAATTTTCTCGCATTTTTCCCCATTTCAATTCGTAGCTGTTCATCATTAAGCAGTATTTCTATTTTATCAGCCAAAGTCTGCGCATCTCCAACAGGAACAAGATAGCCGTTATAACCTTCTATTACACACTCTTTGCAACCAATAGCGTCAGTAGTAATTATTGGACGTCCTACAGCACAGGCATCTATCAAACTTTTTGGCAATCCTTCCCTGTATGAAGGCAGAACAACTACATCTGCATAACATAATTGTTCCTTAATGTTATTGGAATAACCACTCCATATTAAATATGGTTCATCCAGTAACTTCAACAATTTCTTTTTAGATATTCCTGCGCCATTTATTAAATCCAAATCACCTGTCAAAATAAATTCTGCCTTATTTGAAAATTTATCTTTCAAAATCAATGCCGCATTGCAAAATTCCTTTATTCCTTTATCTAACAGCATTCGTGCAGGCAATAATACCCTTAAAATATCTTTTTTCACCGGATCCTGATACGAAAATTCCTTTAGACACACACCGCTGCCTTTAATTAAAAATATATGCTCTTTTATTGTAAAGTTTTCATTGATTATTTGTTTAAAGTCATCATTGTTCTGCACAATGTAGTAACTCCTTTTGTTTTTTAGAGCAAGTGACATGATATATGTTATTACCCTTACCCTTACCCTTACCCTTAC
>JAISTG010000025.1 GCA_031272705.1 Bacteroidales bacterium | reverse complement strand
AGGCAAATAGACTTGGACAACAGTTGCAAAATTTATCCAAACCCTGCGAAGAATGAGTTGTTTATTCAAAGTGATTTTAAGGTAATAACGCTTGAAATTTACAATAATCTGGGAGTAAAGGTCAAGGAGATGGAATTGAACAAACACGAAGCAAAGATAGATATTGCTAATTTACCATCAGGCAATTACACATTGAAACTCCTAACAACGCAAGGCGAAGTAAAGAAAAAATTTGTAATAAAATAGAATGCTCTTATATAACCAAAGCAGCCCGATAATATAATGTTGTCGGGTTGCTTTGTTGTTATTATATGGTGTTTTGCTTTTCTGAAATCAAATTACGGAAAATTATAATCAAATTACAGAACGCTAGAATTTGATTATAGATTTCTATAATTTGATTATAGCACGCTGTAATTTGATTATAAATCGATTTAACTTAAAGTAAAAGCCCGATAACATTATATTGTCGGGCTACTTTGTTATAATTATATAGTATTTTGTGAATCGGAAATATAATAAATAGCCATATTGGATTTTTTTGTATCTTTGCACAATAAAAAATAAGGAAAATGGATAAGCGATTGGAAGTTACAATAGGCTCAATGAGGCTAAAAAATCCAATAATGACGGCTTCGGGAACGTTCGGTTACGGAGAAGAATTTATGGATTTTTATGATGTATCGCTGCTTGGAGGCATTGTTGTAAAGGGAACAACAGGTACAAAACGGGAAGGGAATCCTGCTCCGCGAATGGTTGAAACTGCTGGCGGTATGTTGAATGCCGTAGGACTGCAAAATAAAGGTGTTGATATTTTTTGCAAGGAAATTTATCCGCGAATAAAACATTACAATACCAATATTATAGTTAATGTAAGTGGTTCTTCAATAGAGGAATATGTAGAGGTAGCCCGTAAAATTGATACTTTGGATAGCATTCCTGCAATAGAGTTAAATATCTCCTGTCCAAACGTTAAGCAGGGAGGAATGTCATTTGGTACTAATCCTGTTGCGGCAGAGGAAGTTGTAACTGCGGTTCGCAAAGTTTATACAAAGCATCTGATGGTAAAACTCACACCTAATGTAACATCAATCAGTGATATAGCAAAGGCAGTTGAGGCTTCGGGTGCAGATTCTCTATCTATGATAAATACTTTGCTTGGTATGGCGGTGGATAGTGAAAAACGTAAGCCGCTGTTATCAACCATAACGGGTGGATTATCAGGTGCTGCCGTGAAGCCTGTCGCTTTGCGGTGTGTATGGCAGGTTTCCAAAGCAGTGAAAATTCCAATTGTCGGTCTGGGAGGTATTTATAATGCTGCCGATGCAATAGAATTCATACTGGTTGGGGCTTCTGCGGTGCAGATTGGAACTGCCAATTTCATAAATCCATACATAGCAAAAGATATTGTGGAAGGTATGAGTTGCTATCTTGACAGGCACAACCTCAAATCTATCAATGATATTCGTGGAGTTATTTAACGTTTCATCTATCTTATTCTGCTCACATCACCCTTTGTTGTAATGAGGTAAATGGCTGATGCCAAGTCGTGTGTTGTCGTTTTGTCATTGTCAATTGGAGCAATGAAATCAACTTTTCCCTTAATTTTTCTGTCTATATCTTCAAAGGAGGCAGGCGAAGACTTTCCACTCACATTTGCAGAAGTACTTACGATTGGTTTTCCCAAGTTTTGCAGCAACCATTGACAATAATCGTGTTGTGGAATGCGGATACCGATACTGCCATTCTGTGAAATAAGATTGTCTGGAAGGTTTTTAGCCTGTGGATAAATGATTGTCAGAGGTTCTTTTATACGTTTCATCAGTTCAAAAGCCTGTTGCGGCACATCAAAAACGTAATCCCTGAGCATATTTAAGTCTTTTACAAGTATCAAAAGGCTTTTGGTTCTGTCTCTTCCCTTAATGGACATCACTTTTTCAATGGCTTGTGCATTTGTAGCATCACATCCAAGTCCCCAAACAGTATCCGTAGGGTACAAAAGCGTACCTCCACGTTTCAAAACCTCAATAGCAGTCACTTAAAGCAGGAAATTCAGGTCGGAATCAAGCCCGTAATGTTTTGGTTCCTGATTATATTTGAACAAAACTAACGGATTATTGCGACCAATGAGCCGTAACTTACCTTCTTCGAGGCTTAAAGCAGTTGCTTCCCTTAATCCCACAACGTTAATATCCTGATTCACTTTAAGAAATTCGTTTATTCTGTCCTGTCGTGTTTCGCCTCCGTGTTTTGGGTCAAAGAAATCGGTGTAATGAGGATTGATTTGAAATTTAACAAGGTTCATACAATCAAATCGTTCAGGCTCTATAATAGGCATATCGTTAGTTGTCTTCAAAGAAGGGCAGGCAACGTTGGAACCGGCGCTCCACCCCATATATGGCATACCTTCTTCAGCACGTTCACGGATTAGTTTCATTTCTCCCAGACGCCATAATTCATATACCAAATGGAAAGTGTTTCCACCTCCAACAGCCACACATTGAGCCTGTTTCACTGCTTCAACGGGATTATCCGCCCGGTGAAGGCTGTGAATTTTCAATCCAAGAGTATCAAACACGGCTGCAACACGTTGTTCATAAGCATCATAACCCATAGATACGCCCGCATAAGGCACAAACAGCACATCGGTTACGTTATGTTTCTCTGCAAAATCCTTAATCATTTCTCCGCACCATCCTAAGTACGGTTCGCCTGCATTGGTTGAGTTGCTGATAAGCAAAAGTCGTTTATTCATATTGTTTCTCGTTTATTTTCGGCGACAAAAGTACAAATAATTTTTCAATAACTAAATAATTTGCAGTAAAAGACTATCTGTGGAAGTGTCAAACATTACTGCGGAAGTGTCAAACATTATTGCGGAAGTATCAAACATTACTGCGGAAGTATCAATCATTACTGCGGAAGTGTCAAACATTACTGCGGAAGTATTAAACATTACTGCGGAAGTATCAAACATTACTGCGGAAACCTGAAACACAGATGCAATAGATACCAAATTCAGAAAAAAATAGTAATTTTGCAGCGTATAACATAAGATAATAAAAACGATGAAACAGATACAAAAAGCGTTGGTTTCAGTCTTTTATAAAGACGGATTAGAAGAAATAGTTAAGCGTTTAGATGCCTTAAATGTTGAAATTTATTCTACAGGAGGCACATTTGACTTCATAACTTCTATAGGAGTTACGGCAAAAAGGGTAGAGGATTTAACGGGTTATCCGTCTATTCTCGGCGGAAGAGTTAAGACCTTGCATCCAAAGGTATTCGGTGGTATTCTTGCGAGGAGTGAAGTTAGAGAAGACCAATTACAAATGGATAAATATGAAATTCCGTCATTTGATTTAGTGATTGTTGATTTGTATCCGTTTGAAAAAACATTGGCAAATGCTGCTTCAACTCCGCAGGAAATTATAGAAAAGATAGATATAGGAGGAATCTCTCTGATAAGGGCTGCTGCAAAAAATTTTAATGATGTGTTGATTGTGCCGAGTGTTGATTATTATGCGGAATTGCTAAATATACTTACGGATAAGGATGGGTGTACGGATTTGGAAACACGCAGACGTTTTGCTGCTTATGCCTTCGCAGTTTCTTCTCATTATGATACGGCGATATTCAATTATTTCAATCAAAAAGAGCAACTGCCGGTCTTTCGCCAAAGTTATAACAGGGCAACGAGTCTGCGTTACGGCGAAAATCCACATCAAAAAGGTATTTTCTTCGGTAACATAGATGATTATTTTGAACAGTTACACGGCAAGGAAATATCCTATAACAACATAGGAGATATAGATGCAGCCTGCAATCTTATAGATGATTTTAACGAAACGACCTTTGCCATCATCAAACATAACAACGCTTGTGGTATTGCTTCAAGGAATAATCTTTGCGAAGCCTACAAGGCTGCTCTTGCCGGTGATCCTGTAAGTGCTTTCGGCGGAGTGTTGGTTGCAAACGGGACAATAGACAGGGCAACGGCGGAAGAGATGAATACGCTTTTTATGGAAATTTGTATAGCACCCGATTTCACACAGGAGGCTTTGGATATTTTGAAAACGAAAAAGAACAGAATTTTATTGAAACGCAAATCAAATGGAACAACCTCTACTTTGCAGTTCCGTTCTGCTCTCAATGGAGTATTGGTTCAGGATAAGGATACAATGGTTGAAAGTGCTGACGGATTGAAAAGCGTTACCGCTACTGCTTTGACGGAGGAACAGAAAGCAGACCTGATTTTTGCCAATATAATAGTGAAACATACCAAATCCAATGCAATAGTGCTTGCAAAGAACAGGCAGTTATGTGCCAGCGGTACGGGACAGACTTCACGTGTTGATGCTTTACGACAGGCTATTGAGAAAGCAAAATCTTTTGGATTTGATTTACACGATGCGGTGATGGCATCCGATGCTTTTTTCCCTTTCCCTGATTGCGTAGAAATAGCACATAAAGAGGGAATAAAATGTGTTATTCAGCCCGGAGGTTCAATTAAGGACGACCTTACAATAGATTATTGTGAGAAAAACAATATGGCAATGGCTATAACAGGTTTCCGCCATTTCAAACACTAACGTTTATATATTAAACAAAAACTGAAATAAAATGAAAAAAGTAGGTTCAAGACACCTTAAATTGTCTTGAACCTACTTTTTTATGTTCATATTTGTGTTTTTTTATAAATTATCTCAACCATTGCGCCACTCCTCCGTGATGGGAACAAGTTCCACGCCTATTTCGACTGAAACTGTACGTTCCATCTCTGCATCGTGCAGTTGCACCGACAGGAGGCTGGGAATAATAAGTTGGCGACTGAACTCTTATCCCTTCCGAATTTGTATAATATTTCACAGGTTTTTGTGTCGCCGCCTTAACTACCTGCTTTTTAGGTATTTTAAGATATGACGAATTGACATATCCGATTTTACCCTGATAATCAATCAGAATCCACTTGCAATCACAATCCTTATCTATTTTGACGGTAGTGCCTTTCGGAATAAC
>JAISTG010000106.1 GCA_031272705.1 Bacteroidales bacterium | reverse complement strand
ATATGAAAGGTATCATTTACTACAAGGTGCAAAGTGATAATTGAATCGCAACCAAAAGAAGTCTGTAAGTTTTGATTGTAAGTACCTGATGTCGTTTGATTAAAGCCATTTGCGGAATAAACCTCGCCTTTGCAAATTGTGTCGTAAATATGTAAGGAATAAACAGGCATAACCGCAAGATTCAGAATAACTATACTGTCGCAGCCGTTTGCCGTTTGCAAAGTGTCGTAATATGTTCCCTCATCACTTATATTAAATCCGTTCTCTATGTAAACATCTCCCGCACATATAGTATCGTAAATAGTCGTATCAATGGAGGTATAAAGAGCCAAATGAAGCGTTACTATGCTGTCGCCACAGGCTGTTGCTATGGTATCATAATACGTTCCTGCTATGCTCTCATTGAAACCATTCTCATTATAAGTCTGTCCGTTGCAAATAGTATCGTTAATCGTTGTATCAAGGTCTGGCGTGATGATGTTGTAAGCCTTAAAAGAAGAATCCTGAAGAAAAACTGCCGACATAGTAAAAGAATAACTAACACCTCCTCTCCCTAATCCAACAACTATTTTATATTTACGGCAAGGCTCTACATCTACCATCCTTGTATGGAGTAACACAGTTGCTCCGTGAAGCGGAAATCCCTGCAATCTGTTCTGTTCTATATCACCATAAGTATTGCCCGGACCATCAGCACCAACATAGTATTGGCTGTTGGTTAAATCACAAAAACATTCACAGGAATTACCCAAAACTGCTCCTCCACATACTCCCCCATTTACATTTTGAGGAACTACTATTTTATCTTTACCCGGTACAAGAGAAATACAGGAATCACTATAAATATAAGGTGCAGTCATATCCAAATTACCGGCATTATCATAAGGACCGGATATAAATATGCCAAACGTACAGCCATAAGGGTAAGGAACATAATAAGGATAAGCATCGGAAGAAAATACGTACTGCAAATCTACACTTGTTCCCATAGGAATAAAGGTAAAGGCTATTGAACCAACATCCTGATTGGCTTCACTCAGATTTTGATTCATTAGTTGAGGACAATAATTCCATCCATCATCACAGAGCGGATATTGAGAATTCCAACAAGGATGATTTACCCAAACAGCATTCATATCAAAATCATTATATTGTGGTACTGCACTACTAAATCCATATCCCATTGTAGTGGTATTCACGCTTCCTGTTGCCATAATTATTCCCTGCGTTGCTTTTATTTTGTTGCCGTTGGTGTCATTATTGGCGAAAGTTCCAATTTGGTTAGTGTTTGGAACAACAGGTAAATTGTTGAAGGAGACTTCTAAAATTTCTATGCCTTCTCCTTGAAAATTGTTTTGTAACAACGGCAACAACTGACTGCCGGATGTCATTGTGGTTGTAGTTACCTGCGAAAACACCATTGCAGGTAAGAATACAAAGAAAAATAATATAACTTTCCGTTTCATAATACATACGTTTTGAGGCGACAAAGATACAATTTTTTTTAATAACAAAATTATTCTCCTTACTTTTAAAGTACACGAAAAAAATTTTTATCACTTACAAAAGCGATTTTTTGCCTCTTTTCTTGTCTATTGTAGCAGGACTTTAAGCCATTTCTGTTAAAAGCGTTTTATTTTTGTCCTTTAATACAAGGAGTAAAAGCAGATTTCGGTATGACAAAACAAAATATAGATGAATTAAATTTGTATTAAAATATTTTTTTGTACTTTTGCCCGATTTTAATTAGTCTAAATAATGTAATTTATTCTTAATCTTAAATATTTCTAACTTATGCACATAGCGATAGCAGGCAATATAGGTTGCGGAAAAACAACACTCACCACCTTGTTGGCAAAACATTTTAACTGGCAACCCGTTTATGAAAAAATGGAGTCCAATCCTTATATTGAACATTTCTACGAAGATATGCGACGATGGGCTTTTAATCTGCAGATTTATTTCCTTAACTCGCGTTTTAGACACGTTGTTGAAGCCAGAAAGATGTATGAAAATATTATTCAGGACAGAACTCTTTTCGAAGACGCACGGATATTTGCTCCGAACCTTTATGCGATGGGCTTAATGACCACTCGGGATTACGAAACTTACCTTGCACTGTTTGATTTGTTGCTTTCCTTTGTACCGGCGCCCGATTTGACCATATATCTCAAAGCCTCAGTGCCGACTCTCGTACGTCAAATACAAAAAAGAGGACGTACTTATGAAACATCAATAAGACTTGATTACATAAATTCTTTGAACGAAAGATACGATGAGTGGCTTAGTAACTATAAAGACAAGTTGTTAGTTGTGGATATGGACGAACACGATATTGAGAGACCCGAAGACCTGAATAAGATAATAGTTCGTCTCAATGCCGAAATCAATGGATTATTTTAATATGAAATCATTGGCAGTTATCCCCGCTCGTTACGCCTCTACACGCTTTCCCGGCAAGCCGTTAGCAAAGATCATGGACAGGGAAATGGTGATTTGGGTGTGTGAATCGGTCAATCGGTCGGGACTTTTCGGCAAAGTCATCGTGGCAACGGACGATTCTCGCATACAAAACATCGTAACTCATCACGGATTCAACGCAATGATGACCTCCGAAAACCATATCAACGGAACTCAACGCTGCGAAGAGGTATTGAGAAGGGAAGAAATGACAGGCGAGAAATACGATATTGTGGTGAATGTTCAGGGCGATGAGCCGATGATATGTAGGGAACAGTTGGAAAGTTTGCTCAATATATTCGGGGAGTATCCTCAAAGTCAGATTGCTACTTTAATGAAACGTATTGATAATAAAGCCGTTCTCCTGTCGCCAAACGTTGTAAAGGTGGTCGCAGGTGGGGCAAATGCGCTTTACTTTTCACGCTCTGTGATACCGTATTCAAGGGAAAATACATCAATAGATGACTGCATCTCAAAGGGATATTACCATAAACATATTGGTCTTTACGCTTTTCGTGCGGAGGTTTTACATCAAATAGTCTCGCTGAAACCGTCATTCCTTGAAGGGATTGAGGCTTTGGAGCAGTTGCGATGGTTGGAAAACGGTTATAAAATCGGCATAACAACCACCGAATATGAGTCTTTCGGGATTGATACACCCGAAGATTTGCAGTCGCTAAACATCAAATTATCAAAAGAATAACAATAAAATATCATTACAATTATGAACAAATCCTTTCAAGTTTTAGACGATAACCGGCAGTTGTTTGACACGGCTTTGGAAGACATTTCAAAGGCTCAGCACACCATTTGCTTTGAAATCTATCGCTTTAATCAGGATTCTACGGGTGAGAAATACGCAAAGGCACTCATAGAAAGGGCAAAAGCAGGTGTGAAAATAAAGTTATTGGTGGATGCTTGGGGCAGTGGCGAGGTGAATTCTCTCTATAAGCCGATGTTGGATGCGGGAATCAACCTGCGGATTTACCACAAACTCGTGTGGGATAGAAGTTTTCTCTCCAAGAATCATTGCAGAAACCATCGGAAGTTGTTGATAATAGACTCTGAGATTGCCTACATCGGCTCCTCTAATTTAACGACTTACAGCCTCAAATGGCGGGAACTGAACCTGAGAATAAGCCGAAATCCCGAACTGATTAGCGTTTTAACTCATTCATTTAATGCATCTTTCCGTATCTATAATCGCTATTCGTTCCGCAAAAGAGACCATAAGCGTGATGTGAAAGTGGGTAACTGGCTGTTTGTACAGGACTTACCCAACCCCTATAAGCAAAATATCCGCAGCAAATATGAGGCAATGATAGACGCCGCTTACGAGGATATTGTGATAGAAACGCCTTATTTTCTGCCCGGATTTAACCTTAGAAAGAAACTCATTGAAGCCGCTCAGCGAGGGGTAAAGGTAACAATAATAATGCCGTATCACTCTGACGTTCATTCCGTTGATATAATTCGTAGGCACTATTTGGGCATTCTCCATCAGGGAGGCGTTACTTTGCAGTTTTACAACAAGGGAAACCTGCACGCCAAATGTGTGATGATTGACGGGCGTTTGTGTTCAATATCCTCGGCGAACTTTGATTACAGGTCGTTCAGATACCAATACGAACTCGCTCTTATAGGCAATGATGAACTGGTTTTAAGGCTTTTACAGCGGCACATAGACATTTCTCTGCTTTCGTGTCAAGGTTTTGACTACAAAAATTGGCTCAAACGCTCTCCGGTAGAGCGACTTATAGAGTGGATATTACTGCCTTTCAGATTTCTGTTTTGAGTTTTTTCTGTAATTATTTCTAACTAACTGATACTGAGTTTCAAACAAACTCCGTTCACGAAACGCCGTTTCATGAGTCACGAAACGCCATTTCTCGACTCAAGAAACGCCATTTCATGAGTCATGAAACGGCGTTTCGTGAACCGAGGTTAAATAATACATAAATGGAGTTTCTTTATTTCTCATTATCAGTTAGTTAGAAATAATTACAAAAAAAACTCAAAATCCCGCCGAATTTATGTACTTTTGCAGTCGGAAAAACCCCAAAATACACATTGAATATGAAAGTAAAAGTAGGTCTGGTGCAGGCAAAATGCACCGCAGATGTTGAAAACAACATTCAAAAAGCACTTGAATCCGTTCGCCGTTGTGCGAAAATGGGTGCGAATATCGTCTGTTTGCAGGAGTTGTTTGCCTCGTTATACTTCTGTGATACGGAGAATTACGATAACTTTTCGCTCGCAACCGACGTGGAAACCGGTCAAATAACGCAGCAGTTACAGGCTCTCGCAAGGGAAGAAAACGTGGTTATCATAGCGAGTTTGTTTGAAAAACGGGCGGCAGGTCTTTATCATAACACTGCAATTGTGATAAATGCGGGCGACGGAAGGCTGCTTGGGCGTTACCGAAAAATGCATATTCCCGACGACCCTGCCTTTTATGAGAAGTTTTATTTCACCGAAGGCGACCTTGGTTATAAGACATTTAAGACCAAATTCGGCACTATCGGCGTCTTAATTTGCTGGGATCAGTGGTATCCGGAGGCTGCAAGAATCACCTGTTTGAAGGGAGCGGAGATGCTGTTTTACCCAACGGCAATCGGCTGGGCAGCCAATCAGGACGCACAAACCAACCAAGAACAATTCCAAGCCTGGCAAACCATTCAACGCTCTCACGCAATCGCCAACGGAGTTCACGTAATTTCCGTCAATAGAACGGGCATAGAAGGCGAAGGAATGCAGTTTTGGGGAGGCAGTTTTGTGGCAAATCCGTTCGGCAGTGTGCTGTATCAGGCTTCGCATTTTGAGGAAGAAACCGCCGTGATTGAGTTAAACCTCTCTCTCAATGACCACTATCGTACTCACTGGCCCTTCCTTCGCGACCGCCGAATTAAGTCTTACGGGGAGATATGTGAGCGATTTATTGACGAAAAATAAGGGTTATGAGCAGAAAGTTTCCTGATTTCTTTTCCGTAATTTGTGGGCATTGGCGAAGGGAAATGAAAAAAAATTAAGGTAAGTTTGTGCGTATATTAAATAAAATATGTTACTTTTGCAAATCAAATTATAATTAAACATATGATGAAAACGAGTCTTAAACCATTTGTAATGACGCTTTTAATGGCGTGTGTTTTATCCGTTCAGGGTCAGATTTCCTATGATTTCTCCGCATTGAACAAGGACAACAAACCGATATATTACAGGATTCTTAGCGACAGTACTGTTGGAGTAGCCAACGCATTTGTTAATTGTTATGCGGGTAAAATAGACATTCCCGACACCTTAACGCACAATAGTACGAAGTACAAAGTGGTATCCATAATCAATTATGCCTTTGCTCTCAATGACAGTTTGACCGAAGTTACGGTTCCGACTTCCGTAAGAACGATAGGGAAATTTGCATTTCAGACCTGTCCGATGCTTGAAACAGTAACGCTGACCGACAGTATTGAAACCATAGAAAAGGGTGCTTTCAAGGAGTGTTACGCCTTATTGACCATTCATATCCCCGTGAAACTCACGCATGTAAGCCAAATGCTCTTTCATGAATGTAAGGCTTTGGACAATATATATGTCGGTAACGCAATAACGTATGTGGATACCTCAGCCTTTGAATCCTGCGAAGGCTTACGGAATTTGACCATAGGACCATCCGTAACATCAATAAAATCAAAAGCGTTTCAACTTTGTTTGAACCTCAATGAACTGATTCTCTCAAATTCAATAGACACAATAGAGACATATTCCTTTTATGGAAGCAGCAACCTTCGCTATTTGCAACTCGGAAATGACAGACAACTCAACCTGAAATACCTCGGTCAATACGCCTTTTCCTATTGTACCAGATTGCTGAATACAAGAATCTTTTGCGAAGAACCGCCAAGAATCTACGACAATACCTTTATTGGAATTGAACAAATGCACGTTTTACACGTCCCTTGTGAGACATTCACAAAGTACGATACGAGCGATTTCTGGACGGATTTGAATACAAACGGCAAGACGATTGTTGAAGATACCTGCGTCGGACTCTACAATTTGGAGGACATTTCCTTTGAAATATACCCGAACCCTGCAAGTAATATGCTGACAATAGAGGGCGAAAACATTGACCATATCAGCATTTATAACCTTTTAGGACAGGAAATTTATTCGGTTAAAACAGGAAAATCTACACTCAATGTCAGTCAATTTCACAAGGGAATATACATTATCGGCGTGAAGTTCAGCGATGGCAGGTTGCAAAAAAGGCGATTACAAATACAGTAAATTGCAGCCTCGCACATCGGAATCGGCTAAACGACCAAGCAATTTGAAGGTTTGGTCGTTTATTTTTTGTCCTAAATCCGCCGTTGCAATGAAGGAACAGGAATACAAATTTGCCAAATCTATAACATTTATTGCCCCTTTCCCCGCCTGAAAATCAACGGAAAGCGGGTCATTTATATCCCTAACAGCCACCTGAAACAATCCGTTTGTTGTATGAAAAATACCATTACCCGCCGAATATACTTGTGAAAAAAGTTCACACATTCCATATTCGGAACAGATATTCCGCACATTGAACCCTTCACAAAGCCGCAAGTGTAACTCTTCTTTGGTCAATTCCGCACGCTGTCCCTTCATTCCGCCGGTTTCAAAGACCAAAGTATGCTGTAAGTTAAGGGGTTGTTTCTCTATAATATCAAGCAAAGCGTATGTTACACCAAACAAAATGGTCTTCTTTTTTGCTTTTTCATTAGCCATAATTGCTTCAATTAAGGCATCTAAATCTTCATTAAAAAACCGACTTCCATTGTTTCTTGTATGAGAAACAAGATAATTCATCATATAAATCAGGGAAGAATGAGGATTTTTTGAGTATAATGGCAAAGCAACAAGAAAACAATACTGTTGAAAATTGCCCCAAAAGGCATTAAAATTATGCACAAAACTGCGTTCGTAAAGGCTCAAATCCTTTATGAAATGTGTGCTTTTTTGAGAGGAAGTTGTGCCGCTTGACTGAAAAAAAGCAACTTCTTTCCACCTGCCACTCACTACTTTATGTGTCTTAAAAAATTCAATGGGTAGAAAAGGAACATCTATCTTTTGTTTCACATTTTGCGGATTTCGCTGTAGCAAATCACAGAATTGTCTATATATATAGTTATTTGTGTATTGAAATTTAAAGATTTCCATACATAAAGCGTCAAAATCCTGTGATGTTTTAGGAACAAAAATGCGTTTTTCCAAAGATTTCATTATAAATTTAATGTGTTAGATATAAACAGTCTTGCGTAATAAAATTCAATAAAAACGGTATAACGCAAAATAAATAAGTTAAACAAATAATTTCAAGTCCTTCAAAGGTATAAACCCTTCGGAAGAAGGGTCATTCGGCAAAGGACATGCTTCCCAATAACCAATGAGTGTTCCGCATTGATATTCTCCTAAAATTGCCTCCAATAAAAGATAAATAGCAATAAGTTGGGTCTCATTTTCAGGCTCATAATCAGATATTCCAATTCTTAAACCGAGCCTTTCTTCAGTTTCATCCGTACTTTCCATAGGTAAAAACCACACATCCGACGCCTTATAGCAATACTTTTCGTAACGAATAAGAGGATTCTCCATTGCGGAAGGCTGTTTTAGAGGTACAATTTCCCAAAAATCCAATGAAGGAAACGCTTCAAAGAGAGCAAAAACATCTTCAAAATACTCATCATTTCCATTAGTAGTTAGAAGCAAAGTACGACCGTGAGGAGTTAAATCTCCTATTTCAAAATCTATTCCTTCACTGTAAGACTTCAAAATATCATCAAATTTAAGCAATAATTCCTCAGCGGCAGCATCATCTAATGAATCTATGTCCATTAACGCCTCATGATTAGAGAGAAACCATTGCCATACGTCTTCTATTGTTCTGTTCATAGTGTATTATCTTTTATAATTGGTTTTATATTATATTATGTGGGCTTCTATTTCCAAGTTTATACCGAATAATGCTTTAACGTCAGTCTTTATTGCATTGGCAAGAGCCATTATATCAGAGCCTTTAACCTGTTTATAAGCAACCATGACAAGAGCCTGTGTGTGAAACATTGATACTTCGCCGAGTTTGCGTCCCTTCCAGCCGGTTTTTTCTATTAACCACGCAGCGGAAATCTTTTTTTGCCGAGCGTTATCGGTATTATAAGAAGGTATATCCGGATATTTCTGCTGTAAGATATGAAAATAATCAAGGGAAACTACAGGATTCTTGAAGAAAGAGCCAACATTGGGAAGGAGAGTCGGATTCGGCAGTTTGGAATTGCGTATTTCGGTAATTATATTACACATTTCAATGGGGGAAGAAGGTTTTTCATTAAGTTTTTGTACTTCACAAGCGACGGCATTATAGGAAAGGTTGGGGATGAATTGCTTTGAAAGGCGGAAACGAACCTTCCAAATGATTTCATATTTATTCTCATACTTGAAACGTGAATACCTGTAACCGAAATTCAAATCCGCATTGTAATAGGTTTTATATTGCCCGTTCAATACGTCATAAGTAAGAACGGAATGAACAAAATCCTTGATTTCTACTCCGTACGCCCCGATGTTTTGTACGGGAGCAGCGCCGACGGTTCCATAAACAGCAGCAAGATTCTCTACCCCACACCACCAATTTTCACAACAATAAAGCACAAAATCACTCCATTGCTCGCCGGCTGCAACTTCAACGAGTACATAATCCGCTGCGTTGTCTATGAGTTTAATCCCCTTATTTTCAATTCTTACAACAGGGATTTCAATGCGTTCTTCGGTAAATATAACGTTGCTCCCGCTACCGAGAACCAAAAACTCGCGAGTTGGAGGCAAGGCTTCAATATCTTTCTCTTCAAGAGCATGAATTAAGGTCTTGGCAGTGGTGTGCAAAGAGAAGGTATTATAGGGTTTGAGGTCAATTTCGTGTTCTATCATCGGGTTTTCGTTGGGGGGTTATTTTAATGCGGAGGGTGTCCATTGTTTCAACATATCCAAAACTTTTTTACGGTCGTATCCGTTGTCTTTTTCAAGGTAGGCGGTGTTTTGAGTATGAATTCGCTGCCCTTTACCATCAAGAATAACTATAACCGGAAAGCCGAAACGTTGCGGATTACCCAGCCGAACCATACTCTCCGTATTTTTATTTTTTGGAGAATAATTTAGATGTATAAACACGAAGTTGGCATTTATTAACTCCTTGATTTCGCTGTCGTTTTCAATAAATTCATTTAACATCCTGCACCATTTACACCAGTTACCGCCGACTTGAACCATAACAAATTTGTTTTCGGTTTCGGCTCTTGTGATTGCGGAATCAAGTTGCTTAATTCCGTCCGATTCCTCGTTGTAAATGCCCTGTGAATAGCAATTTAAGGTACAAAACCACAGAAGTATAATAAAAAATCTCTTGTACATAATGTTAATTCCTTTAAGTTTGATTTCAAACCGCAAAAGTATAAAAAAAACTCCAATAAGGAAGTTTTATCCACAGTTGTTTTAAGTTTCGCCACAGTTGTTTTAAGTTTCGCCACAGTTGTTTTAAGTTTCGCCACAGTTGTTTTAAGTTTCGCCACAGTTGTTTTAAGTTTCGCCACAGTTGTTTT
>JAISTG010000104.1 GCA_031272705.1 Bacteroidales bacterium | reverse complement strand
ATTGTGTCGCCCATAGTAAAAGTACCTGCTTCAACAGCGACCATCTTAAAACTTACTCCATTAACGGTATAAGTTTGGGTTACAACTGTTGGGTTAGGATTTGGGGTTGGAGTAGTCCCACCATTATTTTCCTCGTCGTCATCGCCTCCGCACGATGAAAAACTTACGATAGCCGTTGCTATCATTACAGAGCAAAGAGTTTTGCTCATAACTTTTTGGACTTTCGCCCAATCAAATGCTGTTCTTTTCATTTTGTTTGAATTTTAAATTATTATTATTTATTAAACTTTTTTAATTCACCAGTGCCATTTTGATTGCCGATACCAAACCCTTTGACCAAAATGCTGCGTTTCCTTGTGGAAACAATCTAATACTTGACATAATTTAATAATTTTAAGGTTTTATTACTATATTTTAATGAATTTTCTGTAGTTTTTAATACTTCCGCACCTGCGTTTAATACTTCCGCACCTGCGTTTGATACTTCCGCACCTGCGTTTGATGCTTCCGCACCTGCGTTTGATGTCTCCGCACCTGCGTTTGATGTTTCCGCACCTGCGTTTGATGTCTCCACACCTGCGTTTGATGTTTCCGCACCTGAGCAATATAATTCTGCACAAGTTACAAAATGCCCCGCACTTGTTCGCATCGCCAAAAAACTGCCGAATGACAAAATAAATTGATACTCTGTGTGTTTTTCTATGAAAAAAACTTTGAGAGAGCGGGCGGGTGAAGTTAATGGAAGATGTGTTGTGGATACGAAAAATAAATGACTTCCGCACGTTTTGGCAGAGTAAGTTTTCCTTTATTATGTGTTATTATTTGTGTCATTTGATTGATGTTTTATTATTTTAATCGGCTGCAAAGTACAAAACTTTTGAGACAAACAAAGTTTTTTCTGGGGATAAAAAAAATGTTTGAGACAGCCCATTTTAGATTATATTTCCGAGAAATTGACCTTTGAAATCGGTATGGACTTTCCCGTCAGCGAAAACCTGATTACCATTTACGAAAGTTTGTGATATGCGGTTGGAAAAGATGTTTCCGAGCAAAGGACTCCAGCCACATTTGTAAAGGATACTGTCTTGTATTACAGAGGTTTGCTCATTTGGATTTATTACTGTGAGGTCTGCAAAATAACCTTCTTTTATGAATCCTCTGTCTTTGATTCCGAATAGTAAAGCGGGGTTATGACACATTTTTTCCACTGCCTGTTCCACAGTAAGTTCCTGTTGTCTAACAAGTTCCAGGACTATTAATAAAGAATGCTGGATACTTGGAATGCCGGATGGAGCATGAAAATAATCCTTCATTTTTTCCTCCCAAAGATGCGGTGCATGGTCGGTAGCAATTAGGTCTATTTGATTATTTTTTAATGCCTTACGTAATGATAAACGATCATCTGTGGATTTTATGGCGGGATTACACTTTATCTGGTTCCCTTTCGTTGCATAATCATCCGATGCGAACCACAGATGAGAAGGAGTTACTTCAGTGGTAATCTGCTTATTAAGAATTGAATCGGGTTTGAATAAATTTGTTTCTTCTTTGGTTGTCAAATGGGCAACGTGCAGTTTGGTGTTATGGCGTTTGGCTAAATCTACGGCAAAGGATGACGAATCAAAACAGGCTCTGCTATCACGAATTAGAGGATGGATTGCAGCCGTTGGCACTTTGTCTCTGTATATATTTTGATACATTGTCATCCTTTCCCGTATGCGATTTTCGTCTTCGCAATGTGCTGAAATTATAAGAGATGTGGATGAAAACAGACGTTCTATTGCCGCAAAATTATCAACGAGCATATTCCCTGTGGAAGATCCCAGAAAAATCTTAAAGCCGATGGCTAATTTTTTATCCTCCAACGAGAGAGCCTCATCAATGTTGTTGTTTGTTATACCGAAGAAAAATCCAAAATTACAAAGCATTGACCTGCTGGCAATTTGTATCTTGGCTTTGAGACTTTCTATGGTGGTTACGGGAGGGGTATTGTTGGGCATATCAAGCACTGTCGTAACGCCGCCAGCAACTGCCGCCGCGCTTTCGCTTGCCATATCTGCCTTGTAATCCTGTCCCGGCTGACGGAAATGAACATGAGCATCAATTACTCCCGGTATGAGTAAAAGATGCTCACAATTTATGATTTCAGTATCGGCAGGTAAATTTCCAATGGGAAGGTTTGATATTTTTGATATTCTGTTCCCTTCAACCAATACGTTCCTTACTTCACATCTACCTTCATTTATTGTTGTGGCAGAGTGGAAGTATTTAGTTTTTTCTCTGCTCAACTTCGGCTGCAATAAAGTCATCAACCAAAATTCTACCGCAATACTCGCAAACAATTATCTTTTTGTGCTTACGAATGTCCATTTGCCGCTGATGAGGTATCTTACTAAAACAACCACCACACGCATCTCTATCAACAGTTACCACTGCCAGACCGTTACGAGACGCATTACGGATTCTTTTGTAAGCATTAAGATACCTGTCTTCTATAAGGTGTTCGGTTTTTTTGACCTCTTCCAAAAGTTCCTTTTCTCGCTCTTCATTTTCCTTAATAATTTCGTCAAGTTCTACTTTTTTGGCTTCCAGGTCTTTCTTTTTTTCAACAATTTTGGCTTCCAGCAGCGCAAGTTGTTCGCTATATGATTCTATAGATTTTTTTGCTTCACGGATTTTTTTCTCACAAAGTTGAACTTCCAATTGACTGAATTCAATTTCCTTGTCAAGCGATTCATATTCTCTGTTATTTTTTACTTTATTCTGATCCGCTGTAAATTTTTTGATTTTTGCTTCATGCTCCTTCGCCATTTCTTTACAGGAATTGACTTCTGCTTCATATTCCTTTATGGAATTACGAAATTTTTCTACCCTTATTCCAAGACCAACTATTTCATCTTCCAAATCCTGCACTTCCAGTGGTAATTCACCCCTTACAATACGAATTTTGTCCATATTGGAATGCACTTTTTGCAGAGAATACAAGGCTATAAGGCGATTTTCTACAACCTTATCCACTTCCTCCGACCTAATGATTTTGCTTTGTTGTTCTTCTGTTGCTTTTGTTGTTTTTGCTTCTTTCTTTGCCATATTATTTTAATTATTCTTTATGAAAATAAACTCTTAAATGTGTTGTTTTGAATGTGCAAAATTACAAATAATTTCCATAACAACCAAAAGTTTTTTTCTTAAATAATAACTTTTGCATTATTTAAGGATAAAACGTATATTTATTTTTGTTCAGTTTCTTACATAATGAGGAATATCTTCTGGAATTATTATAGAAAATTCAATCAATCCGTCAAATACTCCATTTTTGAAACAGGGTGTTTGATAAATTAACTTTTTAACCCCGTTTTTTTCTATTGTATAGACGTTTGTTTTTTGTTCTTCCGCAAGTGATTTGATGATATTACGAGCCTTTTCGGGATGACAGTCCAAAAGTTTTTTGCCTATAAGAGCCTTGCCTCCCGAATTTTCAAAAGTATTTGCGGAACGTTCATTCATATCTATTATTTCACCGTCTTTGTCGGCAACGGTTATTGCCATAAATGGCAATTCATTAAATTTACTGTCCATAATTCTTCTGTATTTTGAATTGCAAAGATAGGTAAAATTTTCAAAGTGTGAGCCGCACTCACGAGAATGGATGATACATCAAAAAAAGCGATATTGAAATTGAAAACTAAATATCGTGAATAAGGAATAAAAGAACCATAAAATTAAATAATAATTAACATAAAATTATTTAACAAGAAATTAACTGTGAGTACAAACAAGGATTATATTCCGGCAAAAGATGCCGAGGTTAACACTTGACAGGAAAACATCCAAAATTTGATATAACGGAATTATAGGAATGTTTGATTTTTTTGTACCTTTGCAGCCGAAAATTACAATAACGCAAATTTATGGCAGATGCAAAAGTTACGCCCCTGATGAGGCAATATAACGATATAAAAGCTAAATATCCCGATACGATTTTGCTCTTTCGGGTCGGAGACTTCTACGAAACTTTTGGTGAAGACGCAGTTACAACTTCCAGATTACTGAACATAGTGCTTACTCAAAGAGCTGGTGATAAGTTAGCAGGCTTCCCGTTCCACGCAATGGACACTTACCTTCCCAAATTTTTGAAAGCCAACTGTCGAGTGGCTGTTTGTGAGCAGTTGGAAGATCCTTCGGTAGCTAAAGGTGTGGTTAAGCGAGGTGTAACTGAGGTTGTAACGCCCGCTCTGTCGTATAACGCAAACACAATTGAGGCTTCACAAAATTCTTATCTCGCTGCCATTTTTTATGAGAAAGATTTGGCTGGAGTATCCTTTATTGACATACTCACAGGTGAGTTTTACGTGTCGCAAGGTAAAACAGATGAGATAGAGAACCTTATAACCAGTATGCAGCCTAAAGAAATAGTGGTGCAGAAGCAGCAGTTGAAGGAATTTGAAAAGCGATGCGGTTCGGATTTATGCACTAAAACGTTTGAGGATTGGGTCTTCACGGCAGCATTTGCAGAAGATATTGTGTTCAAACATTTTGAAGTTGCATCCTTTAAGGGTTTTGGCGTAAATGAAATGCCACTCGGAATTATTGCAGCGGGGGCTTCGCTGCATTATTTGACAATTACCGAACACACTTCGCTATCTCATATCCGTAATATCTCACGTTTGGATAACCTTTCCTGTCTCTGGCTTGATAAATTTACCATTCGCAATTTGGAATTGCTTGTTCCAACGGCTGAAAGAGGGAAAACGCTATATCAAATTCTCAATCAGACTCAATCTTCTATGGGAGCAAGGCTTATGCAACGCTGGTTGCTGATGCCGCTGACGGATAAGGCTCAAATGGAAGAGCGTCATAATATTGTGCAAGCCTTCCTTCGTGCCGACACAATGGCAGATAATATTCGTAAATCTATATTTGCCATTGGTGATTTGGAACGCTGTATATCCAAACTGTCCTTCGGTCGCATTCAACCCAACGAACTGAATGCGCTTGCTAACTCCCTATTGGAAATAGCAAAGATTCGTAACAATATATCTTTGTCTCATAATGAGAGTATTAAGATGTATCTTACTCTTGACGAATGTCCCGAACTTGCTTCGCTGCTTGCCAAAACCATATCCAAAGATGCACCGAACAATATAGCGAAAGGTAACGCTATTGCTTCGGGTGTGAATACCGAATTGGACGGACTGCGCAGTATTTCTTCGGGTGGCAAGGATTATCTCGCAAAATTGCAGGAGAAAGAAAGCAAAGCAACGGATATTCCTTCGTTAAAGGTGGGTTTTAACAATGTTTTCGGTTATTATATTGAGGTAACCAATCCGCATAAGCACAAAGTACCGTCATCATGGACGAGAAGACAGACCTTAACCAACGCAGAACGGTACATAACTGAAGAGTTGAAAATGTATGAAGCCAAAATACTTACGGCAGAACAAAGAATATCCGAATTGGAAAGCATTTTGTATCAGCAGTTGTTGAAAGAATGTGGGCAGTTCATAGAAAGATTACAGCAGAATGCACGTCTGATATCGCAAATGGACTGTCTGTTAAGTTTTTCTAAAATTGCAGCGGAGAATAACTACGTAAAACCAAAGATGAATGAAGGTTACAGTCTTTCAATAACAGCCGGCAGACATCCTGTCATTGAAAAAATGTTGCCCGTTGGAGAATCCTACGTAGCGAATGATATTTTTCTTGACCGAGAAAGCCAGCAGATATGTATAATAACAGGTCCTAATATGTCGGGGAAAAGTGCTTATTTGCGGCAAACGGCTTTGATAGTGTTGATGGCTCAAATAGGTTCGTTCATACCGGCGAAGAGTGCCGATATAGGAATAGTAGATAAGATATTTACTCGTGTTGGAGCATCGGACAATCTTTCTGCGGGTGAGAGTACTTTTATGGTGGAGATGAATGAAACAGCCAGCATTCTTAATAATCTTTCTTCTCGTAGCCTTGTTCTTTTGGACGAGATAGGACGCGGCACTTCCACTTACGACGGAGTTTCCATTGCGTGGGCAATTGCTTCCTATATACATGAAAATCAAAAGAATAAAGCAAAGGTTCTTTTTGCCACTCATTATCACGAGTTGATAGATATGGAAAGTCAATATGAGAGAATAAAGAATTTTCATGTTAGTGTAAAAGAAATAGGTGAAAGGATTATTTTTATTCGTAAGATAGTGAAAGGGGGCAGTTCGCAAAGTTTTGGAATACATGTTGCACAGATGGCAGGTATGCCGAAAGAAGTGATAAGAGAGGCGGAAATACTGCTTGCGGAACTTGAGCAAAAACACAAAAAAGACGGCGAGAAACACTTGAAAAAGGCGGCAAAAATGGCAAATTCCAACTATCAATTAAGTTTTATACAACTTGATGATCCCCTTCTGATGGATATAAAGCAAGAGATATTAAATACTGATATAGATAACCTTACGCCAATGGAAGCGTTGATGAAATTGAATAACATAAAAAAAATGATAGAAAAAGTTTAAAAAAATTTTGTTGGTAAAAGAAAAATTTGTACTTTTGCACCCTCAAAACTGATAAAAGCGGAAATAGCTCAGTTGGTAGAGCGCAACCTTGCCAAGGTTGAGGTCGCGGGTCCGAGTCCCGTTTTCCGCTCAAAAAAACTCCCGAATAATCGGGCTTTTTTTTAGATAACTTCGTCTGCTCTGGTGGTGGAATAGGTAGACACGCAGGACTTAAAATCCTGTTCCTGATGAAGGAGTGCGGGTTCAACTCCCGCCCGGAGTACAAAAGGGGACTTTCCTCCATTTTTAGGGGGAAGTCCTTTTTTTATTTTGTCTGTAATTGTTTGATAATTCAAGGGTTACAATGAAAGATTGATTGACTGTCAGAGGTTCAATATGCCTGTTTTCTTTGTCAAAATAAAAACCTTGTGGAAACAGCAAATTTTGAAATCTCTTTTTATTTTCCAATTCTATTTATTCCACATTTTCAAAGGGGTATAAACTAAAAACAATAACATATTTCAGAAAATCCGTGAGGTTGAACAGTGGAAGGTAGAATTACATACAGCAAGGAGGTAAACTGGGTAGGAATGTAGGTAGTACAAAGTCCACTGAAAAGAAAAATACAAACAGGTTATTTCCTTGCTTAAAAAAGGTACTTCTATTAGAAATACTGCTAAAATTGCAGAGGTTAGCATATCTACAACACAAAGAATTAAAAAGGAATTTGGATTATAGAGATGTTAATTGCCAAAAAATCACTATCTTTGCACCTGAATTTAAACATATTATATATGCAAAAATAAAAAGATAAAGTATTGAAATAAAGATATTTTGAACTAATGTTCTTATTCTCATAGGGAACAAATTCTACCAAATTTCAACCTAAAAAAGTAATCGAGAATAAGTTGCAGAGGTTCACACCCTTTGGGTGTGGACTGTTCTGTACTTATTGATTACAAAGGTTTTGGTAGAGCCTGGTTTCTATAATAAGTACATCAAAGGAATAGTTTTACACCTCTTTTTTATGGTCAAAAGAACAGAAGTACATATAGGAAAAATCATCTGCCAAAAGTTGAAAGCAGAAGGCAGGACTAAAAAATGGTTAGCAGAACAGGTACATTGCGACCAGAGCAACTTTTGTAAGTTGCTTAAAAAACCTACTATGGATACTGGTTTACTTATGCACATATCCTTTGTATTAAAGGATGATTTCTTTTCCTACCTTACAACCTACTATACTAACAATCAACAGAATAACAAAAATATAGGTAAATAATTCCATTTTTGAGGTAAAATATGCCTTAATTAAGGTATTATCTGCCTTTTATTTTCTGCTGTACTTCAGATAGTTGTAGTAATTTCGCACCCTGAAAATTTATTTTAAAATTAAAATCATAAAATTATGTCATTAAATTGTAAATACTGCGGTAAAGAAGTGAAAAATTCGGGAACAAGATTAGTCGCAAACGGTAACTCCTATTGCAATGTTTCGCCAACAAAAGCACACGTTGCTGTATTAGATGGAGAACATTGTATTTATTGTGGTAAAGAAGTGAAAAATTCAGGAACAAGGTTAGTCGCAAACGGTAACTCCTATTGCAATGTTTCGCCAACAAAAAAACATTTGTTGGGGTAAAGATAACTATAATTTAAAAATCAATAAAAATATGAATATCAATAAAAAACTCGAAAAACTTTATGAAGAGAAATGGGCAGGTTTGAAAAATGCTTGGAACGAATATTCAGGCGAGGCTAAACAGAAACTGCACAAACCTCTGTTAATGCAATTGGTTGATGATTTTGACAATGCGGATATAAAGGTAATGTTTATTGAGCAGGAATTACCGAAAGGTACAAAATATCAAATAGGCGAGTCATTCCCTGAATTTAAAATTCCCGGCTATCAGGATTTGGAAAACGATCTAAAAGAAGCAAAAGGCATTGCAAGCTATTTCAAAAAGGAATTTATCAAAAGGTTCAACAATAAACATAAAGATAAGAAAATTCAATATGTTTGGAACAACCTTATAAAAATAGGACTTGCGGATTGCAAGGATAAAACACTGTATAGTCTTGAAAAGAAGAATTTTACAGTATTGAAAGAAGAAATAGAAATTATTAAACCCGATGTGATTCTATTTACGACAGGTCCCGTTTATGACAATAAACTCAAATATCTTATTGGCGTTGCACCTGAAAAAATTGACGGCTTCGACAAAAAACAGTTGGCTTTTATACCAATGGACCATATAGTTGCTTTGCGTACTTACCACCCGCGCTCAATATGTCGATATTGCGGTGGTTGGGATTTTATTGATAGAATAATTGAACAAATAGAAAAAGGAGGCTTATATGGCAGTTTGGAGATGTAAATTCTGCAAAACGGGACACGTATGCGCTAAAAAACCTACAATGCAGCAGGCTTGTTCTAAAAGACCGCGAATCAAGGGTAAAGCGCAATATCACGTTTGGGTAAAAGAAAAAGATTAAATATAGAAAAAAATGGCAAAAAAATTATCAGCAACAGAAAAGCAGAAGATGTTGAAAAAACTCAATTTGCTTTTCCGACAATACAAGGAAAAGACCCCCCTTGCAAAAGAAGTTTTACTTGAAGAATGTAAGAAAATCGTCAAAACAGAAAATTGGGATTTACTTGCTTTGTGCATTAACGAATTTTTCAAAAAAGAAAATGGAAAGTTTGTAGCAATGGAGTTGATTGACAAATTTATCTCTCTGCAAAAAGATGAAACATTGGAATGTCTTGTGTTATTGCGTCAAAATGATGTAAATATTTCTGTTTTTAATCATTACTTTTTAAGTGATGCCGCACGCTTAAAAACGCTTGTTTTGTCAAATAATGAAGGACTAATAAACTATTTGTTCAATGAAGAAATGTATGAATACACAAATCTTTTGAACGAGATAGAACACACCGCAAAATCCGATAATATTCGGACTTTTCAGCGTTATAGAGAACGTATTCCATCCTCTTCAACACTCCAATCACAAGTCTTATGTGCTTTGAAGGAAAATAATCCAAATAGTCCTCTAATTGCAACTATTCAAACAAAGTTGAATTCCATAGAAAAGGATTTATCTGCTGCATCCCACCAATTAGATGCAGTCATTAAGCAAAAAGAAGAAGAAATTGAACAAAAAATTGAACAAGAAAAGGAACGGATGCAACGAGAATTGGAAGAACGCGAAGAACAACGTAAACGACAAGAAGAAGAGGTAAAGCGGACAGAGTTACGAAAAAAAATATTTTGGTTTTGCTTTTGGACTATTTTAACCGCAATAGTTATTACTTTGGTCGTTGTTTATTGGGAATATGTCCTGATTGGGTTAAAATGGTTAGCCATAATCGGATGTGTTGTGTTATTTGTAACAATAGTGAACGCTACGAATAAGAAGAAATAATAATCAATTCTAAATAGCAGAGAAACGGATTTACACTGCTGTTGCCAACATGGGTTGTATCATCCATACCCCCACAAAAGGCATTGAAAGTAATTTATTAATTTTCTGTCAATCCACACAGGCAAGGGTTTACCTATCTGTTTTGCAGGTATTTAAGCCCTTGTTTCTTTATTGGTAAATTACATTCTAATAGTATTGTATATTATTGACATTCAATCAGTTATTATATACATTAAGGCACTGAAAGTAACTGGTTTACAATCAATAAAAAACAATGTATTTTTCTTTTCTGTCCACTTGTTTAGTTGGGAATCCATTCCTTTAACTCCCAAATCAGGTCTAAATCCTGCAAAAATTGGTTTGAGAATGGAACAGTCAGGGGTACGTTAAAGAGTGCAAAATTTTGCACTCTTTTTTAATATATTTGAATTTCCGTTAATTTTTTCAATGTACAATTCCAACCTTTTATAGCGTACGTTGTGCAACGGTTGTGCAACGAAAAATAAAATTTGCACAACCGTTGCAAAATGTCAGTCGGTGGGTGCAAAAAAGTATTATTATTTTTATAAAAAACTTTCTGCAAAATTTATTTTATTTTAACAACATTTTCATCTAAATTTTGCCCATTAAGCCGAAAGTTATTACATTTTCCGCAATTATTTATGCAGGAGACTGCTCAAAATCAATAAATTTCTGCTTAAAATCATCAGAAATTTCCGCCGAAAGAGATGTTTTTGTGTTAAAACCGGCAAGAACCGTAACACATTTGGCTTTTATTTGTAAATCTATCCTGTCAATTATACATTGCTCCATTTTCATTGAACGATTTCCAAATTCCAAAAGTCTCGTCCGAACTTCAATATCATCGTTAGCAAAAACAGGCGAAAAAAAATCTGTTTCCAAATGAACGATAACTACCGAAACATCAGTCCATTGATGTTCCTTTCCAAGCACCGCCTGCATATAATTTATTCTTCCAAGATCAAAGTATTGAAAAAGACAGGAATTATTGACGTGATTAAGCGGATCAATATCACTAAACCGTATCTGTACCTTAATTGCATGATTATATTTGTGCATATTTTATTTGTATTTTCTTATTTTTTAATAGTAATGCGGGGCAAAAGTACAAAAAATTAGTAATTTTGCACCCGATTTATGGCAGACAATGACGAATTTTTTATGCGTGAAGCCTTGAAAATGGCTAATGAGGCGGCTGACTTGGGAGAAATTCCCGTGGGAGCAGTTGTGGTGTGCAATGAAAAGATAATTGCTCGTTGTTGTAATTTAACACAGCAACTTAATGATGCAACGGCTCACGCCGAAATGCAAGCCTTTACCGCCGCATCTTCAATAGCGGGAAAATATCTGCAGAACTGTACGCTTTATGTTACATTAGAGCCGTGTCCAATGTGTTTGGGTGCAGCCTTTTGGACACAAATAGGCAGAATTGTTTATGGTGCAGCGGACAATCGTAAGATAGTGAAAGATAAATCGCAACTTCTTCATCCTAAAACCGTAATAGAGGGGGGTGTTTTGGAAGATGAATGTGCCGAATTGTTAAATGAATTTTTTAGAAACAAACGTAATTAAAGGAATATGTATATAGTAGATGAGCAGAAAGAACGAAAGGAAATTCTTAATAAATACAGGCATTTGATAAGTATTGCCAAGGAAGCGACAAACAAACAGAAACGACAGATACGTAAAGCATTCACCGTGGCACTAAATGCTCATGCGGGCGTAAGGCGTAGGAACGGCGAGCCATATATTTATCATCCGATGGAAGTTGCTCGTATTGCCGCAGAGGATTTAGGATTGGGTTATATAGCGATTGTTTGTGCTTTGTTACATGATGTGGTGGAAGATACGGAATATACGTTGGAAGACATAGAAAATATATTTGATGAAAAAATTGCTTACATTGTTGACGGATTAACAAAGGCTGATTATTTATATAATGAAGAAACAAATTCATTGCAGGCTGATACCTTTGCCAAGGTACTTTCTACAATGACACAGGATATGAGAGTAATACTCATAAAACTTTGCGACAGATTGCATAATCTACGAACCATAGATTCCGTACCCGAAGCAAGTCGGTTGAAAACCATTTCCGAAACACAGACTCTTTATATTCCTTTAGCGGAACGGCTTGGTTTGTATCAAATGAAAAGTGAAATGGAAGATTTAGTAACAAAATACAAAGATACAACCGAATACAGCACAATAGAATCCTTACTTGAACAAAATGCAGCCGACAGAAAAGAACTGTTAGATGATTTTATCGCTCCGATAAAACAGGAAATAGATAATAAAGGTTACAAGGCTACTTATTCCAGCAGAGTAAAAAGTATTACTTCCATTCTGCGAAAAATGAAAACAAAGAACGTAACGTTTGAAGAAGTGTATGATAAGTTTGCCATAAGGATAGTATTGGATGTTCAAGGTACGGGAGAGTATGAACACGAAGCCTGTCTGTCCGTTTATAACATTGTAACAAGGATATATGAGGATATTCCATGGCGTTATCGTAACTGGTTATCACATCCGAAAGACAATGGATATGAAGCCCTGCACACAACAGTAATGTTTAAGGAAGGTAAATACCGAGGCAGAAGAGTAGAGGTGCAGATAAGAACAAAAAGAATGGACGAGATAGCCGAGAAAGGACTTGCTGCTCACTACAAATACAAATACATAAACGAAGGAAATATAAATGAAAACCTTGACCAGTGGTTGAGTAGAATAAGAGAAGTGTTGGATAACAAATCTTCCAATTCCATAGACTTCATTAAGGATTTGGAAATAAACATTAAGGGACACGACATCATTGTTTTCACTCCTCGTGGTCGCAGCATCCGTCTTCCTTATGAAGCAAGTGTTTTGGATTTTGCTTTTGCTGTGCATACCGAACTGGGATTGCGATGCATGGGAGCAAAGATAAACTTTAAGATTTTCCCCATAGATTATGTTCTTCATTCATCGGATCAGGTTGAAATCATAACATCAGATGCCATAGAGCCACAACCCGAATGGCTTAAAGCCGTTAAGACAACCAAAGCCCGCAGAGCAATTCAGGAATGGTTTATTGCACACAATGCGGAAATTGGAAAAAAACACGAGAACAAGATATTAGAATCCGCTTATGCCAATCCCGATACTATTTTGATAGACAAGGACATTAAGAGTATTAAATTTCGTATTGCGGAATGCTGCAATCCTGTGCAGGGAGACGACATTGTGGGATTGAAAGAAGGAGAGGTGATACACATACATCGTGTGAATTGTCCCGTTGCACAAATGGAAATGTCGGTTTATGGCAACAGAATCATTAAGGCTAAATGGCGTAATAACGAACAGGTTACTTTGCTTGCCGGTATAAAAATATCGGGGATTGACTGTAAAGGACTGTTGCAGAAGATTACGGGAGTAATATCCAATTCGTGGAATGTAAACATACGGGAAGTTACAATGAAGGCTGCCGATGGTGTTTTTGAAGGACGGCTCACTATTTACATTGATGATATTACCACTCTTCGCAAACTTATTACCGATATGGAAAAAATTGATGGCGTAACTTCCGTCGGCAGAATATAATAATGGGTGGAGGTTTATTGCTTTCCATACCTTTGAAGTTTTGTTTTGAATTTCCGGAATCAAATTATAGAAAATTAGAATCAAATTCCGGCGTTCTATAATTTGATTACAATTTTTTAGAATCAAATTACAGTAAATTAGAATCAAGTTTCAGGAAAATTTTACTTGAAATTTTGCCGTTCAAAAAAAGATTTGTACCTTTGCAAAATGAAAAAACAACATTTATATACGGTTATATTGTTTGCGGCGTTTATTATATTTTCGCCACAAAGTGTTGTATATAAATGTTTTGAAGATACATCTCACGCTAAAATAACTGCCTTTTCATACTTAAAAACAAAAGATGCTTCATCGTCAAATCTGGCACAACGGGCTACTCCAAAGCAGGAATTGATACTTGCTTTTTCGGAATCTAAACTCGTGTTTAACTCCTCAAATGACAACAATAATGACTTTTTATCACCTAATAATAAGGAATGTTTTAATAATCACAGTCTCAACAATTACATCAGTAAAATGAGAAGTACTTCCTGCAATGTGCGAAGTCTCTCGGAACTGAATGTACTAAGGATTTGATGCCATTGGGCTTATTTTTAATGAATTAATTGGGACTAAAAACCTTTTTTCATTGAATTTTATTAGACAGAAACTTAATTATTTAGACCTATAATAAATGTATGGTTGGTGTAATTACAGCCATACGTTTATTTTTTTTGTATCTTTGCCGCCCAAAAAATAACTCAAAACGACATAATTTATGACAAATACAATAGCATTAAATGCCAATCCTTTGGTTCGCTCTATCGGCAAACTTTCAAAGGATTTTACCAAAGCCGATATTATAAAATACGTTGAAGATAACGGCATTATGATGGTAGATTTCCATTATATAGCGGGCGATAGACGGCTCAAAACGCTCAATTTCGTGATAAATGACAGGGAATATCTTGACCGGATTCTTACGCTTGGCGAACGGGTTGATGGCTCTTCGTTATTCGGTTTTATGGAAGCGGGCAAGAGCGATATTTACGTTTTACCTCGTTTTTCCACCGCTTTTCTTAATCCCTTTAAGGAAGAACCTACCATAAGTTTCCTTTGTTCCTACTTCCATAAGTCGGGAGAATTCCTGCATAATTCGGCAGAATACACCCTGAGAAAAGCCATAAAAAGTTTCGAAGATGCTACAAAAGGAATGGAATTTTGGGCTATGGGTGAGTTGGAATACTACGTTATTTCACAGAAAGAGGAACTTTTTAATGCCAAAGATCAGAAAGGTTATCACGAATCTACGCCTTTTGCTAAGTTTGAAATGTTTAGAACTGAGGCTATGAAACTCATTGCTCAATGCGGAGGACAGATAAAATACGGACACAGTGAGGTAGGAAATTTCTCGCTGGAAGGCACATATTATGAACAAAATGAGATAGAATTTCTGCCGGTACCCGTGCTTGAAGCCGCCGACCAAATCCTGTTAGCCAAGTGGATATTGCGAACTTTGGCACATGAACGTTACGGATACAACATCACATTTGCACCGAAAATAACCATAGGAAAGGCTGGAAGCGGGATGCACATTCACACACAAATCATCAAAAACGGAAAGAATCTGTATGTGAAAGACGGCGAACTTTCAACGGAAGCCAAGCGTACTATAGCGGGATTTATGCTGCTTGCCGCCTCAATTACAGCCTTTGGCAACACCAATCCTACCTCATATCTGCGACTTGTTCCCAATCAGGAAGCCCCTACAACGGTCTGTTGGGGGGACAGAAACCGCTCAACTTTGGTGAGAGTTCCGTTAGGTTGGCGTACAACATTGAATATGTGTCATAAAGCAAACCCCCTTGAACCCAATACACCCGGCAAATTCTCCGACCAACAATCCATAGAATTTAGGGCTTCGGACGGCACTTCCAACATATATTTACTGCTTGCGGCTCTCGTAATTGCGGCTCGAGAGGGCTTTGAAATGCCTGAAAAAGAGGCGATAAAGATGGCGGACGATACTTACGTTTTGGGCAATATCCACAAGGACAATACGGAAGTGGCAACTCATCATTTGGTATCTTTGCCTGCTTCCTGTGCCGAATCTGCCGAGTGTTTGGAGCGAATGAGGGCTGTTTATGAAAAATATGACGTATTTAGTAAGGACTTAATTAACGCAACTATCGCTAAATTACGTTCTTACAATGACGCAAATCTTCGCAGTGAATTGGAGAAAGATCCCGTGAAAATGGCGGAAATAGTGGAAACATATTTCCATTGTTAGCATAAGAAAATCTGAAAATTTAATTTGAATTTTCAACAGGTTTTAACATCAAACGAAAGATATTGATTTACAATATCTTTCGTTTCGTATTTAAATATCGCCGATTTTGGGTATCAATATCGCCGATTCTAAGGGTCAATATCGGCGATATTGAGGTGTAATATCGCCGATTTTACGGTGGAATATCGGCGATGTTGAAGTGGTAAAATATAGACTTGAGTACAGCAAAACTACCGACATGCAGGGTGAATATCGCCGATATTCCATCGTAAAATCAAAGATATTGATTTACAATATGTTAAATGCATAAGTAAAAAAGCCCGATTTTGATATGAAAATCGGGCTTTTTTTAATGAAGTTTTGTGGCAATTCCTCGCCGTGCAACCGCAATTTCGTACAAATCGGCAAGGGATTCGTAATTCTCAACTCTGCGTATCGCCTCCGCAAAAATCTCGGCAGTGGAGAGAACTTTCAGTTTTTTGCTCTCACGTTTTACGGGAATACTGTCCGTGATAACGAGTTGCGACATGGCAGAATTTTCAATTTTTTCAATGGCATCTCCGCTCAAAACCGGGTGAGTTATCATTGCTTTGACGCTCCTTGCCCCCGATTCCATAATGAGATCAGCCGCTTTGCATAGCGTAGAACCCGTATCTACTATGTCATCAACGAGAATTATGTCCTTGTCTTTTACGTCTCCTATCAACTGCATTGTGCCGATTTCATTGGGTTTTGTCCGCTGTTTGTAACACATAACAAAGCCGGTTCCAAGCGTTTTTGCGTACTGACTGGCACGTTTTGTCCCCCCAACATCAGGCGAAGCAAAAAGAAGATTATCAATGTTTTTGGTCTCTCTTAGGAACGGAATGAAGATTGATGAAGCCAAAAGATGATCAACGGGAATATCAAAGAAGCCCTGAATCTGGTCGGCATGCAAGTCCATTGTGATAATTCTGCTTACACCTGCCGCCTGTAAAAGGTCGGCAATCAGTTTGGAAGCAATGGGAACACGAGGCTTGTCTTTGCGGTCTTGCCGTGCGAATCCGAAATATGGAATGACGGCAACTATTCGTTTTGCCGATGCTCTTTTCGCCGCATCCGCAAGCATTAACAACTCCATAAGGTTGTCGGAAGGGGCGAAAGTTGATTGAATAATGAACACATCGCAACCGCGAATGTTTTGTTCGTAACAGGGTTGAAACTCGCCATCGGCATACTGAAACACCGTAGAATCACCGAGGGATTGTCCATAGAACTTGGCAATATCCTTTGCCAGATAGGCAGTTGCTCTCCCGGAAAAGAGAACTGTTGGGTCTTTTTTGTATTTATCAGCCATTGTTTTTATGAAATTTGAGGCTGCAAAATTAGCATAAAATTTTCAATTACACACAAACAAATAAAAATATTGACGAGGCTGATTCTTCGTTAATCCGTTAAACTATTTAGTTTTCTCTTATTTGCAGAATAATAAACAAAACCAAGAAATATAAGAATACATCCGGTTTGGACGTACATAAAGATATTATATTTTGAGCAATTTACGATGGAAAAAGCCAAACAGTTAATTGTCCGAATGACGGATTTAGCGTAAAGGTCGGGTACATTTGTGGTGGCTAACCTCGCAAAAAGCGACTCCCAATTTGCAAAGAAACCAATGTTATTTGCCAAAACGGATACGTCAAACTCGCAATGTAAAATCGCAAACCAAGTGCAACAACAATGATTTTTTAGACGTTCTTTGCAATAATAGGAGAATTTATAGGGGAAAAAGTACAAAAAAATAACACAGATTAACTAATTATCTGTGCTATTTGAAATAATAAGTATTTATTTACTTATTTTTTCTTTGCAACTTTTTTGCTTAGATCCGCACCCGCCTTAAATTTAACAACTTTTTTAGCAGGCACTTTAATCATTGCACCGCTTTGAGGGTTGCGAGCCGTACGAGCTGCTCTCTTTTGAATTGAAAATGTTCCAAATCCTAATAAAGTAACTTTTTCTCCTTTTGTTAGAAATTCGGAAACTGTTCCCAAAAATGCATCATAAGATTTAGCTGCATCAACTTTGGTAACGCTGGCTTTTTTAGCCATTTCGTCGATAAATTCTTTTTTCGTCATAATGATATATTTATATGTTATTTATGTGCGGCAAATATATACATTTTTTTTTATATGCAACTATTTTGTGCATTTTTTTTTCAACTAATTTTTAACAATAATTGATTTTCCGGTTGATTTCCAGCCTCGTAAAAACTCTTCGGCTCTCATTCTCTTTTTTCCAGATAATTGTAAATCAAGTAATTGTACTTCGCCATCAAGACACGAAACACTGATTTTTTGATTTGAAACTACAGATAAAATTCCTGCATTTTTTTTCTCAAATAAACGAACAAATTTTGCTTCAAATACCTTAAAATTATACTCTTTCCCCTCAATTTCATCAAAAAATGACAAAATTGCACAAGGGTAAGGCGACAGCCCTTTTATGAAATTCTCTATCTTTTCTCCTGTTTGATTCCAATTTATAGAAGTTGTATTTTTATAGATTTTAGGAGCAGTCTTTGGCTCTTTCATAAAGGTTGTCTGTTTTTTTGTTTCATAATTGCCACTTGCTATTAAGTCTGCTGTTTTCGTTACAAGGCTGCGTCCTTCCTGCATCATACGGTCATGCAACGTACCAAAAGTATCTTCCTGCTTTATATCAATAACTTGTTGCAGTATTATCTCACCTTCATCCATTTTTTCATTAAGCAGGAAGGTAGTTAAACCACTTTGCTTTTCTCCGTTTATTATAGCCCAGTTAATAGGTGCTGCTCCGCGATAGTCAGGCAATAACGAAGCATGAAGATTGAACGTACCCAAAGGCGGCATACCATAAACAATCTTTGGTAACATACGAAAGGCTACCACAATTTGTAAATCTGCCTTAAAGTAAGCAAGGTCGGCAATAAAGTCTTCATTTTTCAAATTGGCAGGCTGCAAGAGCGGAATTCCCTTAGACAACGCATAATGCTTCACTGACGAGAACGTAACCTTCAATCCGCGTCCGGCCTGTTTGTCCGGAGTGGTTACAACAGCCACTACGTTATATCCTTCGCTTACAAGAGCATCTAATTGTGCGGTTGCAAAATCGGGAGTGCCGAAAAAAACTATTCGTAAATCCTTTCCGTTCATTATTATATATAATAAGGTGTATGTGGAATTATAATTCGGTCATTTTTAATGCTGTTATGGCTGCCTCAACGCCTTTATTGCCGTATTTTCCTCCGGATCGCTCTTTCGCCTGCTCAACAGTATTGGTGGTTAATACGCCAAAAATCACAGGAATAGAGGTTTTGAGGCTCACCTGCATTATTCCGTTAGCCACAGCCTCGCATATAAAATCAAAATGTCTCGTTTCACCCTGTATAACACAGCCCAAGCAAATCACAGCATCAAATTTCTTCTTGTCTATAAGCGTTGCTGCTCCAAAGGGAAGTTCAAAACTGCCCGGTACATATTGAATATAAATATCCTTTTCATCAACCTGATTGTCTAAAAGGGTTTTTACTGCCCCGTCAAGCAATGATGAAGTAATTTCTTTATTCCATTCGGAGACCACAATACCTATTATGTTCTTTTCACCCGAAGGAACATCGTCCTGATTGTAAGACGAAAGATTGTTTAATGATGTTGCCATTTATTTTTTTACTTTTTTATTTGATTTATTTTCTTCTAAAATTTGAGTCGAACTGCCGATAGTGTCGCCGAGAGTACGATTTATTTTTGTCAAAGGGCTTTTGCTGTTATTTTGATTGCTTATCTGTTGAGCCGACTGCACACCGAAATAACTCTTATCCATACGTAAAACATCTGATTTCAAGCATCGGTTATCCATATCAAAAATCCATTCGGGGTCAAAGCAGGCATAAAGCAGGCGACACTCAAAATGAAGATGCGGACCTGTGGAATGACCGGTGTTTCCGCTCAATCCGATGATGTCTCCAGCCTTTACAATTTGACCGCTTTTAACTTTTATTTCCGATAAATGTCCGTAAAGTGTTTCTAAATTATTATAATGCCGAATGAGAACCATTTTTCCGTAACCTCCATTGGTCTTTGCCACCCTCACAACGCCGTCAAAAGCTGCAAAAACAGGCTCTCCGATATTTAAGGCTATATCTACGCCGGTGTGAGGTCTGTTCCAACGCCAGCCATAGTTGCTGCTCTTACTCCCTTTTGCACATGGGAAACAGCATTTACTTGTTTTGTTTCTGCCTGTTAAACGAATAACTATCTGGTCGGGGATTTGCTGAAACTGAAAGTTTGGAATCTTTACCTTATCGCAAAACCAAGTGTTTTGATATAACGTTTCTGATGGGTAATGGGCTGTATCACAGATGTATTTAGGGGCAATAACATCTTCTTTTTCAGTCTTGGCGGAATCTGTTCTGCGAATCTTGCTCAAGGTATGAACTTCGTAGAGACTGTCCGCAAAACGTCTTGATGCCGACCTTGTATCTGTGGTGGTATTGCTTGGTTTCTGTGCCTGAACATTGCTTAACAATACACTAAAACTCAATAATATAACGATAAAACGCCAATTCATTTATATTGAAACTGTCTTAAAATATTTTGCAAAAGTACAAAAAAAATTTAATTACAAGCAAAAGTCCGCATCAAATAATGTTTTGTATTCCTAAAATTTTAGTTCGGCGCAACCAAATCAAATTACAGCGTGCCGGAATCAAATTACAGATTTTTATAATCAAATTATAGTTTGCTGGAATTTGATTATAATTTTTTAGAATCAAATTACGTAAAGATTAAAACTTTTTTTCGTAAAAGGGATACTTTATAATATTTTTTTGTATCTTTGCAGTCGTAATTTTGATATTGATATGAAACAATTTATTGTAATAATTACGTTTTTTCTATTGGCGTTTGGCAATTCTCATGCTTCCAATCTGCCCGATACTACTTTACATACGAAGTCGTGTTCGGTTACTTTGCAGAACGATAGCACTATTATAACCTCCGATGAAGTTATAACCGTAACGCTAACTGCTCCTTCGGGTGCTTGGTCATATCTTTGGACGGCTTCCAATCCATCAGCCGTTATTACCGACCCTACATCAAACATTACAACCGCAACAATCACCGATACTACAACCTTTTATTTGGAAGCCACATACATAGGACAAACAAATCTTGTGGTCAATGGTGATTTTGAAGCAGGCAATACAGGTTTTACTACGCAATTAACATATAATAATAACTCTTATAACGGTCTTTGGAATGAGGGAACATATACCGTAGATTACAATGCATACACACATCATTATCTTTTGTCTAATTGTACTCATAATGGAGGTAAATATTTTATGGCAAACGGTACTCAAAGTCCAAATATGACCGTATGGCAACAGACCATAACAACACAACCCGGCACATTATATTTATTTTATGCGGATATGACAAATCTTGCTATCAATACACCACTTAATGAGTTGTCTATATTGAGGTTTTCTGTTAATGGTAATTTGATAGGTTCTCAATTTACGGTTACACAACCTCCTTGTGATTGGCAGACTTTCGCATCTCAATTTACTGCAACTTCAACATCGTCGGTTATAAGGGTCGTTAATCAAAATCTTCAACAACCTGGCAATGATTTTGGGCTGGATAATATCTGCGTAAAGGAGGTCTGCGTTGCTATTGATTCGGTTACTTTTAACGTATGCCAACCTTGTTTTGATACGACTTTATATGCGGTTATCTGTCAGGGAGAAGCATACACCGAAAACGGTTTTAATGAAACCGCATCAGGCACTTACTACGACACAATACCACTTCCATGTTGTGATAGCGTAGTTACATTGCATTTATTGGTCAATCCAACGTACGATACTACTATTTACGATACAATATGTGAAGGAAATACTTATACGGATAACGGTTTCAACCGCAGCATCACAGGAACGGATACTCTGTTTCTTCAAACGGCAAACGGCTGCGACAGTATAGTTATTCTGAATCTTGCGGTTATGCCTGTTTATTCCTTACATATTTACGACACAATTTGCAAAGGCGAGGTATATTCCGCAAATGGCTTTAATCAAACGACATCAGGTACTTACAATCAAAACTTACAGACTTCTTTTGGTTGCGATTCAATTATCACTTTGCACCTTGTAGTAAATGATACCTTTCATAT
>JAISTG010000063.1 GCA_031272705.1 Bacteroidales bacterium | reverse complement strand
AAAGCCAGATACCTTTCAATAAAAAGATAAACCGCAATAATGGACAGCACTCCCAGCACTATCATAATCCAGCCTCCCTTTATGGCAAGGTCAAATATGTTCATCTTTTCAATGGTTTGTGATGCTGCATTTGTAGTTTGCACAGCCGTTTCAGTAATGTCTAATAATATGTGTGATAACATTTGTTCCCGTATTTTTATTCTACTATTATTTTTTCGTTTTGTATGCCCTCATCCGTATAAATTCTTATAAAGAATGTACCTTTTTTGCCTTTGTCAAATTTATATGAGGTTATGTTTTTGTTGATAGTTGCAATGATTCTGCCCGATTCATCTACTATTTCTATCTTTTTAAGATTCATATCTTTGTAATCAAATTTTATTTCGCCCGATGCAGGATTAGGATAAATTTTAACGAAAGTTTGGTTTGGTGAAATATCATTCAATCCGATGTCAGGTCCCGTTTTAGTTGTAAAAACTACTTCTTCCGACCAGTCGCTAAGTGTATCTATGATGTCATCATGCATATCGCAAATAGCCCTTACCTTAACTTTATATTTTGTATTGGCAATCAAACCGAACGGAGCATATTCCGGATTATTCTTTACTACTATTCCGGTGGCAGGATAATCGGCATAATAAGTAGCCATCATTACTTCCCATCGCCATTGTGTTAATACGCCCGGCGTCCAGCGAATAACAGCAGACGTATTAAGGACTTGTGAAGCGGAAATCTCTGCTATCGGGGCGCAGACATAAGGCAATGTTTGGAAATAAGAGTCAGGTATTAACACAGACCATTCACTGAAAATAGTATCACAAACAGCCCTCACGTAAGCAGTATAATTGGTATTTGGGGTTAAGCCCGTTGCAACCACAAAAGTATCATTGGTTACTTCCTGTAAAAAGTCGCCTTCTCCCGGTGTATGTCCTACAATTCCGCAATCAACCTGCCATATGCTTTGTCCTAACTGTTTAACCCATTTAATTAGTGCTGTTGTTTGTCCTACATCATCCGTTGCAATAACACTTGCAGGGGCTGTTCCGCAAGCGTGTCGTGTTGTGAAAGGATTTTGGTCGGAATAAACCGTATCGTTGATAGTAGATGCTCCAAATTTCAAAATAACAAATGTTCTTACGTAATATGTTACTCCTGATTCCAAACCGCTTGAAATAGTAGCAGTGAGTGGCATTGGTGTATTGGTGTTATTGTTATTGGGATTTGTTCCTGTTACTGATATTTCAGTAGTTCCGGCACCATGAACGGGGTTAGGATTTTTAGAATAGATAAAACCTTTCTTTGTAAAAGTATTATAAGGATCAACTATTGCGTCTATCATTCCATTGAGAGTGGCATTCATAAGTCCTATGTCTGTGGCATCCAATGTTCTCAATGCAGGGGGTTGAGCAGGGGGCGTAGTAAAAGAAACCACATCACTCCACGCCGTATCGACACCGCCTGTAGTTTTTTTGACAAACGCCTTAACGTAATATGTTGTGTTGGGAATTAAAGCACTGGCGGCAGTATTTGCCGTGAAAGGTATTGCGGTGTATCCGCTGGGAGTTCCGCTCAACCTTACAACATAAGGGGCTGTACAACCCGGATTTAACGACACGGCAAAGCCTTTTCCATTCAAAGTCCAACTGCCTGTACTCACTATTTCTCCATAAAAAGTCGCCGACCTGAATGTTAAATTCCCATAGGGAGCGGGATCGGTTGTTGTTCCCATGGTTACGACAGGTGTTTGTGCTTTTATTACCGACAAGCCCGTAAGTAACAGACTTGCAAGGGTTAAAATTAAAATTTTGTTTCTCATAAAATATCCTCCATATTTACATTTCACTAAATTAAAACGCAGCAAAAGTACAACTTTTTTTTCAATCTGCAATAAAAAATCAATTTAATGTACGGAGATTTTGTTTTTTTATCCTTTTTCTTTTTAGTACTTGTTAATATTGACCATCCGTAACATTATGAAGACGTTTCATAACATTATGAAGACCTTTCATAACATTATGAAGACGTTTCATAACACTATGGAGACATTTCATAACACTATGAAGTCGTTTCATAACATTATGAAGTCGTTTCATAACATTATGAAGACCTTTCATAACACTATGAAAACATTTCATAACACTATGAAAACATTTCATAACACTATGAAAACATTTCATAACACTATGAAGACCATTCATAACACTATGAAGACATTTCATAACACTATGAAGACGTTTCATAACATTATGAAGACCATTCATAACACTATGAAAACATTTCATAACATTATGAAGACGTTTCATAACACTATGAAAACCATTCATAAATGTTCTTTTGATTTGTTTAATACGTTGAAATAAAAGGAAAACTTAATATACAAATTCTATGTCCCGTATATCTAATCTGCTATCGGGGGCACCCAAAAACAAATCCCCATAAGCCGATGACGAAAAGGTAATTATTATATTATCCACATTCATTTCCGCATTGCCATACTGCTCCTCCATTTGAATTTTATCGTATTTGTCATCTCCAATCGGTACAAAACGATAAAATACAACCTCACCCTGCGTCCCACCTATTGCCATATAAGGTTTTTCATTCAAAACAGAGGCTGACGGCTCACCATAAACAATGGGCAAAATTATTTCCGTAAATCCGTTTGCATCGTTAAAATTACCTGTTGCTTCACTTGTCCGCAACCATGCAGCACCTACCCTGTACCATACGTTCTCATTAAGCGAACGGTTTTGCAGGATAATATATATATCGCAGGAATCCTTGCCGCCAATCACTTCATTACCATGTCCGTCTCTCATTATATCCCCTGCTTTGTAACGCATCTTAAAACGAATTGCGGTTGGTTTGTAGTAAAATGGCGTTCCGAAATCTACCATCTTGCGAGGATTAGGGTCGGAACCAAGAGCAGGCAAATGTTGAGGGTCATAACGGAAAATTCCGGTGAAAATAGCCCCCGTTACAATCCCAAAACCCATTGAGGCTCCGCCATTATAGAATTTTGTTTCCATACAGGCGTATTGAGGATTGGTTACATCGGGCATCGGATTGACGGTAAAAAAGAAGTTCATTTGATTTGCCCGCGCCGCATGTTGCCATGGCGAAAAATCAATACCGTTTCCGGGAAAATATGCGGACGTTCCGTTGGTTTGAATAGGGTTTCCGAGTGAATTAAGAGCCGGTGTCCATTGTTTCATATCGGCAAAAGGTAACTGACGAGGGGCATCCTGATATGCCACACGCACAATCCAAATTTTTGACACGGCATTATCTTCAGCCGTGAGTTTGAATGAAATATCCTTTGTGAAATTTCGTATTGTTTTCAGGTCTTTATCACATTTTGCAAGGGGCGAAAGTTTAACCTCATTCACTTCAAGATTGGACAAATCCGCACTTAAAGGCATCCCAATGAAAACAAAACCTGTGTCGGAAGGCGACCCCGTTACTATTGAGTTTGCAATCTGCCCCTTTATAGAAAATTCTATCAGGTTGCAGTCCTTGTTTTCTTGATAGTAGGTTTCATCTACGCAGCCTGTTAGAAAGACAGCCGTCACCAAAGTAAAAAAACGGTAAATCAGTTGTTTCATAGCACGTTTTTTAATTAAAATAATAAGAAAATCCTAAATAGATATTGAATGGGAAAAGGCTGAAATCCAACGAAGCATCTTCGGAAGAACCTTTCGTATCTTCATTATGCGTTACCGTTCCCCACTTGTAGCCGAGCGAAACGGGATTAAGCGAAAATTCAAAGGCAAATCCCTTAGTTAAGAAGTACATTATGCCCGGTGAAAGCTTTATGGCAATGCTGTTATCTTTCCAAAAATTTTTCTCAATCCTTGTTCCGTTATATACATCACGCGTAAGGGTTTGGCTATGTGAATAAACGATATTGGTTTCGTTGAAAATAAAGAATTTCCTACCGTTTCCCATAGGTACGAAATGCTTTACGCCCGCACCAACGGCAAAAGAGGACATAGCGGTTGAAGTAGAAAAATTTTGGGCATCAAATAAGAGTTCAAGTACTTTTGCATCAAAATGATACGTTTGGTCGGAAAAACCGTACGTAATCCTGCCTCCAATAGCCACATTGTCGCTTATAAAATAGCCTCCTCCGACAGAAAAATCGTATTTTGTGGTTTTAATTTCCTCTATTTTAAGCAATGTAAGCAGATAATCATTCTCTACTTTTTTCTCCTCAAAACCTATGCTAAACGAAAAATAGGCTCGGTCTTTGGAAAGAAAATTTTCTTTTATTGGAAGGTACAAAACGCTGTCTGTCTTACTGTTAAACTCCTGAGCAAATCCGCTTACACTCAAGAGGAAACAAGGAATAAATGCGTAAAAAAAAGATTTATGGTTCATATTTTTTTCATTAAAAATTATTTTGCAAAATTAGATAATTTTTTGGTTTGATGACAAGAACATTAAAATTTCACTTTATTTTTCCAAAATACCACTTTCCAAAACCAGAATTTGATTATAGATTTTTAGAATCAAATTCCGGCGTTCTATAATTTGATTATAGATTTCTGTAATTTGATTCTAACACGCTGTAATTTGATTACAGATTTTTAGAATCAGGTTTTAATTTCGGGAAATGAAGTTTTTGATTGTCGTTTGAAAAAAATGATGTCTTTTATTGAGGATAGCAATTTGTCCTGTTAAATTTTTTTACTACTTTTGCACCTTCAAAAATTAACAATATTACAAACTAAATTAAAAGAACCTTATGTACTTTACTTTAATGATTATTGTGTTCATCATTGGATATGCTTTTATAGCCCTTGAACACCCTTTGAAAATAAACAAATCGGCTACTGCTTTGCTGCTTGCTGTTTTTATGTGGTCTATTTACGCTTTGCTTGGAGGCTTTCATAACAGCGAACACTTGATTGAGCATCTGGGAGAAACATCAGAAATCCTTTTCTTCCTGCTGGGAGCAATGACAATCGTTGAAACGGTAGATAAACATGGCGGTTTTGCTATCATAACCGACCAGATTAAAACTACCAACAAGCGAAAACTGCTTTGGATTATATCAATAATAACTTTTTTCATGTCGGCTGTGCTTGACAATCTGACAACTTCTATTGTTATGGTGGCATTGCTGCGTAAGTTGATAGCAGATAAAAAAGACAGATGGTTCTTTGCAGGTATGGTTATCCTTGCAGCCAATGCAGGAGGAGCGTGGAGTCCCATCGGAGACGTAACAACAATTATGCTTTGGATAAAAGGGAACATCACTTCGGCAATGATAATCAAAGAAACCTTTATTCCAAGTCTCGTTTCAATGGTTGTACCTTTGGCAGTAATAACTTTGACAATGAAAGGCAGCGTTGTACGTCCGCAGGATACAGAGACAATAACGACACTTGCAGGTTCAAAATCTCAAAGTAATATTATATTCTTTCTTGGCGTTGGGTCGTTGCTTTTTACCCCTGTGTTCAAAACCATAACTCACCTTCCGCCATATCTGGGAATTCTTTTTGGACTTGGTTTAATTTGGGTTGTAACTGAAATTATGCACAGAAACAACAGAGACAAATATTCTCGCCTTAACGTATCATCAATTCTGCAAAAGGTAGATACTCCTTCGGTATTGTTCTTCCTTGGTATCCTTATGGCAGTTGCTGCTTTGAGCGAGGCTGGGCATTTGAAACTTCTTGCGCAGAGCCTTGATAAAATAGGTAACATTTACATAATAAACATAGTCATCGGTATTCTTTCGTCAATCGTGGATAATGTTCCGTTGGTTGCAGCCGCTATGGGAATGTATCCTGTGGCTGATGCGGCGGCTGTTGTTGCCAATCCCGAACTTTCTCACTTTATGGTAGATGGTGCTTTTTGGGAAATGTTGGCATATTGTGCGGGGACTGGAGGTTCCATCTTGATTATAGGGTCTGCTGCGGGCGTTGCCGTGATGGGAATGGAAAAGATAGATTTTATATGGTATCTAAAAAAGATAAGTCTCTGGGCTTTACTTGGCTATCTTGCAGGAGCAGGCACATTTTATTTACTTTCGCATTATCTAATGCACACATAAAAATCCGACTTAATGGACAAAAGTGAGGCTAGTTCTCTTCATAAGCCCTTGTCAAATAAGCGTTGATAACCGTTTGCCACTTGCTATACCATTGATAAAAAAAGTAAGAAACTCTTCTCTTTTTGAGTTAGTTAATGTTGCTATCATACACTATAATTCAATATTTGCAGACAGTTTAAAGGACTTTTTTTAATTAACTGAAAATCAATATCTTTGATTTTGTGTTTAAAACTCTTGAATTTTGAGGGTCAAAATTCAAGAGTTTGGAAGTCAAAATTCAAGAGTTTTAAATATCGCTTTTTGGAAGTCTCAAATTAGGAAACAAATTAAAGATGCCTCGCAAACTATAACTGACAAACTTTTTATTCATATTCAAAAACTTTTTTGCACAGGTAAATATATTCTTTTCGTCATCACTTTTGTCCATTAAGCCAAAAAAGCATTAAAATAACGCTAAATAGAATATATTTTATTCATTAACGACCTTGTTTCAATATCTGTTTGTATGAGGTCATCAAAAGTCGGATTTGCAATATAATCCGACTTTTCTATTGCTTTTTCAATCAATTCCGCAATGGATAAAATCGATATTTGTTCATTCAAAAAGGCTTCCACCGCCACTTCATTTGCAGCATTAAGAACAGCAGGCATATTTCCACCCTTTTCAATAGCCTGATAAGCCAAATTCAAACAATGAAAGGTATGTCTGTCTGGTTTTTCAAAAGTTAGGTTACCAAGAGAAAATAAATCCATAGACTCAAATTTACTGTCCAAACGTTGAGGAAAAGCAAGTGCATATTGAATAGGAAGCCGCATATCCGGCAATCCAAGTTGTGCCTTAAATGACCCATCAGTAAATTCTACCAAAGAATGAACGATTGATTGACGGTGAATAACTACGTCTATATTCCGTGGTTGCACGCCAAAAAGCCAGTGAGCCTCAATCATTTCCAAGCCTTTATTCATTAACGTGGCTGAATCTATTGTAACTTTTCTACCCATTGACCAATTAGGATGATTTAACGCTTCTTTTACGGAAACTTTTGCGAGTTCTTTTTGAGAAAATCCCTTAAAAGGTCCGCCTGACGCAGTTAGATAAATTTTTTTTACAGAAGCGGAATATTCACCCGTAAGACATTGAAAAATAGCCGAATGTTCTGAATCAACAGGCAAAATAGCAACTCCATTTTTCATTGCATGAGAAATAACTAACGAACCTCCAACAACCAATGTTTCTTTATTGGCAAGAGCAATCGTTTTACCTTTTTTAATAGCTGCCATCACAGACGACAACCCTGCAATTCCAACAATAGCAGCCAAAATCGTATCAACACTATCCATCTGCACCACATCGTCAATGGATTGTTTGCCTGCAAAAACTTTAATATCCGTATTTTGCAGTGCTTCTTTTAATTGCGTATAAAAAGCATTGTCTGCTATCACCACGCAGTTTGGTTCAAATTTTATAGCCTGTTCTGCTAAAAGTTTCCAGTTTGAATTTGCGACCAACACCTCTACATTAAATATATCTCTGTGTGCCTCTACAATTTGCAAAGTCTGTTTGCCTATTGAACCCGTTGAACCTAAAATGGCTATGTTTCGTTTTTGTTCCATTTTTCTTAAAATTGGTCTGCAAAAGTATAACTAATTTGTGAATTACGAAATCTTTGCTTAAAAAAATATAATTTCTAAACATCCAAAGTAGAAATTTTGACAACTTCTTCTGAGTGATAAAATGTCAGTCGTTTTTTCCGTTAAACGAAGAAAAAAATCATAATAAAGTCTCTTTAAAATTATGCTTTGTATTTTTTTGAGAAAACAAAACATACTGTTAATAAAATAGTTACAAATAGCAAAAATCGAGTTTTTCGAGTTGTATATACAAAGGAATTATAAGAATATATAATTGAGATGAGTGACAATTTGTCCCTTTTTTGCAGTATTTTAATGAAGAGGCTATTTGAAAGCCGCTTTCTGTATTACTTTTTTTACTACGATATTCTTAACCCCACGTTATTTATAATCAATAAGTTATACCTGTCTTAAAGAAGCCCCATTTTTGACAGATTATTAAGAATTTTTTGTGCTAAAAAATGCGATAATTTATATGAACTTTCGACTGTCCAGCCTGCAACGTGAGGTGTAAATATTACATTTTGAGCCGAAAACAAAAAATCCAAATCTTCATTATCGCTTATCTTTAATTCGTTATTGAAAGCCTCAAATTCCAATACGTCAAGTCCAGCCCCCAAAATTTTACCCATTTTTAGTCCTTTTATTAACGCTTTCGTGTCCAAAACTTTGCCTCTTGCAGTGTTTATAAGGTAAAAAGGCTTGAAGAACTGTTCAATAAATGCCCAATTTACCATAAATTTTGTCTCTTCAGTTAGCGGAATATGCAAAGAAAGCACATCACAATTCTCAAAAATTTCTTTCAAATTCTTCGCTTCCTGCACAAAATTATCGCCAAACCCTTGCAGGTATTTATCATAAACTAATATTTTACACTCAAATCCGCTCAGTTTTTTAGCAAAAGCACGTCCCATATTTCCATATCCTATGATACCGATTGTACGATTTTTTACTTCAATTCCTCTATTCTCTTCCCGTAACCACAACCCTTTTCGCACTTGATTGTCAGCAATATTGATATGATTAAAAAGATTCAGCAACAATGCAACGGCGTGTTCACCAACAGCATCTCGGTTTCCTTCAGGGGAATTAAGACAAATTATACCGCATTTTTGAGCATATTCCACGTCAATAGCATCCATTCCTGCACCAATTCTTGCAATTATTTTGAGATTTTTTAGAGCAGAATCAATGATTTCTCGGTCAATAAATACCTTGCTTCTTACAATTAAAACATCAAAATTATGCAATTCCGACAACAAATCTGCTCTTTCCCAATAAGGTTTAGGTACAAATTCACAGCCATTTTTTTCCAATTCTTGTTGCAGAATTGAATTTGCGGTGTCTATAGAAAGAATTTTTGGTTTCATTTTATTTTGTTATGTAATCAATAAATGAGTTGTAATCTCCATTGAAAGTATTCAAATCCACTTCATTATCAACGCCTGCAATGCTTCCATTATGTGTATATTGCCAGAAAATCCAGTCTTTTTGAGTTGGTTCTCCACATAATTTGCATATCCAAAGGTCATAATCTTCAAAATTTCCTTTAATATACTCATCATAAGTCTTGTTATTTGTGTAAATTATAGGTTTTTTGTGATAAAATTTCTCAATATGACGTAAGAAAATAAAAATTTCGCTACGAATTTTATCTCTTTTGAATAATGAAAAAAGATTTCCGTAAGCAATTTCAACATCAATAATTGGGGGGAAATCAATCATTTCTGGCTTTACTTTAGAGAAAAACCATTCTGCTTGTGCCTTTCCCTCCCTGTTAAAACGAAAAAAATGATATGCTCCAACGAGAATTCCTTCTTTACGAGCAGCGTTGCAGTTATTTGTAAATGAGGTATCTGAAAAGTTTATTCCTTCAGTTGCCTTGATGAAAACGAATCGTATATCTGAATCGGCAACCGTTTTCCAGTTGATATTTCCTTGATGTGCAGAAACATCTAAGCCTTTTACTGGATAATTATTATCATTTAATCTTGCCCCACCGCACGAATAATAATTACGATAGTAGCTTATTCCATAAGTATATAACACATATCCTACGACAATTAGCACAATTCCAATGAAAAACCAACGAATTATTCTATTTTTACGGTGTTTTCTAATCATTATTTCTTTGGATAACAGATGGAATCCGTATAAATTATTGTGTCGGAATTAAGATATTTTTCTTTTATTCGCAACAAACATTTCAAGGAATCTCCTGTTTCCATAAGAGATTCGACTTGAATATAAAGAAAATTTTTGCCTTTTTCTTTATCTATTTCTGCTTTGGATTTTGCTGTAACTTCTTTGATAATACGTTCAAATGCCTGATAAACAGGACCGACATTTACCTTAATAGCTTTATTTTTAAGTTGTGGAAGGAAGAGAATTACCTGTAAATTATTCGTAGTATCATTAATTTTCATACCATTTAATACCACACCATCTGGTAAAACAGGCTTTTTATCAATGTTGTATTCACTGGTTTTGCCTGTTGGATGCAGGGTATTAGACGTTTTCTCTTCTTTTTTTTTGCCACATGACACAATGACAATAACGGCAAAAATGATAATAATTGATGTTTTAATGTTCATATTTTTTCGGTATTTTATTCCATTTATTAGTTAGTTGTCTTACTCTCCAAAGATTATTTTATTTTTCATCATCCTTTCGCGTGTTTCTATCTTCATACGCAGATATTCCATTGGTCTATCTCCTTTTATTTTATTACAACTGCTACATAAAAGTTGATAATTCTCATAATAATCACCTCCTCCTTTAGTTTTTGGAATTATATGGTCTATTTCCAAATTCCAAATATCAAATTCCATTCCGCAAGCATTGCACATTCCGTTCTGTTTTTTGTATAACTGTTCTTTTATTGATTTAGACGGCGTTTCAATTTTTACATCTGTCCTTTGCGGAATAAGAGTTGTATTTATGAAATCATTGAAAAGTCCGGCATCATCGCTTAATCGTTCAATTAAAATATCAACTGCTTTCTTTTCAATATCAATACCTATCCATTTTCTACCAAGTTGTTGCGCCGCAACACAAGTAGTTGCACAGCCGCAAAACGGGTCAAGCACAATATCTCCTTCATTTGATGAAGCTTTAATTATACGGTGTATAAGAGCAAGTGGTTTTTGTGTAGGATAACCCTTAGATTCTTTTGCGGATGGACTCAATGGAACAATATCTTCTGCATCCCACAGATTTGAAATTCTTACACCTTTGCTTTCGGCTAAATACTGCTTAAAATAATAATATTTGGAAGTATCTGTTTTTTTTAATCTGTTTTCAACCTTTAATTTGTCAAAAGTTTCTTGTGAATAAGTTTTTAATACTTGCCAACGGTAAGCACCTTTGCCGTCATTGTCATTATTATTAAATTTATTTGACACATATTCTTCCGAATATTTATCATATTGTTTGTTAAAAACATAATCATCACTTTTTGAATAAAATAAAATCACATCTGTATTGACAGGAAATTGATTTGCGATTGCTTTGCTGCTACCTGTATCCGTTGCTCTTTCCCAAATTATTTCATTTCTAAAATTTCTCCCATCAAAAATTTCGTCTAACAAAACTTTCAAATAATGACATGCTGTTGGGTCACAGTGCAAGTACAAACTACCGGTATTTTTCAAAATTCTGTACATCTCAATAAGACGTTGTGCCATATATGTCAAATATGCTGCCATTGCCTTGCTATGAATTTTGCCAACGTCAGCAATATATTTTGTCAATACTGGATATTTCTCCGCCAATGTATCAAGATATGCCTCATTAACATCCTGCCAAGTCCACATATCGTTGAAACTTACACCCGCTGCCTTACTACCAATTGGTGCAGAATAAACTCGGTCTGATTTAAAAGGAGGGTCTAAATAGATTAAATCTACAGATTCACTGTTTAAGCCTTTTAATACAAACAAATTGTCATTTGTGTATAATGTATTTTGAAATTCTTTTTGTGACATATTTTATATTATTTATTCATCAAACAAACTCATTTGTGTATTTTCTGTTTCTTTTTTAGTATTGTCTTCTAATATGTCGTTAGCATCATCAAATTCGAGTGAGCATAAATCGTCTAAATACATATAATGTTGCATTTTGACTTCTTCATAATCGTTTATATCACTAAAAATAGCAGATACATGATCGTCGGTGTAAATATAATTTTCCCCCTCTCCAAAACATATTTCCTGCCAAAAGTTAATTAGATGATATTTATCTTCATATTTTTGCACAAAAATTCCCATCCATCTTCCCGCCGAAGAAGTCATATCGTAATAATCTACTTCAACAACACCTTCTTTTTTAAGTAATATTTCCATAGGGTTTCCGCTTGTGAAAGCAATTTCTTTATCTATCAATAATTCTATTTTTCCCATATAATTATAATTCTTTGTCTGTAAAAATATTTATATATTACCGCATTTTGTTTCTTGTGATACTTTTTATTATTATTTGAAGTGCAAAATTACAAAATTCTTTGTTATCTGCTCATTTTTTCTCTCTTTAATAAATAAGGTATAAGTATCTTATCAAACTGCTTATGCGGCTCTCCACTCGGATTTTGACTTATATCTGCAGAAATAAAATCTATTTCTGCACGCTCACACGCATGTTTGATATTACTAATTCTCCCTTCCATAATAGTTTTATATGATTCTCGCACTTCGGAAGGGCGAAGCCGTATTTCACTTTTCGTTTCCAAATCAATAAAACGAAGAGGGCGTTCGGGAAAATCAAGTTCCTGTTCCCGTTTTTTATCAATCGTGTGGAAGAGAATAACTTCATGCTTACAGTGTTTGAGGTGTCGCAGGGCATCAAGCAGGCTGTTGTCATCTTGAAGTGAAGAAAATAAGTCGGTAAAAAGAACAACTAACGAACGCCTATGAACTTTTTCCGCCAACAAATGCAATATATCGTCAATCTTTGTCGGTTTTTCCTTTGGTGCAGGCAAACGAAGTGTATTTTCAAGTATTTGAAACAAATGTTGTTTATGAGCAAAACCCGACTTAATATCACTCATTAACTCAATTTTATCACTGACAAGAGTTAAGCCAAAAGCATCCCGCTGCTTGTAAAGCAAAGAAATTAAAACGCCGGTTGCATAAACGGCAAACGTAATTTTATTCAATCTGTCCAAAGAAGGCTCATTGTGATGCGGGAAAAACATTGAAGAGGACGTATCCATCACTATTTGACAGCGTAGATTTGTTTCCTCTTCGTACTTTTTCACAAAAAGTCGGTCGGTTCTTGCATAAAGTTTCCAGTCTATATTTTTTGACGATTCGCCTGTGTTATATAGGCGATGTTCAGCAAATTCTACCGAAAACCCATGAAAAGGACTTTTATGCAAACCCGTTATAAAGCCCTCTACAACTTTATTTGCAATGAATTCCAACGAAGAATAGGCGACTATATTTTCTGTTTCCGCAAGCACTTTTACAGATTCTTTTCTATTGCTTCTACGATTTTTTGCTTTGGATTTGCTCCTACAAGTTTTTCAACCACTTGTCCGTTTTTCACAAAAATCAAAGTAGGTATACTTCTTATTCCAAACCGTGATGTGATTTCGTTATTTGCATCCACATCTACTTTCCCTATGATAGCCTTGCCGTCATATTCCGCAGCGAGTTCATCAATTATTGGGGATATAGAACGGCATGGTCCGCACCATTCTGCCCAAAAATCTATTAAAACCAACTTTTCTGCCTTCATTACCACTTCGTCAAAAGACGCATCTGTTATTGCTAATGCCATAATATTGTTATGTTTTTGAATTAAAATAATAAAAATTTACGACTGCAAAGATACATTTTTTCTCACATATACAAAACACAATAAAAAAGAATTATGTTTTTATGATTTGAACCCACATTGCTAAAAATCAAAATTTGGAGACCTGCTGTGGAAACCTTGTAGCATGCTATGAAACTCTCGTAGCATGCTATGAAAACTTCGTAGCATGCTATGAAAACTCTGTAGCATGCTATGAAAACTTCGTAGCATGCTATGAAAACTCTGTAGCATGCTATGAAAACTTCGTAGCATGCTATGAAAACTTCGTAGCATGCTATGAGAATTTAAAATGGTTTCCTGCCCTGACGGAAATATCTAAATATCAAGTAAATATAAATTATATCCATCAAGATTGTTGCTTAAATGCTCTGTTGTCTGTAAAAACCGGAAAGGCATTTTAATTTTTCCTTTGAATATTATTTTTAGAATTTACATTGCGTAACAAAGGGTTAAGGAAATAAAAAAGATACAGAGGTTATTATTTGGCATAAAATTTGTATCTTTGCAAACTCAAAAAAACGTGAAATGAAGAGAATTCTAATTACAGGCGGAGCAGGATTTATTGGTAGCCACTTATGTGAGAGGTTGTTAAGAGAAGGTAATGATATTATTTGTCTTGATAATTATTTTACAGGCACAAAGCAAAATGTTGCTCATCTCTTGGACAATCCTTATTTTGAATTGGTACGGCATGATGTCTGTACTCCGTATTTAGCCGAAGTAGATGAAATTTATAATCTCGCCTGCCCAGCCTCTCCTATTCATTACCAGTACAACGGCATTAAAACAATAAAAACTTCTGTGATAGGAACAATGAATATGCTGGGTCTGGCTAAACGTGTAAAAGCAAAACTCTTACAAGCCTCCACCTCCGAAGTCTATGGCGACCCTTCTATTCATCCGCAGGTTGAATCCTACTGGGGAAATGTTAATTGTATAGGCGAAAGGTCGTGTTACGATGAGGGCAAACGCTGTGCCGAAGCCCTGTGTTTGAATTACCACAGACAAAATGGAGTAAAAGTAAAAATCATTCGTATTTTTAACACGTATGGACCAAAGATGCACCCTAACGATGGAAGGGTTGTAAGTAATTTTATTATGCAAGCCTTGCAAAATAAGGACATTACGGTAGCAGGAAACGGTTCTCAAACACGTTCTTTTCAGTACATTGACGATTTGTTAAACGGTATGATTAAGATGATGAATACATCAGACGATTCGTTTATTGGTCCTGTAAATATAGGAAATCCAAGTGAATTTACCATCCTTGAACTTGCTCAAAAGGTTATTGACCTTACTAATTCCAAATCAAAAATAGTCTATATTCCTTTGCCGTCTGACGACCCTCTTCAACGCAAACCTGATATTACTTTGGCAAAAGAAACTCTTAAATGGCAACCAATTATTCCATTGGATGAAGGGTTGAAGAAAACTATTGCCTATTTTGACACACTATTAAAAGAAACTAAAATATGTCAACAAAGCCACTGAGTATTGGATTAACGGGAGGCATCGGCAGTGGTAAGACGCTCATCGCCAAAGTTTTTATGGAGATTGGCGTTCCTGTGTTTTTTTCCGACATAGTGGCAAAAGAATGTTACAGAGACAAATCGTTCGTTGAGGAAGTAGCGAGAGTAATTTCTCCAACAATCATAGTCAATGGCGAATTCTCAAAACAGGAACTTGCAAGAATAATTTTTACTGATAATACAAAGAGAGAGCAACTCAATAAACTTGTTCATCCAAAAGTTTTGAGAATGTACAATCACTGGTACAAAAAACAGGACACACCTTATATAATATTAGAAAGTGCAATTTTGTTTGAAATTGGCTGGCAACAGCATTTTAACAAAATAATCAATGTTCAAAGTCCTCAAGAAGTTGCCATTGAACGCATAATGCAAAGAGACGGCATAACAGAAAAGGAGGCTATGACTCGCATAGAGTCTCAATTATCGTCCAAATCAAAGAGTATGCTTGCCGATTACGTAATTCGGCACGACAATCTGACGATGCTTTTACCTCAAATCTTAACCGTTCATAACGAAATACTTAAATTAGCAAATAAATAATAAATTCAAAATATACAAATAAAATGAAAAAAACATCTTTGTTTATTACACTTATACTCTTATCCTTTATGGGTTTCTCTCAGTTGAGAATTGACAAAACACCTCGCTCTTTTGCAAAGGGTCAAAGAGTGGAGCAGTTACAGATTATGAATCTTCCAAAACCTGATATGCAACAAATAGAACAGGAAGATGAAGAAAATGCAAGTTTATTCAAACCAAGACGTTTCGGAGTTAATATTCCTGTTGGTGTGGATTTCTTTTCACAGGCAAAGAAAGTAACTACCGATGACGGTACTATATGGTTTTTACGATTGGAAGCAGAAGATGCGGAGGCTATAGCATTCTATTCAAGTGATTTTTACTTACCTGAAGGCGGTGAATTATACCTTTACAACAGCGATAAATCACAGGTTATAGGTGCTTTCACTTCTTTGAATAATCACGAATCAAGAACCTTTGCTGCCGAACTGCTGATGGGGGATAATATTGTTATTGAATACTATCAGCCATCGTGGCAAAGCGAACTTGCTTCTTTGGAAGTAACGGAAATCTGTTATGCTTACAGAGATATGGACGAACTGCCAAAGGATGCCTCAGGTTCATGCAATGTTAATGTTAATTGTCCTGAGGGAAATAATTGGCGAGATGTGCAACGAAGTGTTTGTCGCATTTCAATTAAAGGAGGCAGTTATTATTACTGGTGCAGTGGAACGCTGGTTAATAACACTTCACAGGATAAAAGTCCTTACGTTCTTACAGCCGCTCATTGCGTAGAAGAGTCGTCAAGTTCCGATTATAACCAGTTTATGTTTTATTTCAACTATGAATCATCTTCCTGTACGGGAAGTACTTCATCAACAACAAGAACTCTCACAGGAGCATCTCTCAAGGCTTACGACAACACTTATGGCAGCGGCAGCGGCAAATCGGATTTCTGTTTGGTATTGCTAAATAATGCCATTCCACAAAACTATAATGCTTACTGGAGTGGCTGGTCAAGAAGCACCTCAGCAGCACAATCGGGCGTTGGAATACATCATCCGTCAGGCGACATAAAGAAAATATCCACCTTCACTACGCCTGCACAAAGCGTAAGCGGCTCTTATTACAGCGGCACAACCCACTGGAAAATAACCTGGGCTCAAACACAAACCAATTACGGAATTACAGAAGGTGGCTCCTCAGGTTCGGCAATCTTTAATGAAAATGGCTTGTTAGTCGGCACGTTAAGCGGTGGTACTTCTGCATGTAACGTTTCTAATTCCCAGAAAGTTGATTGGTATGGCAAGATGTCTTATCACTGGACTTCCAACGGAACTGCCGATAATAGCAGGCTCGCTCCCTGGTTAGACCCAACAAATAGCGGCGTAACAGAACTTGCAGGTCGCAATTATACGGAAACAAACGCTTTAACCTCAATTGACGAAACCAATAATCCATTAGTACTTTACCCTAATCCTGCGGAAAAAGAAGTTACTATATCCCTTATGGAAAACGGCAAAGAGACTCTGATAAACATCATAAACGCACAGGGAAACACAGTATATACAACGCAGATACAGCCGAATGAAAATCATAAAACCCTGAATATCCAACATATTCCTGCAGGATTGTACATGGTAGAAGCAATAAGCGAAGGCAAACTTTGCGTTAAGAAACTCATAATAAAATAGCAAATACAACCTCCAAAATCACTATTCATACAACGAAATACAAATGAACAGCAATTTTGATATTGTAATTGCGGGCAGTGGTTTAGGTGGTTTGGTGTGCGGTTACATACTTTCAAAGAACGGATTTAAGGTAGCCATCGTTGAGAAAAACAGACAAATCGGTGGCTGTTTGCAGACTTTCTCCCGACGAGGTACTAAGTTCGATACGGGTATGCACTATATCGGCTCTATGGAAGAAGGTCAGGTACTGTACAAATTCTTCAAATACCTTCATCTTTTGCAGGATGTACGGCTCAAACGTCTTGATAATGACGGATATGACATCATATCTTTCAACGGCGAAAGGTACAAATATGCATCGGGATTTGAGCATTTTATAGACACGTTATCGCAAAACTTTCCGCAGAATCGGGCTGACATCACCAAGTATATCAACAAAATCCGTGAGATTGCCAACGCTTCCCCACTCTATAAACTGCAAAGGGTGAATACAAATTCTTATATTGAAGCCGATTATATCAAGACTTCCGTAGATGAATTCATTGAATCCTGCACCCGTAACCCTCTTTTGCAGAACGTATTAACAGCAAATCAACCTCTGTATGCAGGGATCAGAGGCAAGACTCCAACATACATCCACGCCCTTATCAACAATTTCTATATCCAATCAGCCTTTCGTATCGTGGGAGGCAGCGATTCCATAGCGAGTTCGCTTGCATCGTCCATGCAATCGTTTGGAGGACAAATATATACGCAAGCAGAAGTGGAAGAGTTTGTTTGTAACGAGGAACGCATTACAAACATTCGCCTCACCAATGGCAACGAACTCCACGCCAAAACCTTCATTTCCAACATACATCCGCAGGTAACGATGGAGAAAATTCACTCAAAACTCATTCGTAAAGTATATAAAGAACGGATAAACAGTCTGGAAAATACCATCTCAAACTTTACAGTGTTCATAAAGTTTAAGGAAGATACAACCCTTAAATACCTTAATTCCAACTTCTATTACTATGAAAAACCTGATGTGTGGGCTTGTAATAATTACGATGAAAAACGCTTTCCGCAAAGTTATTTGTATATGCATCAGTGTGAAAATGAACATAATCCGTTCGCTACTTCCGCACAAATCATAGCCTATATGCCTTTTTCTCAGGTGAATAAATGGGCAAATACAATCCTGAATCACAGAGGTTTGGATTATGAAGCCTTCAAACAGGAAAAGGCTTCATTGCTTTTAGACCTGTTAGAAAATGAATTTCCCGGCACGAAAGCAGCAATAGACAGTGTATATACTTCATCTCCACTTACATACAGAGATTACACCGCCACCAAAGAAGGCTCTATGTACGGCATATTGAGAGATAAAAACTTCCCAATGCAGTCGTTGGTGAGCCAAAGAACCAAGATTCCTAACCTGCTTTTGACAGGACAAAACATCAATTCTCACGGTATCTTGGGCGTTATAATAGGCTCTATTATAACGTGTTCCGAACTTTTGGGCATGGAAAAAATAATGAACGACATCGCCCTTTGTAACTAATTGATTATAAGTATTAAACGATTATTCTCCGACTTTGGCTTAAACTCGTCTGGAGTTTGACCTAAACTCGGCGAGAGTTTTAGTCATTCGGAAAATGAGATTAAGACAAGTGCAAAAAAAAGAAGTTGCAAACTCATAACGAATTTGCAACTTATAAAAATAAAAATCAACAAAAATTTCTCTTTTATTTCACTAAATTTATGGTACCGGTCTGGTCATAAACCTTTTGCGCCCCGCTCATTCGGTACTGCAAACGATAGACGTATGTACCCTGAGGGGCTGGTTTGCCGTTTATCTTTCCGTCCCAGCCGAGCGAGGATGCAGCATTCGCACCTGCAGATTGAGCATCAAACTGCTTGGAATAGAAGGAATAGACCACCGTTCCCCAACGATTGAATATCTCAAAACTTAAATCGTAAAGCGTGTTTAGAGTGGAGAAGAACAGATAATCGTTCAAAGCGTCTCCGTCAGGCGTGAAAGCGGAAGGCACCCAAACAGTGTTTATACGGACAGGAAGCCAGATTAAGGTGTCGTCTCCGCAACCAAGGGAGTTTCTGCTTGTAAGTTTTATCCATACGGAATCACCACTCACGTCTCTGAAACTGTAATTTCCACTGCGCCATGTAGCATTTCCGCCATCGGAAAAGTTCCAAACGGAGGTCGCACCGTCATTAGATACATCCACGAAACTTACGGTTGGAGTTGATATATCTACGTAAGCAGGGGTGTATTCAATGGTAGCAACAGGGAAAGGTATTACTTCTATGGTGAGCGTTCTCTCTGAATGGCATCCGTTAGAGCCGTATCCGCTCATGGTGTATGTTGTAGTCTGATTAGGAGTTGTTGAGAATGTGGTAGCCGTATCAGTCGGACACATAGGGTCATTAGGGCTTGCAGTCCATGAGTAGTAAGCAGCGTTAGTTCCCCACAGTCTAACCTCGCCGCCCGGACATACCTTAGTGGTGTCGGAATGTATTACAGGGTCGGTAACATGTATTGTAACGGAGTCATAAACCCTGCAACCCTGCGAGGTCTGTACAAGGATATATATGGTAGTATCCTGATAAGGTTGGAAGGAAGGCAGTATTGGGTTGAGGTTTGTTCCTACATCTACTCCCGGATAACCCTCAGCAGTCGGCGGATAATACATCCATTTGAAGCCGACAACCGTGCCGCTTAAATCCTGTACTGTTATGTTTGTGGATTGTCCCATGCAGAGAATAGTATCTCCTGTCAGTTGTATTTCAGGAAAGGCTTGCACATCTACCACGAGCGTATCATACATTATGATTTCGGGATTGCTGCCAAAGCCTGTCGTAACCTTTACAATCAGGGTATCTCCTTCGTCGTAAGTGTGAGTGTAGGAAGTTGATGTGCTTAAGGTATCCGTGTCTTTGGTATGGAACCAAAATAGATTAGGATTAGTCAAATCCGTTGAATTGCTTATTTCAACATAAGACGTATATTCGGAATTAACACATATTAAGGTATCCTGCATCATATTAATACAAGGGATAAATATATCTTTGGTTACGGATGATTCACACCAGCCCTGTACAGGATCATAGTGAGAGGCTATTAACTTTACGGTATGTGCGCCGCAGGTTGTAAAAGTATAGGAAGGGGATTTGAGGTTGGTATCCAAATCGGTATTTGTGCCGCCGGGAGCAGAAGTACTTGTCCATTCCGCTACCGTATCCGTTCCATCTACTATCCAGCAATAATAATGCGGTTTGGTATTGTTTCTATTTTCAAAGGTGGTATTTTGAAACCAGAAATCAAGCGTTCCTTCTTTTGGTAAAGGGTGGCTGTAAGTGCTTGTGTTGCGGGCAATGAAGCCCGGACTTGGCTTTGTATCCGTAAGAGATGCGGATAAATAACCCTTGCAAGCAATTCCTGTTGTGGAAGAAGAAGTCATTTCACAAAACAACTGAGTAGCATTACCATTTTGATCCATTATGGAATCTCTGTTGGATTGCAGAATAAATAAAGTATCGTTTGTGCCGCCGAGACTTGCAGGGATAGGCTCACCGCAACCTACTGTTCCCGGTACACATCCTGTTGTATTTACATACCACTGATATCCGGCAAAACCAGCAGGAGCAGCAGCATAAGCAACCGTATCTCCCTGAGAACAGCCGTTTATTTCAATGGTGGGTTCACTTGCCTTTCCAACAAAATAAGCCATGCCACCGTGTCCTGATTGTGTGCAGTCGCAAATACGCATTCTAATTACAACATTTTGTCCAATTTTTTCAGCAAGATTAAGTGATATTCTTTGCCAATCACAGTACCACCAACTCGTTGAAGACGTACTGCCATTTACAGGATGCCAGTGAGGGTCATTTGCTGCCAGCACAGAGAGTATATTTCTTTCAAAGAAAGCACAATTATTTACCAAATTATATGCTTGCGCATTTGCCGCTCCCGAAACTACGTCTATTTGGAATAAAGGCTGCTCATACGGTCCATGCCCGGAAGGATTTTCTATAACTACCGCATAATAAAAAGTAAGAAGATAGTTATTTGCCGTTACATTAAAATTATATGTTAGCATTGTAGCGTCATAACCGCCGATAGAAGTACCTATCTTTGCAGCGTAATGAATGCTTGTATCTATAGCAGAAGGAAGTCTTGGCAATAATCCATTCGTTTGGTCGGCTGTTCCACTTGAATAAAGTTCACAAAACTTTTGACCACTTTCCGCTGTATCCCAATTAATAGTTTGGCTCCAAGTCTGCCACAACTGTGTAGGATTAGAAGAATTGCTGCTTCCATCGTGGCGTGCATGCCATAACTGCCAGCCTGCATTCTTGGAATAATTGGTAGATACGCCGGGAGTAACGCCGGGAGTAACAACCGTTCCATCAGGCAGAGTCCAAGAATATCCCGGAGGATAAGACACATTGTAGCCATTACCTCCATATTCAAAGTTGAAGTTAGGAGCTCCTACGCTTTCCTGTCCCTGAACACTCGCAAAACCAACGGCTGCAAGAGCAAGGACTAAAATCTGAATTTTTTTTATTACTTTCATTTCCGTATATATTTTAATTTCTTTTTTCTGTTTTATAGACACATATTGCTGTCAAATTGTTTCATTATCATAAAAATAATTTCTTATTTGGGACAAAAAAGGATGTCCTGCAAAGTTTAAAGGATGTCCTCCAAAGTTTAAAGGATGTCCTCCGAAGTTTAAAGGATGTCCTGCAAAGTTTGAAGGATGTCCCATCAGTTTAATTTTACTATTGTTATTCCTTCGCCGCCGCTCTCCAAAGTCGCAGGGCGAAAAGACGTTACATCACTACAGGTTTTCAAATACTCACGGATAACCGACTTCAATATCCCGTCACCCTTGCCATGCAGCACGGCAAACTCCCCTTCTCCCAGAAGCCGAGCCTCATCTATCTGTTTGGCAACGAGCGTTAATGCCTGCTCCGCTTTCTGCCCCCGAATGTCAATTTGATACTTGAAGACGGCTCGCTTACTGTTTATTTCATCCATAATTGAACGGTTATTGCTACGGCTGCTGCGAGATTTCTGCTCATTATACTGCCGATACGACTTCTCACTCACCTTTTTTATCTCGCTCAAAGGCAGGCTCACAGTTTTATTTCCAAAAGCCACTTCAGCCCTGTTACGCTTCACCCTTACGACCTGTGCGAAACTCCGACTGCCCTCCAGCAATACATAATCTCCTTCCCGTACGGGCGAAGGGTCAAAGTGTATCGGTACATTATTAATATGGTCGGGTGCGGTCTTTGGGGGTTTTGGAGTTTTGGATTGATTTTTTGTCTCTTTGATGTCCCGTTCCAACTGCTCAATATCTTGCTTAATCTGCTCACGGGCAATGTTCGCCGCTTCCTTTTGAGCGTTGGCAGCACGTATATCCGCAATGGTCTTTTCTATTTTTTGGTTGGCATCGGCAAGTATCTGTTTTGCCTCTTCCTTTGCCTTGTGAAGAATGGCGGCTTTGCGGTTTTCAATGTCGGCATTAAGCCTTTCGTACTTTGCAAAAGTCTCCGCCAACAGCGTATCCGCCATATTAAACTGCGCTTCCCTTTGTTGCAACTCCCGCTTATCAACTTCCAACTGCTGCAACTGCCGTTCAAAATCCATCAAACCGGAGCCCGTTTTTGCCGCCGCACGTTCTATTATCTGCTTTGGAAGTCCCGTTTGCTTTGCAATCTCAAAAGCGAAACTTGACCCGGGCTTCCCCGTAGCCAAAACGTACAAAGGTTTCATTGCCTTCAAATCAAAAAGCATTGCCCCGTTAAATATGGTGCCGTGATTTTCGGGTTTATCGCACAGAAGTTTCAAATTGGAATAGTGAGTGGTGATTACGCCGAATGCCTTTTTTTCATTCAAATCCTCAATAATTGCTTCGGCTATCGCACCTCCTACATGCGGGTCTGTCCCGCTGCCGCATTCGTCAATCAAAAACAGAGTCCGTTCGTCCGCTCCTTCCACCAAACGCTTCATATTCAACAAATGGGAAGAATAAGTGCTTAAATCGTTCTCCAAAGACTGCTCATCACCTATGTCAATGTAAAGTTTGGTGAAAATACCCGTTTCGGATGTCTCCCGCAAAGGCACAAGCAAACCACATTGAAGCATATATTGCAACAGCCCGACAGTCTTTAAGCATACGGATTTCCCGCCTGCGTTAGGTCCCGATATGATAAGGATTCGTTTTTCGGGCTTTAACTCAATACGCAACGGCACTATGCTTTTCCTCTGTGCTTTAAGGCTGGCTTCAAGCAAAGGATGGCGGGCATCATACCAGTTTATATTCTGTCGGTTCTCAAAGATGGGACGACCTGCCTTGATTTTACCCGCATACAACGCCTTTGCACGAATGAAATCTATTTGATACAGAAAGTCATAAGCCATCAATAAATCCGTAATGCAGAGTCTCAATTCATCGGAAAACTCTGTCAGGATTCTAATGATTTCTTTCCGTTCC
>JAISTG010000073.1 GCA_031272705.1 Bacteroidales bacterium | reverse complement strand
GATATTTTTTGTATGTGATGTTTCATCTTTTTGATTTTTTTACGGCGACAAAAGTAAAACTTTCATTTTGATTTTGCAACATTTTACAACAAAAAAATGCAATAAAATTTTATCATAACATTATAACTCATTGGTTACAATATATTTAGCAAACTACAAATAACTAACATATTTTCATTTTTCACAATAAAAATTAGGCGTTTTTTTGTTGTGGATGAGTATCTTTTCGCTTGATTTTCATAGCAAAAAGTCCCATAAAACTGAAACTTGATTATAGAATCCTGAAACTTGATTATAAATTTCTATAATCAAATTCCAGCGTTCTGTAATTTGATTATAGAATGCCGAAATTTGATTTCAGACTTACGAAAGGATATTTCTGTGATACGGATTTTATTATACGGCATTTTTTTGTCTTTGTACTAAACGGATTGCAAAATTTGTATTACTTTTGCACAATGATTTCGTGTAGAAAAAGGAATTTGAAACAGGATATAAACCTTTCGTACAAAGGGATTATGCTTTGGAAGATGAAATATCTTACGGAGCGTCAAACGATGATTGTATTGAGTTTTTTCGTTGGAATTTTCTGCGGATTAGCATCTGTTATCCTGAAAAACACAGTTCATTATACTTATACCTTAATAACCAATCTGTCGTGGTTTTCAAAAAGTACGGCTAATTTTCTTTTTCTTGCCTATCCTATGATTGGTATTACGCTTACCGTTCTGGTAATCAGGTATTTTATAAAGGACGACCTGTCGCACGGAGTAAGCAAAGTGCTTTACGCAATATCCAAACGCAAAGGCAGAATGAAACGTCATCACTGCTATTCCTCAATGCTGACCTCGTCTTTGACCGTTGCCTTTGGCGGAAGTGTTGGTTTGGAAGCACCGATTGTACTGACGGGCAGTGCCATAGCCTCAAATATCGGCAGTTTTTTCAGAATGAATTACAAATGTATGCTGACTCTGTTAGGCTGTGGTGCGGCTGGAGCGATTGCAGGCGTGTTTAAAGCCCCCATAGCAGGCATTCTATTTGTGTTTGAGGTGCTTATGCTGGATTTAACGATGACTACGGCTATCCCTTTGCTTATATCGGCAATTTCTTCTGCGATGATTTCGTATTTCTTTCTTGGTCAGGACGTAGAGTTTTTTTATAAGATTACAACGCCTTTTGAATTGTCAAAAATCATTCCTTTTATGATACTTGGGATGGTTGCGGCTGTTGCGTCCATTTACTTTTTGAAAATAAACAAATGGGTAAGTAAGATATTCAAACGGCTTTCTCAATGGCAGAAATTGATTGTTGGCGGTACTGTTTTGGGCGTTCTGGTGTTTCTTTTCCCACCTCTCTTTGGCGAAGGTTACACAGCATTAACCAATCTGCTGGCTAACGATACGGAAACGTTGTTACAAAACAGTTTTTTCTTTAATTACCGTTCCAATGAGTGGCTTTTGCTCGGCGTTTTGTTCGCCATCATTGTCCTCAAAGCCTTTGCTACATCGGTAACCCTTTCTTCCGGTGGAGTGGGAGGAACATTTGCTCCGTCTTTATTTATCGGAGGATTTGTCGGATTCCTCGTTGCGAGAATTATAAACCTCACAGGCATTGTTTCTGTGGCTGAAAGCAACTTTGCATTGGTTGGAATGGCGGCGGTGATGTCCGGTGTTATGCACGCACCTCTTACGGCTACCTTTCTTATTGCCGAAATAACTGGTGGTTATGCCCTGTTTGCACCCCTTATGATTGCAACAACGATGAGTTATTTGGTCGTAAAGCCGATAGCAAAATACTCTATCTATACCGAGAGTCTTGCAAAGCAGGGTGCATTAACAACACATGATAAAAACCGTTCGGCATTACAATTCATTGATAAACGCAAGTTAATGGAATACAATTTTGTAAAACTTTATCCGGATGAGAAATTAAGGGATATAGTTAAGGCTGTTGAGATGTCTTCACGTAATTTCTTTCCCGTAGTTACAAAGGACAATACATTTCTTGGCATTGTTGTGCTTGACGATGTGCGGCATCTGCTTTTCAAACCTGAGTTTTACAACAAGTATAAGGTAACCGATTTCATGCGATATTCGCCTCACTTCATTGCAGACGTAAATGATTCTATGGAAGTGATAATTAACAAGTTCAAAGGTTCGGATCGCTACACCATAATCATAACCGACAACGGTAAATTCGTAGGAGCATTAACACGAGCCAACGTTTTCGCTGCCTATCAGCGCTATATGCAGGACATTTCCGAAGAATAAATTTTATGAAATGTTGTCTGACAAAAATAATATACACATTTGCAGTAGTTTTTGCGAACAAACAGACAAGTACATACTCATTATAAAATATCCAAACGACCTTTCAATTTCTTGAAATCAAATTACAGAACGCCAGAATTTGATTCTAATTTTCTGTAATTTGATTTCAGAACGCTGTAATCAAATTATAGAATTTTGTAATCAAGTTTCAGTTTTACGGAACAATGTTTTATGCAAATCAAACGAAAAGAAGCCAATACACAACCAAAAAACGATAGATTTTTGTCTTGAAAAAT
>JAISTG010000049.1 GCA_031272705.1 Bacteroidales bacterium | reverse complement strand
GTAAAGGACAAAGGCAAAAAAGTTGACAGAGAAATTGATTTTTATTTGCTCAACAACGGCAAGGAATATCTTTGTGAAGTAAAGTTGATGGGAAAGGGCAACCCTGAAAGCGCCGATGCTATATTTGCCAGAAAATCAGACGTTTTCATTGCTGATACCTTATCGCAGCAAAACAAAAATCAGGCAGAAGAATTGAATGTAAATTGGGTGGCTTTGCGGGACAAAGACGGTTACAAAAAGTTTGGCGAAATTTTGAACAAACTTGATATACCACACAAAGGTTACAACGGGGATTTGTATGAGGATTTGCCGAGAATTTTGGAAGAATTGTTTTAAAATCAAGTAATCTTGTTGCCGATGAAAAAACGAAAAATACAAATATCCATTCAACGCATACTTATCAGGCACAAAAAATTAGAGCGTTTGAGAAAGAAATCGGCAGAGAAAAAACGACAACGAAACATTTGCAATAACGATAAAAAAAATTCATTTCAAGAGGCAAAACCGAAGCTTAATCAATATCGACTACCAAGACAAATAACTATTTCTGCAAAATCTGATTTCTCATTGCTTGAGTTTCCTGAAAATGTATTGTCTTTTATTAAAGATGTTGAAAATGTAACTTCTGTAAAGAAATATCAAATTGTTACTCTGGATATTACACAAGTAACCAGCATTGATATTGGTTGTATCAGCGTTTTACTTTCAAAAATCAATAAATTAACTCAAAAAAACATACAAACAATATGCAATTTACCAAAAAACAATTACTGCAAGAAAATGTTTTTTGAATCTGGCTTTTCAGACCATATGTGTGATTTGAAAGGAAGAAAAATCCTTTATAGTAAGACGCATAAAAATTTAATGGTAAATCGTGGTTTTGATAAAACGAGTAATCAGGAAGTTGGATTAGCCATCAAAAATTCCGTGAAACATTTAACCGGTGTGGAAGAAAGTTTTAGACCATTGTATAGCATTGCACAGGAAATGTGTGCCAATTCAATTGAACACGCTAACCAACATAATAAAAATTGGTTATTTTCCGTTTGGTATAAAAACGAGACTGATGTTTGTTTTACAATGACTGATATTGGCGAAGGTATTTTGGGTACACTAAAGAGAAAATTTTCGCAAATTATCAAAGAGATGTTTTTATCTGATAATAAGGAAATTTTAAATCGTGCATTTGAGAAAAAATATTCTTCTGCAACCAAAGATATAAACCGCAACAAAGGGTTGCCGAAAATTAAAAGTATTGCAGACGAAAACTATATTAATAATTTGATTGTTATTACAAACGATGTATTGTTAGATTTTTCAAACAATGCAAATTCAAAAGTATTAAACCGAAAGTTCAATGGAACTTTCTATTATTGGGAATTAAATAAAAATTGCATAGAAATATGGAAGAACAGAAAGTTAGCATAGTCATTGCAGACTATTCAAAAAGTCCGGGTCCAAGATATTGTCGTCAAGGCGATGATTCTGGCGAAGATTTTTATCACAAAGTGCTGAATGAAAAATTCAAAAATGCCTTTGAACAAAAATTGGAACTCGAAGTAAATTTAGACGGTCCCGATGGCTACGCCTCATCATTTCTTGATGAAGCGTTTGGTAATCTTGTTTTTGATTTTGGATTGGAAAATGTGCAAAGTCGTATCATAATTGTTTCAAATGAAGAACCAGAATGGATTGAAATGATTGAAAAAGAAACCTATGTACAGTGGGAAATACGACGTAAAGACAAACAAAACCCAACAAAAACCATTGACCACGAGGCGTGGTGGCGTTTTAACTTTGCAAACAATTCAACAGAAAGGCAAATATGGATAAACAAGAACTAATGTTGTGTGGTTTGCAAGTTTCTGATTGGATCGGAATTACGGAAATTATTGTAACTTCTGTAATTGGTATTTGGATTGCTGTTGCTGTGCAAAACAACCTAACCAAGAGTCGTTACCTGAAAGAATATTTTATCAACGAAGTAAAAGACATTCGGGATTTGTATAAAGCCTTTCTAAATCAACTATATAAGAGTCAAGTATCTGCTAAAGACATTAAAGATTGGTTTAAAATAATGTCTGAACGTACTCGCACGTTAGATATATTTCTGCACGAAAAATACAAAATAGAAAATTCTTTAATAGTTCAGAAACACGCTGAAATACAACAAACTATTACAAATATGGACGAATTTAATGATGACTATAAGAAAAAAACTATTACATTTACAAATTCTTCAAAAAACGAAATATTAAAACTTCATTCTGAATTGAGTTGCGATTTAACTCAAAGAGTTATTGATATAAATTCCGCAAAAAATCGTTGGAAAGTACATAAAAACAGGTGAACAAAATTTTCTCAAACAAATAACAGGATAGTTGGCATTTGCAACTGTTAATAGGAAGGGCAGAAATTGAATTTACATTTATGAGAAATTTTTCAAATTATATTCTCTACAATTTCAAAGACGAGCCGAAAGATTTTTACAGCCGTTTGCGACTCAATGTTGATTTGTGCAAAGAGTTGGATGTAACAATCTATTCGTTTCCAATGAAATTTCATCCAATTACGGGCGAAGACCGTTTTAATCGCGATTATCTCGGCAAACAGTGGAACAGAAAGTACGTCAGAGCCATTCAAGCAGTTTTGAATGCAATAAAAGGCAAGGTCGGTAGCGAAGAAGATTTTTTTGAAAAAGCATTTGGCAGGAACGAAAACGAATTTTTCAAAATCCTTAATATGCCAGAAACAATGATTTTGTATGGCTTGGTGAAAAGGACAATCCATATCCGATTTCTCAAAATGCGTGGTGGCAATGTTGGCACGAAACATTTAGCAACCTCAACGATAAGGAAACGGCTGAATTAGAAGACCTTATTCATCAAAACAGATTTACGCACTGCAAACAGAAAACATAAATCCCAAATTTACAGCATTATTGAAATTCTACACGAATTATAGAGATGATGTAATTACAGAGGGAACGGAACTTTGCAAGTTAAAACAGGAATATGATAAAAATCCGACAAGGAAATTAAGAAGGAAGAAACAACAATAAACGAATATAAGTATGTCCGAATCTCAAAATATAGAAAATTGCGATTAAGCAAGTGCAATCAAACTTGTTTGAATTGCCGAGCGTGAGCAATTTGGGCGTAGCCAATACAAAAGCAGTTGGCACGAGAACAATTTGATTGAGCGGAAACAATATATGCAAATGCTGCGTAACCTGAAAGACCAGAATATAATCAAGGTCATTACGGGGGTGCGGCGTTGCGGGAAATCCACACTGTTGCAGATGTTTGCCGACGAACTGATGCATAACGGCGTTGAGCAGGCGCAGATTCAGTTTCTGAATTTTGAAGATTTGGATACGCTTGCCATCGGCGACATCTTTCAAATTCATACGCACATCAAAAATCGGCTTGTTGAGGGCAAAATGAA
>JAISTG010000009.1 GCA_031272705.1 Bacteroidales bacterium | reverse complement strand
TTAATAGGATTTTCCTTGATGACCTTTAATAAATACTTGTAAAGATCTGTATTTCTGTTATTATATCTAAATTCACACTCTTTCAAGTGCAGGTAAAATTTATGTTTATGTATTCCCCTATATTTGCTCAATCTAACTTTGCATAATCCCCAAAAATTCTCTATTCCATTGATATGGTTATGTCCATTAGCAAACTCATTATCAGAATGTTTTATTCTGTAATGTCGCTTGTAACCAAAGTCTGCCAAACCATCATAAGTCTTAAAACAATCTGTATAAATCGTTGTCTCCTTACTGGTTCTACTTTCTATTATTGGAAGAATTTCTGCAATAGAACAAGGTTCAAGACAATTTAAGAGAAAATAGTACCTTTGCAAACTCTTAAATAGTCTTGAACCAAAATTAAGACAGCCTTTCTACTGCTTTTTTTTGTATTTTTGCAAACTAAAAAAACATTGCTTTATGAAGATAAAGAACCTTATATTTATAATATTGTCTGCATTTGCTATGCAGAGTCGGGCATTGTACATTATGATTCCAATGGATGAGAATCAGAAAAACCATTTGAAAAGTTACGGAATAGCGTATCAGGCTCTGCAAAACGAAATTGAGGTTGACTGGATGCTCAATTATCGTGGCGGAAGTTTTATGATGGCTTACAATTCGGCTATTGAAAAACTTTGTAAGTTAAAAGGGGTGAGCTATGAGGTTATTGCAGATGTACAGAAAGAAAATATATATTCACAAATCGCTGATCCGGAAGTCAATATGGACGTTGTAAAATTACTCAAAGCCCCAAAAATAGCAGTCTATTCACCAAAAAGTAAATTGCCTTGGGACGATGCCGTAACACTTGTGCTTACTTACGCCGAGATTCCTTACGATGTGGTTTATGATGAGGAAGTTATCAGTGGCGTTTTACCAATGTACGACTGGCTTCACCTGCATCACGAGGATTTTACGGGACAATACGGAAAGTTTTGGGCAAATTATCGCAACCAGAAATGGTATCAGGATGACGTTATGCTGCAAGAAACTACGGCAAAGAAATTAGGTTTTAAGAAGGTGTCGCAACTGAAACTTGCAGTGGTGAAAAAAATACGTGATTTCGTTGCAGGCGGTGGCTTTATGTTCGCAATGTGTTCCGCACCCGACAGTTTTGACATTGCGTTGGCTGCAGAGGGAACAGACATCTGTGATACGCCCTTCGACGGCGACCCTATGGACGCAGATGCGCAACAAAGACTTGACTTTAATAAGTGTTTCGCTTTCCGCAACTTTCATATCGTGACCAACCCTTATCAATATGCTATTTCGGATATTGATGTTACGCAATCGAGAGCAAAACTTGTGAATGAGAAAAACGACTTGTTTGTTCTCTTTGACTTTTCTGCCAAATGGGATTGGATACCTGCTATGCTTACTCAGTGTCATACGAGAATTATAAAGGGGTTTATGGGGCAGACAACGGCATTTAACAAGAAGTATATCAAGGCTTCAGTATTGATACTTGGAGAGAATAAAAGTATAGAAGAGGCTCGCTACATTCACGGAGAGTACGGTAAGGGGACATGGACTTTCCTTGGCGGACACGATCCTGAGGATTATCAGCATTTTGTAGGTGATCCCAAAACAGATTTGGAACTTCATCCTAACAGTGCAGGTTATCGTTTGATTCTTAACAACATTCTCTTTCCTGCGGCAAAGAAAGAAAAGCGTAAAACATAATACCAATTACGCAAGTTATAGAAAATTACCGCGTTGGGGTGAGCCGTATTGAAACATTTTCTTAATCAAATAAAAAATTAGTATCTTTGCAGCCTCCTAAATAATAAGGTGTTGATTGTATGGCAAAAGTAAATGAATTGCAGTTTTTTGAGAATAAAAAGGTACTTATGTTTGCCCCCTCGTTTTTCGGATATGAGAAGCAAATAAGGAAAAGAATTGAGGATATGGGTGCAAAAGTTGATTTCTTTGACGAAAGACCAAGCAATAACGTTTGGGCAAAGATTTTTCTGCGATTTTTCAAATCGATAATGCTTGGAAAAATTGACCGATATTACAAAAAAATTGACCTCTGTACTGAACTTTCTCCTTACGATATTGTGTTCGTTATCAACATTGAAGCAATGCCTGTCTGGTTCATTACCAAATTACGACAAAGAAACTTAAACTCACATTTCATTCTTTATATGTGGGATGCCATTTTTTGGAAAAGAAATATACTTAATTACGTAGATTTTTTTCACAGGGTCTATTCCTTTGATAGAAATGACTGCGAGGCTCACAGTGATAAGTTGATATTCCGCCCTCTTTTTTATTTGAATGACTATGCAGAAATAGCCAAAGAAACAAAACAAAAATATAAATACGACCTGACATTCATAGGTTCTGCACATACGGACAGATATACCATTTTGAAGAAAATAGAAACAACGGCTAAGAAACATAACTGGACTTTCTTTAATTATATGTTCCTACAACGCAAAAGCATTTTTTATCTTTATTTTCTTACTAATAAAAACTTCCGTCATTGCAAAGCAAAGGAATTTAGTTACAGGTCTTTGTCTAAAAATGAGGTATTGGATATAATATCAAATTCAAAAGTAATAGTTGATATTCAGGGTGTAAATCAGTTGGGCTTAACTATGCGTACAACCGAAGTCCTTGGCGCAAAACGCAAACTCATAACAACCAATACAGAAATAGCAAAGTATGATTTCTATTCACCTGACAACATTTTGATAATAGACAGAGAGAAACCGGAAATATCGGAAGATTTTATACGCACTCCATATCAGGAAACACTTGCGGCGGAAACGTATCACAAGTATTCGTTAGACGGCTGGCTTGAAGATATTTTTGAAATTAAAAACATATAATCAATAATTTAAACTATGGAATACTCAATAAGAAAAGTAGAATTAGACAACCTGTCAATACAAAAAACGTGTTCGCTTCTGCAAAAAGCCTTTCCAAAATCAACAAAATTTACTCCTGATTTCCTTAAATGGCAATATGTAGAAAATCCTTTGGGAAAATGTATTGGTTATAATGCCTTTGATGAGGACAAAATGATTTCTCATTACATTGGATTACCCGTTGAAATGAACATATTCGGCTCTCAATGCCGTGGAATACTGCCTATAAACGTTGCAACCGACCCTCAATACGGCGGAAAGAGACTTTTTTCCAATCTTGCAGCAAAAACGTATGCTCTTGCAAGGGAAGAAGGATATGACTTTGTGATTGGTGTTGCCAATGCTCAGACTACAAACGCATATATTAAACATTTGGGATTGTATCTCATTGCTCCGTTGGATGTGCGTATCGGTTTCGGCACAAAGATATACGATAACACACAAGCCTTTAACTGTTACCACCGCTGGACTCCCGAAACTATTGACTGGCGAATGAGAAATCCCGATAATCATTATGCTTTTTCAAATAATATACTTACGAGCAGCATCGCCACAATAGCACAAACCATTTCATATTTACCTCAAAAACCAAACAACGTAAGCAACAAAAAACCTGTCTCTTTTCTTAATTTATACGTTGGATTAGGGGCAAATCTCAAAAAGGGAACATACTTTCATTTACCTTCATTCGTGAAACGCTCTCCGTTCAATCTCGTTTTTATGGATTTGAAAGGGACTCTTCCAATCATTCGTAAGGAAGATATATTTTTTCAGTTGATTGATTTTGATGTCATATAAAGGCTGTATGATTTGACCAAAGTTGTTTCCGTAACAATCATTGCTCAAATCCTATTCCCAGAGCAACCAATCCGTCCATAAAAGCAGCCCTTGCATCAACAGGATAATCGGTGAAAACAACATTGATTTTTGTTCTGCGGGCGGCAAAAAGACCAATGCCATTATCTATATTGGTATAAAGAGGTCGGTCGGTCAGCAGATTGTTGTCGGCATTGTTGATATTGATATAGTCATACATCGTTACATCACAACTGGTCAGGAAAAGCTCCATCCAGTTTATGCGGTCGGTCCAGGCTTTCGGCTGACCGTTGTTCAGACGTGCCTTTATGGCACTGAGGATTCCGTCAAGCGATGCCGTATAATAAAGAGAATGTGTCGTGGGATAGGTATTGACAACCTTTCCAAGCGGCAAATCTACAAAGCGTTCCTCGTTATGTTCTTTGTAATAAAAGCGAAAAACAGGCTGATACAGTTTAGGCATAGCACCGGGTGAGGAACTGTTGCGATTATTCCACTGAATATCCATCTTGTATTTGCCTTTGTCGTACTTGAAGGAGAACTTGTTATTTTCAGGCTTGGTAATGGTGTAATTACCTAAGGGTTGCAGTGTTGATGAGACCACATTTCCCGTTTTCACATTGCGGACTTCAAGTTTGTAGGTTCGGTTTATATTGAACTGACCCGCCGTAAGAGCATAATATATCGGGGCTTCGGCACTGTAAAATTCGCCTTCGGGTTTTGCGTAATCGGTTGTGTATTGGAACGGAATGACCTGTGCGGGATTCACATTGTCCCATGAGTTATAGCCATATATCTTTACGTCAAGGTCATCTTCCTTATAATAAATACTGTCCTTGACTTTGGCGAAATCAATGTAATTTCCCTCGCCGAGGAATGCCTTTTCGACACGTACAAATGTGGTATCATCGTCCTGATCCAACAAACAATAAACAATGGTTGTTTCTTTCCATTCGCTGTTAGGGTCAAACTCCACCTCACAAGCCGCAAACATAAAAGGCAACATCCCGCATAAAATCATCAATCGCTTCATAGATTAAAAGTATTTTTGGGTTTGACTGCACATCTCTTCGGCTTTGGCGGCGGCAACTCGGGCAAAATCTGCGGTGTTGTCGGCAAAGATTATATTACGTGAGGAATTGATTAACAACCCATAGTCGTTTGTCAATCCGTTATCGCACACCTCGTCAATACTACCCCCCTGAGCACCAACACCGGGAACAAGAAGGAAATGATTCGGTGCCGCCTTTCGTATATCTCGAAAGAGCGAAGCCTGTGTAGCACCCGCCACAAACATCAGATTCTCTGCCCATTGTTGTGATTTCAATATGACTTCTTCAAACAGTCGCAAGCCCGATTCGTTTTTTATGAACTGAAAATCCATAGCACCCTTATTTGAAGTCAAAGCAAGCAATACGACCCATTTGTCGGGATAAACGGCGAATGGTTTCACCGAATCGCTGCCCATGTAAGGAGCAACGGTCATAGCGTCGAAGTTAAAATCGCCTTCGGGTGAGAGGTAAGCCCGAGCATATTGTTGGCTGGTGTTGCCGATGTCGCCGCGTTTTGCGTCGGCGATGGTGAAGCATTGGGTTTTCAGGTTGTTAAGGTACGCCATTGTTTTTTGCAAACTGACCATTCCTTTCACCCCGTTGCTCTCATAAAAAGCAAGGTTCGGCTTATAAGCAACGGCAAACGGCAAAGTGGCATCAATAATAGCCCGATTAAATTCAAAGACAGGGTCTTCGGTATCCATCACGCAGGCAGGTAATTTGTCAATATCGCTATCCAAACCAACGCAAAGCAGTGATTGTTTTTGTTTTATGAGATTTACAAGTTGTGTTCGGTTCATATATTTTTGTTATTTTGGGCTACAAAAGTACTAAAATCTTTTTACATTTTTCACCAAACGGCGTTTCATTTTCACGAAACCTAGGTTTCAGAAAAATGAAACCTAGGTTCTAAAAAAATGAAACCTAGGTTTCAGAAAAATGAAACCTAGGTTCTAATTTAACGAAACCTAGGTTTCAGAAAAATGAAACCTAGGTTCTAATTTGACGAAACCTAGGTTCTAAAAAAATGAAACCTAGGTTCTAAAAAAATGAAACCTAGGTTTCAGAAAAATGAAACCTAGGTTTCAGAAAAATGAAACCTAGGTTCTAAAAAAATGAAACCTAGGTTTCAGAAAAATGAAACCTAGGTTCTAAAAAAATGAAACCTAGGTTTCGTCAAAATGAAACCTAGGTTCTAATTTCACGAAACCTAGGTTTCAGAAAAATGAAACCTAGGTTCTAAAAAAATGAAACGCCGTTTGGAGGTTTCCATATCAAAAAAGGAGAATTTTTATACCCATCAATATGAAAATCACACCCGCTATAGCCAAAGCGTAATTCGGCTTTACGAAATATAATCTGCTGCCTATGCGTACGCCAATCCACGCAAAACCAAGCGTGAAAATGAAAAACAGCACCAACGTAAGCACCAACTGACTCAACGACCACTGCAATCCTAAACTTAAACCGATAATTAAGGCATCCATAGAGGTCGCAAAAGCAAGCATAATAAGCACTGACAGCCTGCCGATGTCAAAAATGCGGTCTTTGATTTTGGTTTTCCTCGCTTCCCATAACGCCTTCAAGCCTATCACAACGAAGAGTGAGAAGGATATATACCGCCCAATATCAACCGTGAAGCCCGACAGTACCTCTCCAAGAACCATCCCCACAAACGGCATAAGAGTTTGAACCACAGCAAAAATAAGAGCCATAAAAACGCTTCGGGCTTCCGTCATTACCTTTTGAAGTCCGCAGGCGGTGGATACGGCAAGGGTATCCATACAGTTGGCAATCACTATCAGGACTGCTTCAATAACTATTGTTGTCATTGGTTATTAAGTTTTTGAGTTATCATTATAAATTCTTCAACCGAGAGTTGCTCGGCACGTTTGCTCAATATATCATCATCCAAAGCGGTTAAGGGTATGTTTAAAGGTTTTAAGGCACTTCGTAACATCTTCCTTCGCTGATTGAAAGCGGTCTTTACCACTTTTTGAAACAGGACTTCGTTGCAAGGGATTGAGATATTGGTTCTTGTCATACGTACAACGGCAGATTTCACTTTGGGAGGAGGGTTAAACACATCCTCATTCACCGTAAACAGATACTCCATTCGGTAGCAGGCAGACAGCAAAACACTTAAAATGCCTCGTGCCTTTGTGCCTTCCTTTGCCGTAATCCTTTCGGCGACTTCCTTTTGGAACATTCCAACAACCTCCTCTACCATCATCCTGTCGGCAAATATCTTAAACAAAATCTGATTTGATATGTTGTAAGGGAAGTTTCCTGCTATGCTTATCGGTTTCCGCAGGTTCATTTGCAGGAAATCACCCTGATGAATGGTCAATTCGGGAAAATGAAGCCTTAAATAATCAACGGCTTCTGCGTCAATCTCCACCACAGAAAGAGATTTCACCATAGGGTTTTGCAGCAGATACCGTGTCAAAATACCCATCCCCGCTCCTATTTCCAAAACCTCCGCCGACAATTGCAAACTGTATGCTATCCGTTGGGCGATTGAATGGTCTGTAAGGAAGTGTTGTCCTAAATGTTTTTTGGCTCTGACCTGTTGATGCACGCTTTTATTTCTTTAATTATTTCATTTGCCAAAGCGTTAGCCTCTTCCGCCGTATTGCTTTCGCTGTATATGCGTATTATTGGCTCGGTATTGCTTTTCCGAAGATGAACCCAGTTGTTTGGAAAGTTGATTTTAACGCCGTCAATGGTGGATATGTCTTCGTCTTTGTGCTTCTCGGCAATCTGATTCAGGACATAATCAACATCAATATCGGGAGTCAGTTCAATCTTATTCTTTGATATGACGTAGTTAGGATAAGTCGCTCGCAGCAAAGAGCATTTCATTCCCTTATTGGCAAGTAACGACAAAAACAATGCGACACCTGCCAGTGCGTCTCGCCCGTAATGCAACGCCGGATAAATCACTCCGCCGTTTCCTTCGCCCCCTATGACAGCCTGAGTCGCCTTCATACACTCCACAACGTTCACTTCACCAACAGCAGCCGCCGAATAGTGCTGACCATACCTCTCCGTAACATCACGTAACGCCCTTGAAGAAGACAGATTAGACACTGTGTTCCCCGCAGTTTTGGAAAGAACATAATCAGCCACAGCAACCAGAGTATATTCTTCAACAAAGGGTTCTCCGTTCTCGCATACTATTGCCAACCTATCCACGTCAGGATCCACCACAAAGCCAACATCACATTTGTTTTCCCTGACTGCCCGACACAAATCCGTGATATGTTCCGGCAAAGGCTCGGGGTTGTGCGGGAAAATGCCCGTCGGTTCAGCGTTTAACGCCACTATGTCTCTCACACCCAGCCTCTCAAGCAGTTGAGTCAGGACAATACCACCCGTAGAGCATACTCCGTCAATAGCAACCTTGAAATTAGCCCTGCGAATAGCCTCCACATCAACCAGATCCAAAGCAATAACCTTATCTATATGCTTCTCTATGCTGTTGTTATCCTCTATGTATTCACCCAAACGCTCTATGGTCGCAAAGTTGAACCGATTGGCAGCCGCAAGGTCAAGAACCCGTTTGCCCTCTTCCGCATTTATGAACTCACCTTTTGCATTCAGCAACTTCAAAGCGTTCCACTGAGCAGGGTTATGCGAAGCCGTGAGAATAATTCCCCCATCGGCATTATGTTCCGTAACAGCCATTTCAACGGAAGGAGTTGTGGATAATCCGGTGTCAATAACCCTTACTCCCATACCCGTAAGCGTGCCGACAACCAACCGATTTACCATCTCACCCGATACTCTCGCGTCCCTGCCTGTAACTATTGTTACGTTATCTCTTCCGCTGCTTTCCTTAATAAACTGAGAGAACGCAGCAGAAAACTTAACTATATCCACAGGAGTAAGATTTGCTTCGGGAACTCCGCCTATTGTTCCCCTGAAACCTGATATTGATTTAATTAAAGCCATTTTTTATTTATTTTATTTATTATTTCAAAATCCTATAACCTGTTATTGATTAACCTACCCGAACGAATTAAATCCCCAAGTAAAGGAGACAACAACGCCTTATGCAAAGCCTCTATGTGCCTTATTCCATGTGTATCACTGCCAACAAGTTCCACCATATCGTTCTCCACAAACCACCTCACAAGATTATATTCCCGCTTACCATAATAACCAACGAAAGAATTGATATTTGACTGAAATATTATACCGCTGTCTTTCAATTCCTTGAAATTATTCCTCTCATCATACCAATAAAGATAGCGTTCGGGATGAGCAAGGATTATTTTATAGTTATTGCATTGCAGTTCAAACAAATACTCCTTAAAGCCGAGCGGAACATACATAAACGGCAGTTCTATCAACAAATAGTTGTCGCCGAAGGTCTTAAAGAGTCCCTGCAATATCCTTTTATGAAAATCATCATCAACAAGATGTTCCGCACCAACTTCTATCGCTATGTTAATACCCTGTTCCTCAGCGGCTTTACGCAGATTGTCGGCAAGGGATTCAAGTTTGGTTACATCGTTAGGAAATATCTCGTTTTTGATATGAGGTGTGGTTATAACCTTTTTGAACCCCAAATCTCTTAATTCCTTCAATAACAACAACGAAGTCTCCATATCCTGCGACCCATCGTCAATAGCGGGAATCAAATGCGAATGAATATCGGTATGTAATACTGAAAAATCCGCTAACGACTTCGTTTTGCCCGCCTTAAAGTTAAAAATACTCATATATAGTCTTTTGTAAATTGGTTGCAAAGGTATAAAAATTTTTCAATATGCCATTTTTTTCATTCAAAACCCTGTTTTGGATGAATATAATTAGGTTGCAAACGTATGTAATTGTATTTTTTTGCCATATCTATTGATTTTTGAAAAATAAGTTGTAATTTTGCCGCCATAAATCAAACAAATAGTTCAATATGAAAAAACAAACACTTATTATTATGATGTTGCTGGCGGCTACTTCGCTGTCGGCACAGAACAAAAAGACCGATGCGGAAAATGCAGGACTGAATGGTAAAGTTAAAACAATAGAATCCCTTATCTATAAGGCGATTGACAAAATGGGAACTGCCGAAGCAAGTTATCTAATGAGCAGGCAGGTTACGCATTACAACGAACAGGGTATGCAAACCGTAACTACCTATTATGATTCATTGAATCAGCAGATTAGAACCGTAACATCAACGTATAATAACAAAAATTTGCTTATTTCGGATGAGGTTTTGGATTCGGTAAATGAGTTGGTGTATTCCACAAAACTCTTTTACGATGACAAAGAACTGCTAACGACTAAGGTTTTTTATGATAACGAAGGAAAATTAGCGCAAAAGAATCTCTTCAAATACGATAAGAAAGGTTTTCATACTGAGACCAACTGCTTTAATGCAGCAGGTAACATCTTTGAAAAGAGTTTTTACAAGAGGGATAAGAAGGGAAATCCAATAGAATACACGGAATATGACGGCGAAGGCAAACTTACGGACAAATCTTCAGGCACTTACGACAAACAAAACAATCTAATAAAGAGAATATATTACGATGAGAATGGAGTATATGCTCATCACCGCATATTTAAATATGATGGGAACAACAATGTAACAGAGGTTGCGGCTTTTGATGAGAGTGGAGAAGAAGTTTATCGCTGGGATTATCAAATGATTTACGACTCAAAAGGAAACGTAATTAAGGAAACGGAATTTCGCAGTGAAGCAAAAGTCCCTTATTCTATTATAATCAGTAATATAGAATACTATCAGTAGAAATCAAAAAAGCCCGTTGTAAAAACACAACGGGCTAAACAAATAATAAATAAAAAATTATTATTCCATAAAGACGCTTTTATAACTGTCTAATATGGATACATCAAAATTTTCTATGTATGCAGCGGATTTTTCCAATTCTGCCTGAGCGTATTTTGAAAAGATGGCACACGAAGACGCAAACATATCGTTTTTATTTGCATCTATGAGCAACAGATTGCACATTATAAGATAGCCTGCGGCTTCTACAAGACGGCGAGCATTGAAATCGTAACTTTCTGATGTGGTTCCGAATTCATTAGCCTTTGCAACCATTGTTTCAAAACGCTCTCTCATTTTTATCAATCGGTCTCTTACAGCCTGATATTCAGGTTTTACGGCAACCTCTTCGTATTCCTTAATTCTGGAAAGGTAAGTTCCCTGAATAATACCTCTTATGGCTGCCACAACTTGCAGTTGTGATGTCCCCTCATAAATAGTTAATATCCTTGCATCACGATACATACGCTCCACAGGATAATCCTTCATAAATCCGGAGCCACCATAGACTTGTATAGTGTCATAGCAGACCTGATTTGCGAACTCTGACGAGAACAACTTAACCAAAGGAGTCAACATATCAGCCAAACGCTGGTATTTTTTCAGTGTTTGACGTTCCTCAGGCTGCAAAGTACGGTCTTTTGACAGGGCATCAAGCGATTTAGTCATATCAACGGCACGAGCGGTTTCGTAAAGCAGAGTACGGGAAGCGTCAATCTTTGCACGCATATTTGCCAACATCTCATAGACTTGCGGGAAGTCTTTGATAGCTTTTCCAAACTGTTCCCGTTCATGTGCATATTGCAACGCCTCTCTATAAGCCGCTTCAGCCAAACCTACCGATTGCGCCCCCACTCCAAGCCTTGCTCCGTTCATAAGCGTCATAACGTATTTTATAAGACCGAGTTTGCGGTCTCCAACGAGTTTTGCAGGTGCGTTATTGAACACAAGTTCAGCCGTAGGTGAGCCTTTGATACCGAGTTTGTTCTCTATACGGCGAATAGTTATGGCATTACTGTTACGATCATAAACAAAGTACGACAAACCTCTTGCATCCGTTGTCCCTTCTTCGCTTCTCGCAAGTACTAATTTAATATCCGCATCACCATTTGTAATAAAACGCTTAACGCCATTTAACCTCCAGCAGTTATTTTCGTCAAGGGATGCCTTTAATCCAACAGCCTGCAAGTCGGAACCTGCATCGGGTTCGGTTAAATCCATAGAACAGGTCGCTCCTTTATTGATACGTGGCAGGTATTCATTCTTTATCTCTTCCGAACCGAACTCATAAATGGTTTCTGCGCAATCCTGCAATCCCCAGATGTTAGCAAAGGCACAATCTCCTCTGGAAACAATCTCCGCAGCCATTACATAAGGAACGTAAGAGAAGTTTAAGCCGCCGTATTGTCGTGGAAGGCTCATTCCATACAAGCCTGCATTGGTCAGTGCTTCGTGATTGCGAGTCGTACCTTTTGCATATACGATAGCATTATCAACAACCTGCGGACCCTCATGGTCAATTTCTTCGGCGTTTACAGCCAAAACCTCGCCTGTTATTTCACCTACAATATCCAGAACTTTCTCATAACTGTCTATTGCATCGTTGTAATTTTCGGGTGCATAGTCAAACTTGCCGAAATCCGCATAATCCTTTTCTTTTAGCCTGATAATTTCTTCCATAAGTTCGTTATGCAAATGAAATTTCAAGCCTTCATTATCTGTAAAAAAGTTATTAGCCATTTTTTTCTTTGTTTTTAATTCGTAATTTAATTATTTACTGTTTGCTTTGTAATGAGCAATCAGTTTTGGTATTATTTCGCCGGCATCACCCGTTATTGTGTAATCGCTAATGGCGTTAATAGGGGCGTTAATATCGGTATTGATGGAAATAATTTTTGAACTCTCCGCCATACCTGCACGATGCTGAACAGCACCTGAAACTCCGCACGCAATATAAAGTTTAGGGCGAACGGTAACTCCTGTTTGCCCTACCTGACGTTCGTGTTCCGCCAAGCCGGCATCAACAGCCGCACGTGTTGCTCCTACTTCTCCGCCAAGTACTTCCGCCAACTGATGTATCAACTTAAAGCCATCTTTCACGCCTGCCATACCATAGCCGCCGCAAACAATAATCTGTGCCGCTTTTATGTTAATTTTCTGCTGTTCTATCTGTCTTTCAAGTATTTTTATGCAGAAATCGCTGTCATTAACGTAATTCGCAACATTCAAAACGTTCATTTCGCCTTTGTACTCCTTATTATATATCTCCTTTTTCATAACTCCTTCACGTACGGTAGCCATTTGAGGCTTTGTTTCGGGGTTTATGATGGTTGCGATGATGTTTCCGCCGAAGGCAGGGCGAATTTGATAAAGCAAGTCCTTATAAATCTTGCCTGCTTTTTTGTCTTCGTGTTCGCCAATGACCAATGAAGTACAGTCAGCCGTCAATCCGCAACGCAGAAACGAAGCAACACGCGGTGCCAAGTCCCTTCCAACAGAAGTAGCCCCGAAAAGAGCAATCTGTGGCTGCCTTTCCTTAATCAGTTTGGTTACAATAGAGAAGTGAGGCAGGGTTTGATATGGGAACAATCTCGCATCGTTAGCATAATTAATACAATCCACGCCGTAAGGATAAAGTTGTGCTTCAATATCTTTCACATCTGCACCCGCAACTATTGCTTCCACCTTAACTTTTAACTCATCTGCCAGTTTTCTTGCTTTGGAAAGCAACTCCAAACTCACGTCTGCAATGGTTCTTTCCTCAGTTATTTCACAATAAACAAATATATTATTCATCTTTTCTTTCGTTTTAATATTATCCTATAATATGTGCTGCAATCAATTCTTTCATTAACCCGTCCAAATCCTCATCGGATGGAGTTAAATGCACACTATCCTTTGCTGCAAGCACCACATTCTCAATCTTTTTAACCTTTGTAGGCGAGCCTGTTAAGCCAAGACGCTCGTCCTCCGCCATTATGTCGGTTGCATTCCATTCTTCAATTTTCAGATATGGCTTTTCAGCCCAGAGTTTTGCGGTATCAACGCCTCGTTCCGCTGCTTCGGAAGCAGAAATTGCGTGTTTATACTTCATAACTCTTTTTGCATGAGAGAAGCGGCAAGGATTAGCCGAACCATGAACCGTTATAAGACATGGTAACTTACTTTCAACCACCTCTATACCACGTTCCAAGCGGCGTTTTATCCTGATTGATTTTTCGCTTACCTCAATCAATTCCTCCGCATAAGTGATTTGCGGCACGTCTAACTTCTCCGCAACCTGCGGACCTACCTGTGCAGTGTCGCCATCTATCGCCTGACGCCCACACAATACCAAATCCACATTACCTAACTTCTTTATGGCTTGCGAGATAGTGTAAGACGTGGCAAGCGTATCCGAACCTGCTACCTTGCGATCTGAAACCACTATACCATTATCGGCACCGCGATAAACAGAATCCCTTATTATCTCCGCTGCACGGCTTGGTCCCATCGTCATAACGCTGATTGTTGCATCGGGATGCTTATCCTTGATCTCTAATGCCATCTCTAACGCATTCAAATCCTCAGGGTTGAAAATTGCGGGCAAGGCTGCACGATTCACAGTGCCATCTTCTTTCATTGCATCTTTCCCAACGTTACGTGTGTCGGGAACCTGCTTTGCTAAAACTACAATTCTTAAACTCATTATTTCAATTTATAAATTACAAAATTCATTTTTTCAGGCGGCAAAGATACAATAATTTTTTTAATTCAAAATTAAACATCATTCGGTTCAACATTTATTTAATCAAAAAAACATTCCAATTTGTTATAAATTCTCTTTGATTATCAGTAAGTTTGCTTTGGCTTTCCTGAAATCAAATTCCAGCACGCTGGAATTTGATTTCAGTTTTTTGTAACCTAATTTCGTAATACGGAAAACGGAAAAAATTAAGTTCAAAACATATTTTCATTAAAACAAAGGTTGATTTTCATTTTTTTTATTATTTTTGCACGCTGAAAAAAAGAGCATACATATGAATATAACTATTGTAGGCACGGGTTATGTCGGACTTGTAACCGGCACTTGTTTCGCAGAAACAGGCGTGAATGTAGTCTGCGTTGATGTAAATAAGAAAAAAATTGAGGATTTGAAACAAGGGATTTCTCCTATTTACGAACCGGGGTTAGATGAACTGATAATAAAAAATTTAAGAAGCGGAAGGCTGAAATTTTCTACAAATCTGGCTGAATGTATTGACGATAGCGAAGTTATATTTTCGGCTGTCGGCACGCCACCTGACGAAGACGGCTCGGCGGATTTGCAGTATGTGCTTGACGTAGCAAGGACTATCGGCAGGAATATGAAGAAATACGTTTGTATTGTAACCAAAAGTACTGTTCCTGTGGGGACTGCACGCAAGGTTCGTGAGGCTGTGGAAGACGAATTGAGCAAACGTGGCGAGAAAATAGAGTTTGACGTTTGCAGTAACCCCGAATTTTTGAAGGAAGGCAACGCTGTGCGTGATTTTCTTTTCCCTGACCGCGTTGTTATCGGAGTAGAGAATAGCAGAGCGGAGGAAGTGATGTCCAAACTTTACAGACCATTCACGCTTAACAACCATAGCGTTATCTTTATGGACGTTCCGAGTGCCGAAATGACCAAATATGCCGCCAATGCAATGCTTGCGGTTCGTATTTCTTTTATGAACGAGATTGCAAACCTGTGTGATAAGGTTGGAGCGGACGTTTCAAATGTTAGAAAGGGCATCGGCAGTGATAATCGCATAGGTAACAAGTTCCTTTACAGCGGTATAGGTTACGGAGGCAGTTGTTTCCCGAAAGATGTTAAGGCTTTATATCATACGGGCTTGGATTATGGCTGTCCAATGAAGATTGTACGTGCCGCAGAGGACGTTAATGATGAACAGAAACTTATTATATATCACAAACTCAAAGCAAAACTTGGCTCTTTGGAAGGCAAGACAATATGCTTGTGGGGTTTGAGCTTCAAGCCTGAAACAGATGATATGCGGGAAGCCCCTTCCTTATACATAATATCGGCTTTGGCTAAGGAAAAAGGCTGTAAGATAAGGGCTTATGACCCTATTGCAATGAGCGAAACAAAGAGACGCTTGCCTGATATGAACGTTCAGTACTGCAATGATTTGTATGAGGCTACCGAAGGTGCAGATGCAATTTTGTTATTGACGGAATGGAAAGAGTTTCGTTTGCCTGACTGGGACAGAATAAAGACTGCCATAAAGGGAAATCTTATTTTGGACGGACGCAACATCTATGAAGCAAAACTATTGCGTGAAATGGGCTTTGAATACGAAGGTATAGGTACGAGATAAGGACATAATGGAAAAGGAAATCGTTTTAGTAACAGGTGCAAACGGGCAGTTGGGGCAGTGCATTCGCAAAGTAAGCCTGCAACATCAGGAATACGATTATTTATTTACCGATGTAGAAGAGTTGAACATAACTTCAAGCGAGGCAATAAAAACCTTCCTGCAACAAAATAAGGTAAATGCAATCATAAACGCTGCCGCATACACCGCAGTTGATAAAGCGGAAACCGATATTGAGACTTCAGACCTGATAAATAATGTTGCAGCGGGCTATCTGGCTGTTGAAGCAGCCCGATACGGCATAAAACTCATTCACATATCAACAGACTATGTATTTAACGGCAATAAGAACACTCCATATTCAACGGACGACAAGCCAATACCTGAAACCGTTTATGGTAAAACGAAGTTAAAAGGAGAGCAAGCAGTATTAAAACATATTCAAAATGTTGTTATACTACGTACTTCGTGGCTTTACAGCGAATATGGCGGCAATTTCGTTAAAACGATGCTCAATCTGGGACGGCAGAACAAAGAAATCAATGTTGTTTTTGACCAGACGGGTTCGCCAACCTACGCTATGGATTTGGCGGAATTTGCTGTTAGGATATTAGACAGAATATCGGGACAGCGGATTGTTCATTACAGCAACGAAGGAGTTTGTTCGTGGTACGATTTTGCAAGAAAGATTATGCTGTATGCAGATTTGGATTGTCGGGTAAAGCCTGTGCTGTCTTCGGAATATCCAAAGCCTGCACCGAGACCTCATTACAGCGTTTTGGACAAGTCTTACACCAAAGCGTTTTATGATATTGACATACCGCATTGGGAAGACAGTCTTATGAAATGTGTTAATAATTTAATAAAAGGCTGATGCGTATAAAGTATTGTTATATTCTGTTTTTGTCATTTTTTATTCTGGGCGGCTGTGCTACTAAAAAACAAGTGCAAACGGATATTGTATCTAATCCAAATAAGAAAACGGAAAAAATTAACGATGCTTTAACCGATTATTGCAATGAATGGCTCGGCTCTCCTTATAAATTCGGCGGCTTAAGTAAGAAAGGCGTGGATTGTTCCGGGTTTGTGTATAGTGTTTATCGTGATTTATATGGTGTAACTCTGCCAAGACGTTCGGCGGATATGATTACGGCGGTGTCTGTTGTAGATTCAAAGGATTCTCTTCAAAGAGGCGACATACTGTTTTTTCATAATGGCAAAGGAAAAATAAATCACGTGGGAATATATCTTGAAAGTAATCGGTTCATACATTCTTCCACATCACAGGGAGTTATTATTTCTACACTGAACGAAACTTACTGGCAACTCCATTATCATTGTGGGGGACATTTATCAAATAAAACAAAATAAAAATAAAGAATTTACGTTATATTGCATTGATTAAAAAATATAAAATATGAAATTATCGCAGTTTAAGTACAATTTACCGAAAGAATTGGTTGCTTCCGTACCATCGAAAGAAAGAGATGAGGCACGTTTAATGGTCGTTAACCGCAATACAAAATTGATAGAACATTTGGTTTTCAAGGATGTGATAGATTTTTTTGACGAAGGAGACCTCTTTATTATGAATGACACAAAGGTTTTTCCTGCAAAACTTTACGGATTGAAAGAAAAAACCAACGCAGAGATTGAAGTATTTATGTTAAGAGAAATAAACGCCGACTCACGTCTTTGGGATGTTCTGGTAGATCCTGCACGCAAAATAAGGATAGGAAATAAAATTTTCTTTGGAAGCAACAACGAAATAGTAGGTGAAGTTATTGACAACACTACGTCAAGAGGCAGAACAATGAGATTTCTCTTCGACGGCTCCAATGAGGAATTTCATAACATTATTCATAAAATGGGTGTAACACCTTTGCCTGATGATGTTTTGAACCAAAGAAAAGTAAGTGCTGATGATGCGGAACGGTATCAAACTATCTTCGCAAAAAAAGAAGGAGCGGTCGCTGCACCAACGGCAGGCTTGCATTTCAGCAAGATTCTTTTGAAAAAGATGGAGGTGAAAGGCATCAATACCACAATGATAACGCTTCACAACGGACTGAGTAACTTTCGCCCGATAGAGGTTGAAGACCTTACCAAACACAAATCCGATTCGGAAGAAATGTATATCACGGAAGAAGCCGCCGCAATCATCAATAACGCTAAGGAAGAGAAGAAAAAAATCTGCGCAGTAGGCACAACGACAATGAAAGCCATAGAAACAGCCGTTACAATCAATGCAAAAGTAACTTCCTTTGCGGGTTGGACAAACAAATTCATCTTTCCACCTTACAATTTCTCCGTTGCAGATGCAATGATTACCAATTTCCACGCACCATTATCACCAATGCTTATGATGACTGCTGCTTTCGGAGGACACGATCTCATAATGGAGGCATACAAAGAAGCCATTAAGGAAAAGTACAAGTTTCTTACATACGGCGATGCAATGCTTATCATCTAACCGTTACGCCGTTGTAGTTGCCGCAGGACAGGGTAAGCGTATGCAAAGTGCTGTTCCAAAGCAGTTTATGCTTATAAAAAACAAGCCTTTGCTGATTTGGACACTTGAAAACATTATTACCATTGATCCTTGTGTGCATTTGATTTTGGTTCTGTCAAAAGAGCATATTCCATTGTGGCATAAGATTGCAGCCGAATATGATTTCAATGCACCATTGCAAACGGTTGAAGGTGGAGAAGAGCGTTTTAATTCCGTAAAGAACGGCTTAAAACTTGTTGAACCTCACTCTGTTGTAGGTATTCACGATGGCGTACGACCTTTCGTAAGCCATAAAGTTTGGAATGACTGCTTTACAACCGCCGAAACAAAAGGAAATGCCGTGCCTGTGCTGCCTGCAAAGGATTCTGTGAGGTTTTGTGAGGATGGAAGCAATAAACCTCTTGACCGAAAGAAGGTTATGCTGGTTCAAACCCCTCAATGCTTTCGTTCCGATTTGATAATAAAGGCTTACGAACAGCCTTATCTGCCGTCATTTACCGATGATATTCAAGTATTGGAAAGTTTTAATAATATGAAAATAAACCTTGTTGAAGGCAATGCCGATAATATAAAAATAACAGAACCTTTTGATATTTTACTTGCAGAACATATTTTAACAAAAAACCAAATTGATTATCAGTAAGTTTGCTTTGAGTTTTTTAGAATCAAATTCCAGCGTGCTAGAATCAAATTATAGAAATCTATAATCAAGTTCCAGCGTTCTGAAATCAAATTACAGAATTCTATAATCAAATTCTAGCGTTCTATAATCAAATTATAGAAATCTATAATCAAGTTCCAGCGTTCTGAAATCAAATTACAGAATTCTATAATCAAGTTCCAGCGTTCTATAATCAAATTCTATAATTCTATAATCAAGTTCTAGCGTTCTGAAATCAAATTACAGAATTCTATAATCAAATTACAGCGTTCTGAAATCAAATTACAGAATTCTATAATTTGATTATAACAGGATTAAGAGTGGATTATAATTAGCCAAGTCTTATTGAGGCAAAAACAGAATAGTTAATTATGTCAAGATAATTTGCGGCTGCCCCTTCGCTTACGGAAACCTGTCCATTGTTATCTTCAATTTGTTTGAGCCGAAGGATTTTTACCAATATCAAATCGGTTATTGATGATATTCTCATTTGTCTCCACGATTCCGAATAGTCATGGTTCTTCCTCAACATCAAATCCTTTGCCTGCATAACGTACTTATCATAAAGTTCAAGGGCTTTCCGGGTTTCCAAATGCCCGTCATCGCTAACGCCAAGTTCCGTCTGTATCAGTGCAATAACACAATAATTCAGTATTCCCGTAAATTCGCTCCGTACATCGTCATCAACCATCTGCACTCCTTTATCCTCAATGGTTCTAATGCGATTTGCCTTTATGAAAATCTGGTCTGTGATGGACGAAAGCCTGAAAATTCGCCACGAAGCTCCATAATCATTGAGTTTTGCCGCAAATAAACTGCGACATTTTTTAATAACATTGTCAAATTCGTTACTTGTATTCATATTTTTATTACTTTTGCATCAGTTTTATGACCGAAAACAATATCAAGTCTTTTTAAGGCTGCAAAGATACAAAATTTATGGAACATACAATAATAAACTGTAACGGCAAACTGCTGAATCTCTCTAATCCATTGATAATGGGCATTGTCAATATCACAGATGATTCCTTCTATGACGGGGGAAAATATGTTGATTTTGACGAAGCAATGGCACGTTGCGAAGATGTAATCTCGCAGGGGGCTGATATAATAGATTTGGGAGCGTGTTCTACCCGTCCGGGTGCGGAATTTATTTCGGTGGAAAAGGAAATGGAACGGCTGTTACCCGTAATTACGGAGGTCAAAAGGCGTTATCCTCAAAGCATTATCTCAATAGATACCTGTTGGAGTAAGGTTGTAACGGTGGCTGTTGAAGCAGGAGCAGACATAATTAACGATATATCGGGCGGACAGTTTGATACGGAGATGTTTTCTACCATTGCACGTTGCCAAGTGCCTTACATACTGATGCATACCGGCACTACGCCAAACCGTATGCAGCAAACGGTTCATTACAATAACCTTTTCCTTGACCTCATGCACTATTTTACGCAACGGATTGGGCTTTTGAGAGAACTTGGAGTAAAGGATATTATATTGGATTTGGGTTTTGGCTTCGGTAAAACGCCGGAACACAATTACGAACTGCTGAAACGACAAAACGATTTTAAGGTTTTGGAGTTGCCAATCCTCACGGGAATATCGCGGAAGTCAATGATATACAAACCGCTTGGCATTACGCCGCAGCAATCCCTTAACGGCACAACCTTTCTTCACGCTTTTGCTTTGGCAAACGGAGCAAACATTTTGCGGGTACACGATGTCGGTGCAGCAAAAGAATGTATAAATTTATTCAAACTATATAATAAATCAACCAATTAACATTATGATTTTAGCAAGCATTCAAACATTTCAGGGAATCAAGGGAATAATAGACATAATCCTTGTTGTATGTCTCTTTTTCTTAATTTTGAAACTCATACGTGGCACTCCGGCACAGAGTATCTTCATAGGGTTTATCGCTATTTACGTTTTCTATCGCATTGTTGATGTTTTGGAGATGCAGTTGTTGAGTGAAATACTCGGAGGCTTCATTTCCGTTGGTTCTATTGCAATGATAATTATCTTTCAGCCCGAAATACGCAAGTTTCTTAACCTTGCAGGAACTAAAATTCTAAAAAAACGCCGCTATAAATGGCTTTTCCACAGAGGCGATGCGTCAAAGAATGAAACACTTGCTACTTCTGCTTTGGTACAAGCCTGCGGACACATGGCAAATGCGTATTGTGGGGCGTTGATTGTTGTTTGTCGCGGGGACAAATTAGAAAACGTTACAGCAACAGGAGATAAATTTGAAGCCCAAATAAACATACAACTCATTGAAACCATATTCTTTAAAAATTCTCCTTTGCATGACGGGGCGCTTATCATAGGAAACAATCTCATAAAGGCTGCCCGCTGTATTCTACCCGTTTCTCAAAGCAATGAAATAGCGGTTTCGCTTGGTCTTCGCCACAGGTCAGCCGTTGGAATCACGGAACTGACCGATGCAATAGCCATTGTGGTCAGCGAACAGACAGGTCATATCTCCATAGCCGAAAACGGAAAACTGGAAACCAACGTTACGCTTATCCGTTTGCAGGAATATCTTGACCAAATATTCAATCCGCAACTCACAAAGAGCAATAATTAAACCATTATCCGTTAATAATGTATCTTTTACGGAAAAGAATTTTCCGATTAGGGCTTATGTATTGATACCAAGTTCTTTTGCTTTGTCGTACATAAGTTCCAAGGCAGCCGAACGCTCATTGGGAATTTTACCTTCAAGAATGGCTTCCTTAATATAATCTTTTATAATTCCAATTTCGCGACATGGCTGAATGTTAAAGGTTTGCATAATATCTTCACCTGATATCGGCGGCTGGAAATTACGTATCCTGTCCCGTTCTTCAAGTTCCACCATTTTCTCACGCACGATGCGAAAATTATTAAGATAACGTGCTACTTTATTACGGTTTTTGCTTGTTATATCTGCTTCGCACAGCATCATAAGGTCTTCTATGTCGTTCCCAGCCTCAAAGAGCAACCGCCGTACAGCAGAATCCGTTACCTCCTCTTCAACAAGGGCTATCGGACGAAGGTGTAAGGCAACCATCTTTTCAACATATCGCATACTGTCATTAAGAGGTAGCCGCATACGTGTAAATATCCCTCTCACCATCTTTGCTCCCCTTATTTCGTGTCCGTGAAAGGTGAAGCCGATACCGGGTTCTAAGCGTTTGCATTTAGGCTTGGCAATATCGTGAAGCAATGCTGCCCATCGCAACCAAAGATTTGACGTATTGGGAGCAAGATTGTCCAAAACCTTCAATGTATGCAGAAAAACATCTTTGTGAGCCATCGTACCAACTCGGTCAATCCCTTTAAGATTAACAAGTTCGGGGAATATAAGTTGAAGTAAGCCTGTCTTATCCAAAAGTCTCAAGCCAACGGAAGGCACAGGCGACAGAATAATACGGTTTAATTCCTCTGTAATCCGTTCTTTTGTAATGATATTGATTCGTTCTGCGTTTCGCTTTATTGCGTCGAAGGTATCATTGTGAAGAAAAAAATCAAGTTGAGCAGCAAAGCGTATGGCACGAAGCATTCTCAACGGGTCATCAGAAAAAGTTACGTCAGGGTTATTATTTGTCCTGATGATACGGTTTGCTATGTCGGTCATACCGTCAAAAGGATCAATGAGCAAACCGTAATCGGCTTTGTTGAGACTGAGATACAGCGTATTGATAGTAAAATCGCGTCTCATCTGGTCGTCTTCCATAGTCCCGTCTTCAACTATCGGATTGCGGCTGTCGTGCGAATAACTTTCCTTTCTCGCACCTATGAACTCTATTTGCCACGTTTCGCCCTCTTCTCTAAAAGATAACGAAGCCGTACCGAAGGTTTTGAAGACTGCAACCTTATTACACCCGCCCAGAAGTTCGGCAACTTTTTCGGCAAGCAAAACTCCGCTTCCTATGGTTACAATATCAATGTCTTTGGAGGCTCTCCGCATCACCAAATCCCTCACATAGCCACCTACAACGTAAGTCCGTAGCCCCAGAATTTCAGTTGCTTGCGACACAACCTTAAAGATATTTGCTTCTATTTGATTTGCCAAATTTATCATAATGAAAGGTGCAAAAGTAATAAAATTTTACGACTTCATGTCCAAATTACATTTTTACAAAACAAAGAAATTTTTTTTTTGAAAGTTTTTTTCATTTTATTGTTATAAGAGAAAAATGTTGTGTATTCTTACTGCGTGAAATCAAAATAAAATGAAAGAAAATACACATCAAAAAAGAGAAAAATAAAATCAAATTTTTATCTTTTTTTTGCTTTTTTTCGCCTTCCTGAAACTTGATTATAAAATTCTGTAATTTGATTATAGAATTCCGGAATCAAATTCCGGAAATACGGAACTTGATTTTGTAATTTTGAAAGGCTAAATTGTGAATTTTCTATTACACAATACGGATATATTTATTGGTAATTTAATTATTTTTTGTACCTTTGCAGCCTCAAAACAAAAGATATAAGTAATAAATATGCAACAAAAGGTATTCAAAATCACGCTCTTGACGATTTGTTTAACTCTTTCATTGAATCTCAAATCTGAAACGGAAACGACTAATAGTTTGCCGCAACAAGCAGAAACTTCAAGTTATGACCCGCTGATACCGCAAATGTTTGCTGTTGATTCAAAAACGCAGACAATAGCCGTGATAAATAAAAACGAAAACAAGGTTGAAATTCTTAAACGTACGAAAAATGAGTATCAAAAGGACACTGTTATTCCGGCAGATAAGGTAGAAGGACGGCACGATGTCTTTGCTATTTATAGACTTCAGTCTGTTGCTATTTACGAAAGCCATATTGTTTATCTGGCATCTAACCGCGACTCGTCCTTTGTTAGTATTCTTGATATGAATGGCAATGAAAAACATCGTTATCGCTTTAATGGTGCTGCCAATGCTTTCAGTTTTGACTCGCAAACCAAAATGCTTTACATCGCAGGGGACAATGCAAGCGGTTATAACGTCTTTGCCATTGACGCAACGGAAGGTTTTGACCATATAAACATCGCTTCATCGCCCGCTTTCAGTTATGTGAAACCACGAAAGGCTGATGAGATAGGAAAACACGACCCTTGGGGAACAGGATTGGCTATGATAGCAATGGTAACTGTCTTTATGGCGTTGCTAATCATTTGTTTGGTTTTGATAGGATTCAGTTCCTCTCTCATAAAAATAAGTAACAGACGAAAGGGAGTACAGCCTGTGGAAACGAAAACGGCGATTGCCCATACCAAAGTGCAGAGAGATTCCAGCGGAGAAGAGTTTGCTGCAATCGCAACAGCCCTTTATCTTTACAATGAGGAGTTACACGATGAGGAAAATACCATTTTGACAATCAATAAGGTTGCAAAAGTTTATTCTCCTTGGAGTTCAAAGTTGTATAATATGAATGTATATAAAAGATAATAAAGTTATAGAGTAATGAAAAGTTACAAATTAAAAATAAACGGAACAAACTATGATGTCAATATAAACAATGTTGATGGTCAAACGGTAGAACTGGAACTCAATGGCACGCCTTACAAGGTTGAAGTGGATAAGGAAATAAAGCAAACGAAGACCCCTAAACTTGTTCGTTCGGTTGCCGTTCCTTCTACGGACATTGCTCCTCAGGTAGCAAAGACTTCGGCAAATGTAGGCGGCTCTACGATTAAGAGTCCTTTGCCCGGCACAATCCTTGATGTCTTTGTAAGCGTTGGTGATAAGGTTTCTATCGGACAGAAACTGGTTTTGCTTGAAGCAATGAAGATGGAAAACAGAATTGATTCTGATGTCAGCGGTACGGTGAAAGAAATAAAGGTACGCAAAAGCGATTCCGTTATGGAAGGAGATGTTTTACTGATAATAGGAGACTAAATTGATGATACCATTAGCAGAAACGACAATGTCTTTCTTTGATTTCATTGGAAATCAACTTGAAATGTTTTTTACCTACACCGCTTATGCTAATTTTACTGTTGGACATATAGTAATGTTGCTTATAGGCGGAGGATTTATATTTCTTGCCATTAAGAAGGAATACGAACCTCTGTTGCTGATACCGATAGGCTTTGGTATAATAATAGGTAACATTCCATTCTATCCCGGTTTGAAGATAGGCGTTTATGAGTCTGGCTCCGTGCTTAACATACTTTATGACGGTGTCAGAAACGGCTGGTATCCGCCTCTTATCTTTCTGGGTATTGGAGCAATGACTGATTTTACTGCTTTGCTTTCTAATCCCAAACTTATGTTGATTGGAGCAGCGGCTCAGTTCGGTATATTTGGTGCTTATGCCTGTGCATTGCTCTTTGGCTTTACTCCGGCAGAGGCAGGTGCAATAGGAATTATCGGAGGGGCTGATGGACCAACGGCAATCTTTACTTCATCACAGTTAGCACCTGATTTGATGGGTGCGGTAGCCGTGTCTGCATATTCTTATATGGCTCTTGTGCCTGTTATTCAGCCGCCTGTGATGCGTCTTTTGACTACAAAAAAAGAACGTTTGATAAGAATGAGACCTCCTCGTCAGGTTTCAAAACTTGAAAAATGTCTTTTCCCAATAATAGGTATAATTCTTACTACAACCATAGTGCCGGCAGGTATCCCGTTACTTGGTATGCTGTTCTTTGGCAACCTGTTAAAAGAATCCGGAGTAACCAAACGACTGGCTACAACCGCATCCGGACCTATGATAGACATTGTTACAATACTCATAGGCTTTACCGTAGGCTGCTCAACACAAGCAACAACCTTTCTGACACCAAAATCCATAGGTATTTTTGTGCTTGGTGCTGGTTCATTCTTTATTGCTACGGCGGCAGGAGTTCTTTTTGTGAAAGGTATGAACCTGTTTCTCAAGGAGGGCAACAAATTAAATCCGCTTATTGGCAACGCCGGAGTGTCGGCTGTGCCTGATTCGGCACGTGTTTCTCAGGTTGTGGGCTTGGAATACGACAAAACAAATCACCTGCTTATGCACGCAATGGGTCCGAACGTTGCAGGAGTTATCGGTTCGGCTGTTGCAGCAGGTATTTTACTTGCATTCTTAAAATAAATAATTTTTTCATAACATTTTTATTGGTTGATTGGCTTGTCTCTTATGACAAGTCAATTTTTTATTATGACGTTCCGTTTTCCTGAAATCAAATTACAGCATTCTGGAATTTGATTTCAGAACGCTATAATCAAGTTTCAAAAAAATAAAAAACTAAAAAAAATCTTCTAATTAGGATTATTTGAAAATTTATTTGTACTTTTGTTGCCGTAAAACGTTGCAAAAGTTGTAATGTATATTGTTTCTAAACTATTGAAACCTGTTAGATTTCAGAAACACTGCAGGAAGCCGCTATAAAACAGCGTTTTACGCTTTGTTTTAGTTTTATGGGGTACGATTTAGGACATTTGCGGAGTCCATTTCTGACTGTCTTTGTCCTGCCTTTGTCTGCATAAAACTTAGGCGCAAAGGTAAGCATTTTTTTGGAATAATATCACGTCTTAATCAAATATAGTACTTAAACGCCAATGGAGGAACTTTGATTTCTGTGCTTGCGGTTAGTATTTCCCCTATTTTATCAGCGAAACGCAAAGTCACAGGAATACCATCCGCATAAATACAAGCATTATAATTCAATTTAGTAAGAGCCAAAATATCTTTCAAAACTTGTACTATGTCGGCTTCGCCTTTGTTGATTTCAATAAAAATGGGATTGGGAACTTCCATTGACAGAACTGTCTGTATTTTTGGAACATACCCGATTGTCCATAAAAAAGCACTTTTTTCATTTATTACTAACGCGTTACCTCTCAAAACCGGATAATCGCCTTCGCGTTTGTACAATTTCAATGGTTTCGTCTTTGTTATGGTAACACCAACAAGATTAGTTTCTTTTGGAGTTACTTCCATAAATGCATTCCATTCCTCTGAATTAAATTTTGTTTTGGAATGAATAAAAACCTCTTGTGGGTATTTCTTGTTGATTTCATTATATGACTGTAATGCCTGTGAAAGTAAGTATTTAGCCTCTTTTGGCTTTAAATGAAACTCTTTGTTCTTGAAAAATGCCGCAAGGTCGTAACCCAAAATCTCTTTGCAAAAGGTGAAAAGTGAAGTTTGCGGGTTGCTTGAATTTGTACCTGTAATTATTCCGCAACGATTATTACGATAGCGCAGCACAATATCCGAATCTATTTGCGAAGAAAATACGGCAAAAACAGGCAGGTAACCATTTGCGTAGGCAACCGTAGCATTATCTATGTCAGCATTTTGCCGTTTGCTGTCTTTGCTTTTGTAACCTTGTCGAACTTCAAAAACAACGCCATTCTGCGGTATCTGCGTTACAGATAATTCTTTGCAATAAGCGGTAATCCAATTTTGTACGCGATTTTTTACTTTTACATTTTGGATTTCGCTCAATTCCAAACGACCGTCTAATGTGAGTGTTTTAGTTTTTCCGCTTTGCGTTTTGGTTTCGTAACTCCACAAAGCAAAATCCCTGTCGTTATATTGTGTGGTGTCAATAATTATTTCGCGGAACAAATGTTCGCACCCGATTCCGATTTGTCGATAGATTGAGGTCATACCTCCGGCGGCTTTGTGTGCTGCGTACATTAAGCCGCTGTCAAGTCCAATCCACGAATAAAAAGGGTCATTGCCGTAAAGTTCCAAAAAACCTTCAAGCGAAACGCCATCTTCATTCTGGCTTTCGCCGAATTTCGGCTTATAGTCCTTGCATTTGCGGATTGGGGCAAGGAAGAGGTCGAGGTATTTGGATGTTAATTCTTGTTCGTAAAAAAACTCAGTCATATCATTTACTGTTTCGTTACGTTTAAAAATGGAAGATTGTTATCGTCATAATTAATTTTCAAATTTATTAATTAATCTTTCGTTGTCTGTTATTATTTCAAAAGAGGGATGATTTTTAGTAGAGTAATCTATAAAAATATGACCTCTTGAAGTTTTAACTTGATAACATTTTTCTACACTGTTTCCTCCTTTTAAATTATTGTTGCCATTACAATAAGCAGAACTACTGTATCTTGCATCTACCGTCCTTGATTCATCGGGGTTGTTGATTTTTTCAGATACAATATTTAATGAATTTGTTTTGCCATTTTTCATACAATTAAACATAAATGTACTAAAGGATGACTTTAATCCGTGATGAGGGCAAATTAGCACATCAACACCGCCCTTTAATTTGTTTTGAAGAGAATAATTCTGGTTTATAATCTTTTCCATACCTGATTTTTGTAAATCACCGGGTAGAAAAACTCTATAATTATTAATTATTAGAAATGTGGCAATACTGATATTGTTGCAATAACTCTCACTTTTTAGTTCTTGTTCGTCTTCAACCGTTTGTGGTGGTAAGTAATATATAAATTCATTTTGGTCAGATGTTGTCCTGAGAGGCGGTTGTCTGCCTTCTAACATTGCTCTTAATGTAAGTATGAATTCTTCCTTTTCATTGCCAACTAAATCCCAATTGATTAAGTGACCTTCTGGCATACCATTGTTGTTGTTAGGGCAAGTTAATAAATCAGGGAAAAAGTTATCATTAAAGTCCTTTATTCCTGATAAATGGTCTTTATGTGGATGACTAATTATAATTTGGTCTATTTTGTATTTTGATGAATCGGCTATTTTCTCCGAATTTCGCCTTTTATACAACGGAACTAAAAAATCAATAATCGGGTTAAATTCACTACTTTTACCGACATCGATTAATAATTTTTTGTCATCAAATTCTGTATAGACAGACAATGCCCCTCCAACATTAAATATTACTTGTTTCATTTTCTTTGTCTTTTAATTTATAACCAACTTGTTTAACTACATATTGTGTCTGTTTTCTGTATGAAAACAAGAATAATATAAGAATAGCAACCACCAATACAACATTTGTAACAGTTTCGCAGAACTGAAATTTTAACGAGCAAAATTCGTATAATTTCAACAATAACAACAATAAGCCCATTGCGATGAAAGTTCTGTACATATTGTTTATTTCAAGCAACATATCAATCTTTTTATCTTGCTTTTGTGCTTTTGCAAAATCTTTATGTTCGCAATATTTTACGAACTTTATCTTTTTCAAGAACCATTCAACGAATAGTGAGCCAATTCTACTAATTACAAGTCCAATGAAATAATATAGAAATAGCCCTAAAATAATGTCCGATTGAACAAAAATATAATGCGTTGTATGTTGCGCAAGAACAACAAACAATATACCGGGCAACAAGTTGTTGAGTATGTCGTAAGGCGATAATTTTTCTAATAATTCTTTCATAATTGTTTCCTTTTTAATGGTTCAACAGTTTTTGTATTTGCTCTTTCTATCCCTTGAGAACGGCGTATAAATCCGTTGCATTTATGAGTAGAATACACATTCCCATATTTACTCAAATAATTCACAATAGCCACACTCGGATGCTTTCGAGTGCCTTTTGCTGAAATATAAGAGGTTTTGGGCTTAAGTGCATCTATAATTGCAGAACTTAAATTATGTTTACTGCCGTGATGAGGAACTTTCAGTAAATCAATATTTCTTATTTCGGGATAATCGTTAATCATTTGAATAAGAGAGGCACAAGTTGCATCTCCTGTAAATAAAATCTTTTTATTGATTTCAGGCTCATATAATATTACTATACTGCTTTGGTTATAAGGGGAAGGGTCGTCATCACAATTATCAATACTGCTCTTTGCGGAATCGTATGAATAATTGAATTTCCATAGTCCATACCCATAATACCCAAGCAAAGTAACTAATTTGCCTTTCTCATTGAATTTCATTTCCCCAACATTAGGAGTTGGATTCATTTCAAAAAATCTGCATAGTTCCAAAACATCATCATTCAAGTATAAATCGTCAAGATAACCTTTTCTTTCAATTTTACTTTCAGTTAATTCCGTCTGTTCGTCATTCACTTCGTAAGTAATTTCTCGGATACTTTTGACTTTTCCTTTCAGTTTTTCTTCTCCGATTAGAAAATTTTGTGTTGTTTTCTTTTCAAAGAAACTGCAACCTGTAACAAAAACTAAACAGCATACTGCCGCAAATAGAAAAATCATTGTTCTTTTCATTTTTAATGGGGGTTCTTTTTTTATCATTTTTTTTTATAGATTAATTAAACATTATTTTATTTACTCTTTTATTAACAGTATGAAACGTTGCGGACGATGGCGGCATACTTTCATTCATAGTATGAAACGTTGCGGACGATAGCGGCATACTTTCGTACATATAATGAAACGTTACCGACAATAGCGGCATACTTTCGTACGTATGATGAAACGTTACCGACAATAGCAGCACGCTTTCGTACGTATGATGAAACGATAATTGAGTTGAAGAAAACAGGTTGAGTAACGAGTGTAAATATAGTCCTAAAACGCTGTACAGTGCAGAATACGAGTCTTTTACCCCCCCCCCCCCGAAAAGTCGCTGAGGAGCGAGAACGTGGCTCTGCGAGCCTTATTTTGCGTTATATAATGCCTATCTATTTGCATTTTTTTGTTATTTTTTATTAGTTTAACGAAGTGCAAAGGTACAAAAAAAATTTGATTCAAGACAATTTAAGAGAAAATAGTACCTTTGCAAAGTATAAAATTAGGTTTAACCTTGCATATTTTTTACTAAGACTTTGTCTATCCTTGCTTTGTCCATATCCATTATTTCAAAGGTAAAATTCTCCCAGTGTATTATCTCGCCAACTTTTGGTACGCTACCTGTTTGTTCTAAAATTAAGCCGCCAAGAGTATTGAATTCGTACTGCATAGCCTTATCTTCCATATCAAAATGAGCAAGGAAATCAAAGAAAGGATATTGCCCGTCAACCAAATATGAACCGTCTTCTCGTATTATAAACTCAGCTTCATTATTGTTTATATCCAACTCCGATACATTGCCGACAAGCGATTCCAATATGTCGTTCATTGTTACCATACCTTGCACCATACCGAATTCATCTATAATCAGGGCGTAATGTATTCTGTTTTTCTTAAAAGTTTCCAACGCATCGTAGGCACTAACATTTTCATAAAGAAACTGCGGTTCTCGCATAAGATCTTTTATAGTCATATTTCCCTTTTTTGAGTGTTGAAAAAAGTCCTTCAAATAAATAACTCCAACAATGTTATCAAGAGTTTTGTCTGCAACGGGGTAAATGTAATGTACGTGATCGCTTAAATTATCCTTTGCATTGTTTATGGTGTCATTCATATCAAGCCATTCAAAGTCGCTTCTGTGCGTCATCAATGAGGCTATATCACGGTCTCCGAGCGAGAAAACCCGTTCAACAATATCCTGTTCTACTTCCTGAATTTCGCCATCTTCTGCACTGTCGTTGATTATTGCCTTTATCTCTTCTTCCGTTGCAGCTGAAGAATTTGAGTTGGAATCAACACCAAAGAGTCTCATAAGTAGATTTGTAGAGGAGGAAAGAACCCATACAAACGGATAAGTAATCTTTGACAGAATGTTCATTGGCTCTATTATTATGCGTGCAATACGTTCAGGATAACTCATTCCTATTTTTTTAGGCAGTAATTCACCAAGTACGATAGTTATAAGTGTTATGATGATAACAACCATAAGTCGTGCCAATACGAAAGAACCGTTTGATATACCTATCGTTTCCAACAATTTAGCAACAGGTTCTATTAGGCTGCTACCTGAATACATACCTATAATAAGTCCAATAGCCGTGATAGCAATTTGAACAGTAGACAGGAAATGTTCGGGTTTATCCTTTGTAGAAAGGATTTTAGATGTTCTTTTATCGCCTTTTCTATTATGAGAATCCAATTTGGTTTTTCTGGAAGCCACAACAGATATTTCAGCCATTGAGAACAAACCATTAAAAAGAATTAAAATTAGAATTATCAGTAATTCCATATCATTTATTTATTCGTTCCACATTTTAATTTGGTTATCCACTTCAATTTTTTCGGCTTTCTTCAATATATTCATAACCATCGGCAGTTGCAAACGTTCGCCATTGAGTATGCTTTCAATACTTACAATTTGTATTCTATTGATTTGCTGGTCTGTTAGCGGATTAGTAAAATATCCTGCGGTTGTTGCCTCTTTTAACATCTCTTTTGTCGGTGATTGAAGGGTGATAAAAATTCCTGAGGCTGCACCTTCCCGCTCTACAACCCCTCTTAAATCCCTTATTTGTGCCACTCCAACTTTTCCGCTCTTAACAGAAAAGAGTATTTCCTGCGTTTCGTACTTGTCAGTCATCATATATGCAATGCCGTCTATCCCTTTGTCAGCACCTTTCTTTTCATTGATAACGGCTCTGTTGTTAGAATAAGTAAGGATAGCCCATTTCTCAAATTCTTTTCTTGTTCTGTCGTCCTTTTTAGTTGCGAGAGCCTTTGCACTCGCTATATCACGAGGACTGCCACTAATATCTATTTCATTAAGCAGGTCTTTGCCGTACGCTTCTTCAAGTCTTTTGAGTATCAAAGAAATACTTTGATAAGTAATATCAATGCCTATCCATTGCCTGTTAAGTCTTTGAGCCACAGCAACAGTAGTTCCGCATCCGCAATAAGCATCCAAAACTAAATCTCCTTCATTTGAAGATGCTTTAATTATTCGTTCCAATAATGCTTCGGGCTTTTGAGTAGGATAACCTAAATACTCCTTACCACGAATAAAAGGTATTTGTATCCAATCTTCAGGAAATTTGCCATTTTCGTTTAATTCGCAAATTTCACCTTTTGGAGTACCACCGCCAAGATTTGTTTTTTTGTAACCAGCCCTTGCTTTACTTGTTTCAGCATAAGGCAAACGTATATCATCTACATTAAATATCCACTTTTTCCCTTTGGAATACCAAAATATAATATCATGGCAGCGACTTAACTGCCTTTGCCCCTTTGCCGCCATACGAGAATAACACCATATCATTTCATTTCTTAAACTACCTCCCAAAGGAACAAAAACAGAATCCAAGAGAAGTTTCAGGTAATGACTGGCTGTTGGGTCGCAATGCAAATAAAAACTTCCTGTTGGTTTCAAAACCCGATGTATTTCCTGCACACGCAAAGCCATACTGACAATGTATGCCAACAGGCTGTCATGCCCGAGTACTTTTTGCAGACCTCGTATCAGGTTAATGGTTTGTGGTGTTGCCAAACATCTGCTGTTGCTTAATAATTCTTCAAATCCACGTTCGGCTGCTTTGTCCCAAATCCACGTATCTATGAAAGCAGTTGCTTGAGCCTTGTCCTCTGTTCCTGTGTTATTGTAAATCTGATTATAATCTCTGTTTGAATTAAACGGAGGGTCAATATAACAAAGGTCAATGCTGTCATCGGCAATGTTATTCCGTAATATATTTAAGTTATCTCCGTAATGCAGTTGGTTCATATTCAGTTAGAATTATCTGTTTTTGTCTTTTGGGTATCCACTTTTGCTGTTTCCTTTTTACAAAATAGAAAATGAACTAAGAGCAAACAAACTCCTGTCGTTATGGAAGCATCTGCTATATTAAAAATAGCATTGAAGAAGGAGAAGTGATTCCCTCCCCATATTGGTATCCATTGAGGCAATGTTGTATCTATCAAAGGGAAATAGAACATATCCACTACTTTGCCGAGAAACACGGGTGCATAGCCTCCACCTTCCGGCATAAAGATTGCAGGAGAAAATATTGTGCTTTCGGAAAAGAACATTCCGTAGAATATGGAATCAATAACATTACCTACCGCACCACAAAAAATTAATGCAAAACTGTATATCAATATTTTTTTTTCACCTTTGAGGACAAGCCTTCGCATATAGATAAAAATGAGAGCGGAGGCTACTATTCTCAATGATGTTAAGGCTATTTTGCCGGCATCTCCGCCGAACGCCATACCAAATGCCATTCCTTTGTTTTCAATGAAATGCAACTTGCACCACTCACCTAATAAATTCACCTCTTCTCCATAGCAAAAAGTCATCTTAATCCATATTTTCAACACTTGGTCTGCCAACAGGATTAACGCAATAAGAATAATAGGTTTTTTCATTCCAATTTCTTATTTCTTTTTTTGCTGTATCTTACTCTCCACACTCATAGTTGCATGGGGTACGACACGCAAGCGTTCCTTAGGTATCAATTCACCTGTTATGCGATCAATGCCGTAGGTTTTGTTTTCAATACGCAGGAGTGCCGCTTCTAAATCCTTAATGAATTTTTCTTGACGTGCAGCCATCAATGCGTTATCTTCTTTGAGGCGAACCGATGCCCCCTCTTCCAATACTTTGAACGTTGGAGAGGTGTCATTAGCATTGTTTGCGTCATTGGCAAAGGCTTCAATCAACTGACGAAGGTTCTCTTTGGCAACTTTGAGTTTGTCCAAAATAATTTGCTTAAACTCTTGTAACTCTTCGTCAGAGTAACGCTTTGTAGAGGTTTTTTCCTTGTTTTCCATATATCAATAAAGTTAATTTTTAAGGCTGCAAATGTACAAAATATTTTTTGATTACAACAAATTGTTATTTATTCACTATTAACATACGATTAAAACAACTTGTATGAATATGCTCAAAGCAGTTGTGTTGCTATGATGCGGAAAAGGCTCTTAACATCGCAATATAGTTAATCTTTATCTCTTATATTGTTTTATTATTTCCAATATCTCCGAATAATCGCCTAAATCATTTGAATCATAAACGATTTTTTTGTCAGGAGAAATGAGAAAAAAGGAAGGATAACCTCTTATATTAAAATACAGTCGTAAGTCTTTCGCACAATAAACATGTTCTATGAAATTATACTTTTCGGCTTGCTGTTTCAATGCAAGGTAGTTTGATGTAAAGGGATTTATGGAAAGTATTTTCACATTGTTCTGTTCCAAAATGCTTTTGCCATATTGTTTTTCTTCTGTATTGATAGTATTGAAAAATTCAATACAAGGTTTGCATCCAAAGAACCAAAAGTCCAACAATAACCAGCCTGTTTCTTTTCCAATAGTTGTTGTGTCACCATAACTATTGATAAGAGGATAATTCAAAACGGTATCTGTTAGAAAAGACTCTTTATTCAATCGAGTTCTATTAGGGCTGCCATAATCAATGTTCATAATCTTTGTAAAAGTAGCATTATTGTTCAGGTCAAAAATTTCTTTCACAATAGAATCATTTGCAGTATATGAAATATCACTGAAAGTATATTTGAAAGTTTTATTGGGATTTGGGAGAAATTTTTCAATCCATTCTATCATTTTAGAAGAATCATTAACATAAATATCAACATTATATTCATCCAATATTGAATTACCAACAGAATCATCAGCATAAACCATTGTATTAGGATAAGTTAAAACTCTATATGTTTTATTATTGATTTTCTTTTTCTTAAAGCCAATCCAATTATCCCCGCAATAAGTTTTACTGTATGGAACAATAAAATTCCAATAATTCATTAATTCTTGAAAGAAAAGACCTGCTTCCCAACTATATTGTGTTGTGTCATTTGACGTTGTTGTTATAACTTCCCCGTTAGTGTAATCTATATGTATTATAGTATCACCATTCCAATAATAAGCATTTTCTTTCCCCGAGGAAGATTTTTTTAGAGTAACAACATACCAATCAAGTTGTTCTTTGGAAAATTGCCTTTTAATATAATGATTTAGGAAATATGATAAATCCAATGTTCCATCGTCACTAAATCTTTCCGTTTTAACATTAAAATTCATGTATTCACTGCGATTGTTATAAATTTTGTCATTGACTCCTTTCCAATATTTGGTTGCTTTATTGGAAGTACTGCAAGAAATTGTAAATACTCCTATACTGAAGAGTAATAATAATGTTTTTACGTTTCGTTTTGTTGTTGTCATTACATTTTACTTTTATTTATATTATAAAAACAGGGGAATGAAGCGAAAGCCTCACTCCCCATCAAACTATTTAATTTTACCAAAGATAAAAAATCTGTGCAATTCAGGTGTTGTATTAGTTACAATGCGTATTGTCTTCTTAATACTTTCCCCCGATTCCATACCTTCGGTATTTAATTCAAAATAAATTGTATCCTGCTTACCCGCCATAATACTGTCACCTTTTTCTATGTTCAAATTGGTACATCTGCATTCGGTAAAAACTTCTTTATACATTATTGTGCTGTTACCAACATTTTTAATAACAAAGAATCCATTAACAATGGTATCCGCAGGTACTACTTTAAGGTCATATTTACTTTGAATTATTTGCATTTGCTCGCTATTTTGTTTTTCATTACTACTTCTGTTACAAGATGCAAAAGTAATAAATAAAACTAATATAACTACAAACTTTGTTTTATACATACCTGTAAATTTTAGTATAAAATCGCATTATCAGGTACTACTATATGGTTTATGTCACATCTTCCCTTTCCAACAGGGCTAAGACAATCACCACAATATCTTCTACCTTGAGTATCTGTATTAGGAGATGGACATTTGTCACACCCCTGTAGAGAACACCAAACGATATGTGTATCACCACTTGCTACTTTATTCATATTACGCAAGTAATAATAAGTCATAGTACCATTAACCATTGTTTTAAGTAGATTTTTTTCAAATACACCGTTACCTGCCATTTTTGTTGATGTATTAGAAATTCTAATAACCAAGTCTGCTGTTGAATTCGGATTCATTGGGGCATCATCTCTTATGTCTATGAATTTTAATTCATATCCTTCAACGACCTCATTAAACCTGCTGATAACATCTGCCTGATTAAGAGTTAAAACAATGTCTCCTTCGTTATTCACATAACCAACCTTCACGGCATTTTCAGGTACATTATTATTTGTGTTCTGAGAGGTTTCCTCTTCTGAACATCCGGCAAAAGCAACCATTGCTAATGCCATTACGATATATTTCTTTATCTGTATCATAATTTTAATATTTTTTTGTTTTAGAAATAGACTGCAAAATTACTCTTTTTTTGCTTGCAGTCATCATTCACCTCAAAATAAAATTCATTTCCCCTGCTTAACGGAAGTAATTTGATTGTTAATATCACGCCAATTATCGCTAAGTCTGTGTATTATGAAAAACGATGTTTATAAAAGAAAAGGCAGAGCGGGAAGGTAGTTAAAGCAAGATAATAAATATATTTTTTAGAGATAAATGAATTCAAAACAAGCAAATGAATAAAGCAAA
>JAISTG010000062.1 GCA_031272705.1 Bacteroidales bacterium | reverse complement strand
ACAGAATGCGGGAAGCAGGTGTTAATGTGATATATCGTAACGTTATTGACGATGTGCAGATTGGTGATACGCTGCTGGTAAATTCTAAAAACACGATGGATGTCATTGATACAAAATATACTTACGATGTTTTGCTTTCGGAATACGACCAAAGAGTTGTGGTAATAAAGGCTTACAAAAAACCGAATTAAAATAACAGTCAATTTATATTTGATTCTAAAATTCTATAATCAAATTACAGCGTTCTATAATTTGATTACAGAATTCTATAATTTGATTATAGCACGCTGGAATCAAATTATAGCACGCCGGAATTTGATTATAAATTTTTCTTATAAAGTTTCATTCTTCACAATAAAAAAAAAGAATGTACGTTAATGAAATTACAAACGGATATATAAATGAAAAAAACATTCATATTGTTAGTCCTGCCCTTTGTGATAACGGGTTTGCAGGCTCAAAACGTAAAAACAACCACCGATAAAAGTAAGATATTTATTGGCGAACGGCTTACCCTTACTTTCAAAGTTCCTGTCAGAGGCGAGATACTTTCTCCTCCGCTCTGGAATAATGATTCGTTGGAAATGCTTGCCATATCTCACAGTATTACAACGGAAAATGGCAAGGATACAGCGGTATTCAAAGCCGTTTTTACTTCATTTAGCGAAGGCGAACGTTACATTCCAAGCCTTACTGTGATTGATTTGGACAGCGTAACAAAGAAAGAAACCAAATATCACACTGATAGCGTATTGCTGAATGTTGCTTTCTATCCTGTGGATACGGCAAAGATAGAACCAAAAGATATAAAGCCGATAATGAAAGAGCCGTTTTCAATAAGTGAAATCCTGCCTTTGATATGGTTATTGTTGATTTTGGCGGCGGCAGGCTTTGGTTTGTACTTTTTGATTAGGCATTTGAAAGGCAGAAAGAGGCATATCCCTTTAATTATGCCAAAACCTGAGCCATTGGAACCTGCCGACGTTAGAGCCTTACGTGCTTTAGATGATTTGAAACAGAAGGGCTTACCGCAGCAAGGGCAAAAGAAACGATACTATTCGGAGATGACTGACATATTACGCAATTTTCTTATGGAGGGATTCGGCATCTATGCTATGGAAATGACGAGTTCGGAAATTATTTTTGCACTTCAACAACAGGTAAATACAGTTACCGATGAGGAAAATCTTGCAAGGCTGCGTTACATTTTGACAACTGCCGATTTGGTTAAGTTTGCAAAGCACGAACCCGACACTATGGTTGATGACAAGTGCATTGCAATGAGTCGAGAGTTCGTTGTAAAATCGCCAATAAAAGGAAAGGAGGTAGAAAACAATGTTCAATAATTTTGAATTCCTGAATCCGCACTATCTTTTTCTGCTTTTAATCATACCATTGCTGATTATATGGTACTGGTTCTTCAATCGCTATCGCAAAACGCCCGTTATTTATTCACAAATAGAAGCCTTTAGTAATCGGAAAAACTGGCGTATCCGTTTTAGATGCTTACCTGATGTATTGCGAATGTTGGTTTTGATATTGCTTATTATTGCTATAGCCCGTCCGCAATCCTATTGGAATATAATGGAAAAGGATAGGGAGGGTATTGATATAGTGTTAGCAATGGATATTTCTTCATCAATGCTTGCCGAAGACTTCAAACCGAACAGATTAGAGGCTGCAAAAGCAATGGCTAAAGAGTTTGTGGAATTGCGAAAAGACGATAACATTGGTATAGTTGCTTTTGCCGGAGAGAGTTATACTCAATGCCCGCCGACCATAGACCATATTGTTGTGCAGGAATTACTTGACAAACTCACCACAGGGCAGATTGATGACGGCACAGCAATAGGGGACGGACTTGCAACGGCGGTTAATCGCATCAAAGACAGCAAAACGAAAAGCAAAGCAATAATTCTGCTTACCGATGGAATGAATAATCTCGGCTCTATTGACCCTTTAATGGCGGCAGAGATAGCAAAGAAATTCAATATCAGGGTTTATACCATCGGCGTTGGAAATAACGGACTTGCTCCTTTGCCTTATGAAACTCCCTTTGGCAAGCAGTATCAATATGTAGAGGTGAAAATAGATGAGAAACTGCTGAAAGAAATAGCCAAGGAGACCAATGGCAAGTATTTTCGTTCAACAAACAAGAAGTCTTTGCAATCAATATTTAACGATATTGATAAAATGGAGAAGTCAGTCGTGAATACAACTCTGTTTCAGCAAAAGGCTGAACTTGGTATCTTCTTTATTGCTATTGCCTTACTGCTTTTTATCGCAGAGGAACTTTTAAGAAAAACATTATTTAACACAAAACCATAGAAAGGAATTTGATATGAGATTTGAAAATCCTCAATATTTTTATCTGTTATTTGCAATCATTATCTTTGCAGGCTTGCAATGGTTATATATATGGAAGAAGAAGAAAAACCTAATGACTTTTGCAGACAGGGAAACGCTTGACCGCATCATTCCTCAACTGTCCATAGGCAAGCAAAACCTTAAATTTATAATCTGGTGTCTGGCTTATTTTTTTCTGATTTTTGCTCTGGCAAATCCTCAGGTAGGAACAACTATGGGGAAAAAAGCAAGAAAGGGTGCAGATGTGATGATATGTCTTGACATTTCCAATTCAATGCTGGCAGAAGACATAAAACCTAACCGCTTAATTAGAGCCAAACAGGCAATATCCAATCTCATATCACAGATGGAAACAGATAAAATAGGTCTTGTGGTCTTTGCGGGAAGTGCTTTCGTACAACTGCCGCTTACAGCCGACTATGGAGCAGCCAAAACCTTCGTAGATATTGTCTCACCCGAAATGATAGAGAACCAGGGTACTGCTATAGGTGAAGCATTGGAAAAAGCCACCGAAGCATTGGAAAAAGAGAAACAGCACAAATCAAGAACTATCGTAGTTATATCCGATGGTGAGGATAACGAAGAAGGTGCTGTTGAGGCGGCAAAAGATGCTAAGAGTCGGGGAATAATTGTTAATACCATAGGTCTTGGCAATAGCGAAGGCGTACCTATTCCTGTGCGTACCATCGGTAACAGGAAGGATTACAAACGCGATAATATGGGTGAGATTGTTATGTCCAAACTCAACGAAGACATATTAAAAGATATTGCAAAGGCGGGTGGTGGCAAGTATATCAAGGCTAACAACACCTCAATAGGCATTGACGACATCCTTTCGTCGGTAAATAAAATGGGAAAGAACGAATATGAGGCTTATACCTACAATGACTATGACGATCGTTTTGCTCCCTTTGCTCTTATTGCTTTGCTGCTCATTGTAGCGGAGTTACTGATATTTGAAAGGAAGAATAAATACATCAATCGTAAATTTTTCTTTAATAAAGACTAAAAACAATAAGTTATGAACAACAGACATATAATCATTATCTCATTATTGGCTGCCATTCTCTTTTTCTCCTGTGATGAAAAGAGAAATACTTTTCGCAAAGCCAACGATTTATACAACGAAAAGGACTATAAAAAAGCCGAAAAGGAGTATCGCCGTGTGCTTACTATGGATTCCGCTTACAGTAAGGCTTTTTTCAATCTTGCCAACGCTAATTACAGGCAAAATGATACTAATTCCATGCAACTTGCTATGGATAACTGGCAGAAGGCTTACGACTTACAGCCAAATGAAGACTTACTTTCAAAAAGTTATTCCGTATATAATCAGGGCAATGTGAAGTTCAAACAGGCTATTGCCAACATTGATATTGCACAAGCAAAGGATTATTCAACTCAAATGATTGATTATGGGAAGTTAAAAGAAGCGGCGGATGATTACAAAAAGGTTCTGCGACAGTTCCCCGAAGATTCTGCGGCACGTTATAATCTTTCGCTCATTAATTATTTGATTTCAAAGCAACAACAGAATAAAAATCAAAACCAGCAGCAACAAAAACAACAGCAAAATCAGCAACAGCAACAAAATAATCAGCAACCTCAACCTCAATCTCAACAGCCTCAACCTCAACAAACTGCTGCACAAAAAAACAAAGAACAGATTAACAGTATGCTTGAAGCCCTTAAAAACAATGAAAAAAATACGCTTCGCAAACTGAAAAAGAACGAAAAACAGCAACCAAACAAACGAACAAGCGATAAAGACTGGTAAAATAGTGCTTTATTTGTTCAAAATTTCGTTTTGGTTTCATTAGAATCAAGAGATAGAAAATTATAATCAAGTTTCAGGATTCTATAATCAAATTACAGAACGCTAGAATTTGATTATAATTTTCTATAATCAAATTACAGTTTGCTATAATCAAGTTTCAGATAAATTAAAAGGAATTTTCAAAATATAAAAACGAAGTAATAACATATCTAAGAAAATTTTTATAATTTTGCATCCGTTAAAAAAGAAATATGGATTTATGTTATACGGATTTTATTTGAACCCTTATGAAACAGAAAAAATATAAAGCAGGTTTGTTTTACCGATTGTTTAAGGCTTATGTGGGCTTTCTGCATAATTATTTACTGTATCGTCATTTTCATGTGGTAAATCCCGAAAATGTTCCTGAGGAAGGGACGCCTCTTTTGATTGTTTCCAATCATCAAAACTGCATGAACGACCCGTTAGGCGTGGTTTTCTCATTCAAAGATCGCAAACCCAACTTCATAGCAAGGGCAGACGTGTTTATGATTCACCCTTTGGCAAATCGTTTTCTGCGTTATCTTGGATTATTACCCGCTTTCCGTCTTGGATTTGAGGGACGCAGCATGATAAAAAACAATAACAAAACATTTGAATCCGCTGCTAAAGAACTTATTGACGGAAGAACCGTTATGATGTTCCCCGAAGCAGGTCATCAGGACAAGCACTGGTTGGGTAATTTTTCTCTTGCATACACCAAATTGGTATTTCAGGCTGCCGAAACAAGCAATTTTGAAAAAGAAATCTTTGTTTTGCCTTCCTGTAATCACTATTCAAAATACGATGGCTTTCAAACCGATTTTTTAATTAAGTTTGGAACGCCCGTTTCTGCCAAACCGTTTTATGAAATGTACAAAACACAGCCGCGGAAGGCTCAAATGGAGTTAAATTCGCTGGTAAGGACACAGATAGAAAGCCTTATGCTTGACATAAGAGACCTTGACAATTACGAGGCTATTGACTTCATACGCAATACTTACGGCGAAAAATTTGCCAAAGAAAACGGATACAACCATAATCACTTGCCCGACCGCCTTCTTGCCGACAAACTGCTTTGCAAAAGGTTAGAAGACTATAATGAACAGTTTGTTTATGATTCCGCAATGAAGTATAAACGATTCCTGACGCGCTTAGGCATTAAGGATAAGCAATTTAACCGTCAGCCAAAACTCTTTTCGGTAATTTTAAGATGTATTTTGTTATTGGTCTTTCTGCCTTTGTGGCTTGTGAGTCTTGTTCCTAACGTGCTGATATATACTTTTCCAAAGGTAATAACAAGAAGAATGACCGATAAAATGTTCAATTCCACAATGCTTTTCGGTTCTGCTGTTTTCATAACGATACCTTTGCTGTATGGAGCATTATTTCTTACTATTTCATTAGTATTTAATATCTTTTGGGCTTTGGGTTATTTGCTCATTTCGCCGTTATTGATTCTCTTTGCGTGGTATTATTATCAGAGATTGAGGTTTCTATACAGTGATATAGTTTTCTTGTGGCTCAAACGTAAAGCCCCGTTCCACAGATTAAAGGCTCTGCACGACAGACTTTACACACGACTTAACGAAATAAAAAATCATCATATTTCTCGTCAGGTATAGGATTTTTGACTTAATGAACAAAAAGAGTTATCGGTGTTAGCAACACGAGCGAATAAGGCTGTAGCAGACCATTTTTTGCGAAAAAACCAACATTTTTCCATTAAGTCTAAATTGGTAATAGTTAAACAAGGTAAAAAACTCCTTAAATTGTCTTGAACCAAAGTTTTTTTCAATTGCAAACTTTTTTCATTTTTTTCTTCCGAAATCAGCAGGAATTTCTCCCCAGTTTTCCGTGTCCCATTTGAGGATTGGTATAGAGTAAGGGTTTGTTCGCAGCCAGTTTTCTGCCCTTGCAATGTAGTCAAAAAGTGCTTCGGTTTGTTTGTTTCTTACTAATTTTGTTTTGCATTTTCGTTGTGCAATCCATTTCATTGCATTTATTGAATCGGTATAAATAGGTAAAGAAAGATTATGACGTTTGAGGTAACTCAAAGCGTGTGCCACAGCAAGAAATTCACCAATGTTGTTTGTGCCGTAAGGATACTGATAATGAAAAATCTGTTTTCTGCTCGCAATATGCACGCCACGATACTCCATAAAGCCCGGATTACCACTGCAAGCGGCATCTGTAGCGATTGCATTCAGGATATAATTTGACATTTGTTTTTATTTATTTATTTGTCGTAGAATGTTACCGGTTTTAATTGAAAGGTCGCAAAAAAGTATTTTAGGATTAGCATTCCGCTGTATATGAAAAGTTGCCTGCTCAAGCAGTTGATAAATCTGATAACAGGTGTCGGGAGTTATCATTTTAGGGAATCCAGCCCTGAATTTCTCGTCGGTTATTTCATACAGGTCATTACTTTTGCTGATACCCACATTCACATACATAGTTTTGCGAAGAACATTCATTACCAATTCTAAAAATAATCGCTGTCTCTCACGTCCCAAATCGGCAAATTCTCCTCCAAGTTCAACTAGCGGAGAAATATCCTTATTGACTGCAAATGCCGCCCTCAACCACCGAACAAGCAACTGTTCAAAGTATTCATCATCTTCCGTTCGTTTCTTATGGACTTTTAAGTCTTCATTTATTGGTGGAATTTTTATTAACTGACATCGAGACAAAATAGTAGGTAAAATAGCCTGTGCATTATCCGTGATGAGAAAAAATAATGTTTTGTCGTCGGGTTCTTCGAGTATTTTTAATAATTTGTTGGCTGCATCGGAGTTAAGTTTGTCAAAGCACCATACGATAGTAACTTTATAATCTGCTTCACATGCTGTTAAAGACAGATTATTTATCATCCGTTCAACATCTCTGACGTTGATTAAACCCTGACTGTTGCCTACATTAAGCATTTGATACCACGCGTCCAAATCTATATAGCCTTCGTTTTTCAATACAAATTCCCTGAACTGTTTAAGGAAAAGATAGGATTCCGGATTTTCTTTAACACCTAATTTCTCACTTTTCACATTTGGAAAGAATAAATGAAGGTCGGGGTGTGCAAGTTGTTCATATTTCAGGCAGGAAGGACATTTACCGCACGAGTCGGCAATAAGTTCATCTTCGCTATCTATATGAAAATCTTGTTTATTTATGCAGTTAATAAATTGAGCATAAGCCAGAGCAAGTGCAAATGTCCCTGCATTAGCCTGCCCCAGAAAAAGTTGAGTATGACTTATTCTTTTGTCTTTTGCAACCTTTATAAATGAGTTTATAACCCTTGTTTGTCCAATAATTTTAGCAAATTGCATATCATTCTGTACTTTTTTGAGAAATACAAACTTAAAAATAATCCCCTATTTTATACTTGGAGATTAAAGCAGTTCTTCAATAAATTTTAATACTCAAAACCTGAGTCCAAATCCGAAGAAGAAGGCTGTTCCGATTGATAATCGGCATTTCGTTCTCTTTGCCCGCTGTTTCGTTGCAAAGAAATAATCATTGCTCCGAGCATTTTGGTCATTTCCTCCAAATGTTCGTCGGATGTCGCCATTTGCTGTTCGTTTAACAAGCCTTCTCTATAAGCCATAGTAGAACGAACTACACATTCTCTTAATGCAGTCTTTGCGTCCTTCAAAAAGATTATAAATTGGGTTTTGTGTCTTGCCGAACCCTCTGCTATGTTGATTGAGATGTTGGCAGCGGATTTAAGCAATGGTTTTCCAATGGCTTTGAAATCAAAGTCATTAAAGCCTTTTACCTGTTCTTTTAACCACTGATAGTAATCCAGTGATTTGTGATAAATTCTCAGATCTTCAAATCTAAAGAAGTTTCCTTGTTGTTTTTCCTGTTCTTCCATAATGAAATTAGGTTTTTTGTCAGTAATTATTTGTTTTAGCGTTTCCGCTTATTTTATATTTGCAAAGTATTTCATAAACTGAACTCTCAGAAAGTCAGAAGGCTGATTATTTTTCAATGACATAAGTCCTCTGAATTTTTCAATAGAGTTATAATTGTGTCTTTCCATATATTGAAGCAGGAACTGATTACTTTTTGTAATGAAATTACAACCCTCATTATATATATGTGAAACTACCTGAACGGCATTTGCTCCTGCTAATAGAAGTTTTACAACATCGGCTTCATTATGCACTCCGCCGCCTGATGTCAAACCGCATCGTACGGCTTTGGAAAGGATAGCCGTCCAGCGAATTGTATCATATATTTCGCTTGGTTCAGAGGTGATTTTAGCAGGCTTTGTTTTAAGATTTTCAATATCAATATCCATCATCATAAAACGATTAAAGATGTTGATATTTGCAATTCCCATCAATGATATTTTTTGCACAAAACGAGTCAAAGAAGTGAAGTAATGACTTATTTTTATAGAAACTGGTATGGTTATAGCTCTTCTTATGATGTGAATAGTTTCTTCGTAAAAGCGTTCTATGTCTTCGGTTGTCAGATTGACATCGGCAGGCAGTATAAACATATTCAGTTCTATTCCGTCTGCACCTGCGTTCTGCATTTTTACAGCAAAATTCAGCCATTCGGAGTTTGAAATGCAATTAACACTCGCTATGACTGGTATTTGTATCTTTTGTTTTGCGTCCCTTATGAGATTAAGATATTTTTCTACGGCATGCGTTTGAGAATAATTCATAATGTAATCATAAGAGTCAGGAAAATTAAAAAATTCTTGATTTCTAACATTATTACTTGTCTCATTAAGGATTTGCTCCTCAAAGATAGATTTTAGAATGATTGCCCCTGCACCGGCGGCTTCAAACTTTATCAATTCTTCTACATCTGCAGTTAAACCACAACTTCCAATCACTATCGGGCTATTGATTTTCAAGCCCATAAACTCTGTTACTGTATTCATAAAACACTTTTTTTGAGAGAGCAAAAGTAATCACTTAATTTTAATTACGCAACTTTTTTTAATTTTTTTTTGAATTTAATTTTATCTTCTCAAAAAAAAACGTACCTTTGCAGCCGAATTTAAGCATATATTTTTACATTACAACTATGAGTAAAGAGAATAATAATACGGAAAACAAAAACCTTGCAATAGGCGAGGTGATTACCAAAACCGAAAGGTTTATTGACAATAATAAAAAATTACTTTCCTTTATTGCTATTGCAATAGTGGCAGTGATAGGTGGTTGGTTTGCATATAATAACCTTGTTGCCGAACCTCGTGAAAAGAATGCGGCAGCCGACTTGTTCCCTATACAGAATTATTTTGCAATGGGTGATTATGACAAGGTGTTAAAGGGAGATGGCAAATACATGGGAGCGATTGCTTTCATTGATACGTACGGTTCTGGGAAAAGTAGCAGCCTTGCAAAGTATTATGCGGGAGCGGCTTACTTGCATAAGGGCGAATATCAAAACGCCATAGACTATCTTTCGGATGTTAAGTTCAATGATTTGTTGGCTGCACCGATAATAAAAATGCTTTTGGGCGATGCTCATGCCGAGTTGAAGCATTGGGACGAAGCAATCAAGTATTACGAACAGGCAACGAAGTATGACAACGAAATGACTGCACCTCTTGCCTTGCTGAAACTCGGTAATGTGTATGAAATGAAGAAAGATAATGCCAAAGCGTTGGAGGCTTTCAAACGAATAAAGAAAGATTATCCCCGTTCTACGGAATATCAGGAGGTAGAGAAGTATATTTCTCGACTGGAAGCGTTACAGGCAAAGTAAATAAGAAATTTTATTCATGTTATTATTTTTTTAGCGTCTCAACTGTTGAGATGCTTTTTTTTATGTCAAAACTTATCGTATTAAGAACGGTTTTGCCTGCAACGACTGCCGATTTATCATACTGCACGACGCCCTTTGCACGAATGAAATCTATTTGATACAGAAAGTCATAAGCCATCAATAAATCCGTAATGCAGAGTCTCAATTCATCGGAAAACTCTGTCAGGATTCTAATGATTTCTTTCCGTTCC
>JAISTG010000093.1 GCA_031272705.1 Bacteroidales bacterium | reverse complement strand
TTCGGAAAAAAATGTTTCCATTTCGGAATTTGATGTTTCCATTTCGGAAAAAAATGTTTCCCAGTTCGGAAAACATTAAAAACAAAGTAGTTACAAAGGGGTATTTTTTAGGTAAAAATGGTGTTTTTTGACGTTTGAAATTGTCATTACCTTCTAAAATTTCATTAAAACAAGATGAAAAAGGGTCAAAATCGGGTAAAAAACCTCCCGAAATGATGTTTTGAAATGACAAAAAACATCATAAATTTTCCTAAACATCATTCCAATTTTCTATAATCAAATTACAGTTTTTTAGAATCAAATTATAGAACGTTAGAATCAAATTATAGAACGCTATAATCAAATTATAAAATTCTGTAATTTGATTTCAGAAATTGCTTATTTTGTTTCTGGTGTGTCAAATTTGTTTTCCACATCAAAAATGCTTGATAAATAAAAATTTTTAGCCCTTTTTGCAAAAAATAAAACCACAAAATATGGCAATAAAATATACAATTACAAAAAAGAAATTCAAAGATGGCGATGGTAATCAGCAGGAAAAATTCTATGCTGTGGCTCATAGTACGGATATGGTTGAGACAGACGAAGTTGCAAGGCTAATTCAGGAGGCTACATCGCTGAATGAAGCCGATGTTTACGCTGCTTTGAAAGCCTTATCGTAGGTTGTGGAAAGGCAGTTGAAACAAAGCAAAAGTGTGAAACTTAACGGGATAGGTTTATTCAGCCTTTCGCTCACGAGCAAGCCTTCCAATACGGCGCAGAATGTGCCTCATAAGTCAGTGAAAGTAAATAAAATATGTTTTAAGGCTGACCGCAAGTTATCGGAAACTGTAAAAGATGTTGATGTAGAGAAGTTGTACTGACAGGAAACAACAAATCGGTTTTGTATTTATTTGATATACAGGAATAAAACAAAACAATGACTCCTGTTTATTATTTTTTTGTACCTTTGCAAGCCTAAAACAGCAAATTTATGACTAATATCGTAGCAATAGTAGGGCGACCTAATGTGGGCAAATCAACCCTTTTCAACCGTTTAACAGGTTCTCGTAATGCCATAATCCACGAACAGGAAGGCGTTACAAGAGACCGACATTACGGATACTCATCATGGAATGGCAAAAATTTCAGTGTAATAGACACAGGCGGCTATATAACGGGCAGCGATGATAAGTTTGAGCGTGAGATTCGCAAACAGGTACAATTAGCTCTTGATGAGGCTGACCGCATATTGTTTATGGTTGATGTGAAAGACGGTTTAACGGCTCTCGATGAAAATGTTGCCGAAATGCTTCGCAAGAATACGGATAAGAAAGTGTTCGTTGTGGCAAATAAATCCGACAATACGGCAAGGGCTAACGACCATTTGGAATTTTATGCTCTCGGTCTTGGTGATATTTATCCCGTTTCGTCAATCAACGGTAGCGGAACAGGGGAACTGCTTGACGCTTTGGTCGCTGACTTTTCAGAAGAAGAGCCTGAAGAAACAGATAACCTTCCCAAAATAGCGGTTATCGGTCGTCCCAATGTGGGCAAATCGTCTCTTATAAACGCCATTACGGGACAGGATAGAAACATTGTAACCGATATTTCAGGAACTACGCGAGACTCAATTAACACTCGCTACAATTTATTCGGCTTTGACTTTATGATAATTGACACAGCAGGCATACGAAAGAAAGGAAAAGTAACCGAAGATGTTGAATTTTATTCCGTTATGCGTTCAATCCGCAGCATTGAAATGGCTGATGTGTGTATTCTTATGGTGGATGCCAAGGAGGGATTGGAGGCGCAGGACATCAGTCTCTTTGCTCTGGCTCAACGAAATCACAAAGGCATTGTGGTTGTAGTTAATAAGTGGGATTTAGTAGAAAAAGAGACTAACACACATAAAGAATTTGAGCAGCGGATACGAGCAAAAACCGCTCCATTAACAGATATACCGATTATTTTTACTTCTGTTATCAACAAGCAACGTATTTATAAAGTACTTGAAACCGCAAAACAGGTTTATGATGCACGCAAACAACAGATTCCAACTTCAAAACTGAACGATCTTTTGTTGCCGATAGTGAAAGAAATCAATCCTCCACCTGCATATAAGGGTAAATACGTTAAGATAAAATACGTTATGCAACTCAAAACTGCTCATCCGCAATTTGTTTTTTACTGCAATCTGCCTCAGTATGTCAGGGAAGACTATCGCCGATTTGTGGAAAATCAGATTAGAGAACACTTTGATTTTTGCGGAGTACCTATTACTATTTATTTCAGGGACAAAAATTAGTACGGATAAAAGTTTCGACACATACAAATAAGTTTTCATTTTCTAGTAACATTGTTTTACGCAAATTAAGTGAAAAGATACTCATCCATAACAAAAAAACGACCTATTTTTTATCGCAAAAAATGAAAATATGTTAGTTATTTGGAGTTTGCTAAATACATTGTAACCAATATGTTATAATGTTATGATAAAATTTTCTTGCATTTTTTCTCACAAAATGTTGTAAAATCAAAATAGAAGTTTTACTTTTGTCGCCGTAAAACGTTGCAAAAGTTGTAATGTATTGTTTCTAACGTTGAAATCCAGAACATTTCAATATTATGCTTTACAGGATAGTATCAAAGAAACAAAAGGGAACACGTGAAGCGTGGGTTTTCTTTATTTTGGTACAAAGCATTTTCTGGAGCTTCAACGTGAATAAGGAATAAGTATGTTATTATTTTCTGCGCTTGAAGCAAAATTGCAAAATGATGAAGTTGATAACTAAACGGATATTAGCAGTATTGGCAAGGACAATAGTCCTATCGGATTTAAGAAAATTAGTCCGTTGCAGGCTTTTTTGCTTTATTCATTTGCTTGTTTTGAATTCATTTATCTCTAAAAAATATA
>JAISTG010000080.1 GCA_031272705.1 Bacteroidales bacterium | reverse complement strand
GCATTCGACAAAACTCCAATCAGGGAACTTCTTGCCAATTATTCAGTCAATCAAAATGTCAAAGAACAGCAATATGATTTATTTAATAAATGTTAAATATTAACGCAATAGCAGTAATTGTTTAGTTTTCCCTTCGCCAATCAGAGCCGCGTAGGGGAGTCGCTCTTTTTTTTACGCAACCGACGTTTTTGCTATGCAACTCAATGCAGATACTCGCTTGCCGGACACGTCCGACTGCCTGAAACTATGGTCAGGGTTTTCGGAATTTTTAATTTTCTTCACATTTGTGCTGCCTTTTTGCTTTTAGTTTATATTCAAATGGCCGTTTTATTAGGCCTCTCATTGATGCTTATCTGTCAAAGCAAGGTAGCAAGTCTTACTTTGTTTACAGTTAAGCAACATCTTTTTGTTCTCAAAAATAATTGCAACAAATTATTGAGCATTTTGCAACTTGATATTTTATCAAACATTTTTTTAGGCGAAAGTATTTTTATGAATTTTTCGGATTCTGTAGTATATGTTTTCATTATTATTCGAGTTCTATGGGGTTGTAAGGGATTTTGAAGGAAGAATGTTCTACACTTTTAGATTGATTTGTTTTTGAATCCAATTCTCTCGTATTTGTACCGAGAGCCATTTTGACATAATATGCCATATCATCGTGAAATCGTTTGTATAAATCATACAATTTCTGACGGCTAATCTTTGTATATTCAAGATTGTAATACTTAATTGGCTGTTTAGTTTTCAATTGTTCCAAACCCACACATTCGTAAGTAAAATTGTTTTTTGTATCTGATATTTTAAGAATCAATCCGGGTAAACCACCAAATTTCCAAGGTCCATTGGATATCGGAATTTCCGATGAGAACCATGCAATAAAATCCCGCCCTCTAAACCTTACTGTTGCTTTTTGGCAATTATACGATAACACTTTTTGATAGTCATTCGATAGTTTCCAAGGTAAATCAGGTAGAGATTCCTGATATTCAAAATTTTGCCCCTTAAAACCCCCAAGCATTGAGGCTATATCAGTTACGGTTTCTTTTCCCTGCGGATAATTCTTAAATACTTCATAAGTCCAGGCTCCTTGTTCATTGATATTGGGAATATTGTTTTCCGGTTTCTTCTTCCTAAATTCTTCAATAAAAATGTTATAGTTCAATGCATATTGGCTGTAGTATTTGGAAACATCCTTTCCTATTAGTAATATTTGCAAATCACTTGATTGTTCGTCTGATTTAAGCGTATCTTTTATGTAAGTCAGTTTATAACTGCATTTTATGTAAGCGGAGTCAATAATTGTAAACTTCTCCAAATTCGCACTTGCACTTAGAAAGTAAAAATTTTGACTAAATACATTTAAACTTACAAATAAAAATAAAATCAATAAAACATAATGTTTCATATATGAATTTTTAAAAAGGGAATATCCTATTGCAGGATATTCCCACATTAATACTGCTTACATTCAGTTGGGAGAACATACTATCTCATTTTCCCCTTTTGGAGAAATAAGGCCATCTTTGTGATTAGCGTTGCCGTTATCATTTGAGCTCGACCCCTTTTTTTCAGCATAATAACAAGAACAGCCACAACATTTTGCAGACCCACCTTTAAGGTGGTTCATTTCCACTTCCGAAAGATTGTTGGAAGCAATCGTATTCAATTTGAGAGTTTTCATAAAATTTATCGTTGTTAAATTTTCCCTTCACCAGTCCGAGCCGTTTAGGGGAGTCGCTCTTTTTTTTACGCAACCGACATTTTTGCTATGCAACTTAATGCAGATACTCGCTTGTCAGACACGTCCGACTGCCTGAAACTATGGTCAGGGTTTTCGGAATTTTTAATTTTCTTCACATTTGTGCTGCCTTTCTGCTTTTAGTTAATATTCAAATGACCGTTTGTATTAGGCCTCTCAGTGATGCTTTTTTGTCAAAGTAAGGTAGCAAGTCTTACTTTGTTTACTGTTAAGCAACATATTTTTGTTTTCAAAAATAATATAGCAACAAATTATTGAGCATTTTGCAACTTGATATTTTATCAAACATTTTTTGAGGCGAAAGTATTTTTATGAATTTTTCGGATTTTACAATACATGTTTGCATTACTATTCGAGTTCTATGGGGTTATACGGGTATTTTGCTTGCCGATTTACCCTTGCTTTGCCATCTTTTCCCATAAAGAGTAATTGTTCTCCGATAGATTCAAGATATCCGGTTGGATCGTCATGGTATTTGCCATACAATTTTGCTAAATCCTCGCGTTTAATTTTTGTATAATCAATTTTGTAAAATAGTATTGGTAGCTTTTTCTTTAATGAACGAATGCCGGTACATTCAAAAACAAAATTGTTTTGCAAGTCCCTGACTTTCAAAATCAATCCGGGTAATCCTCCGAATTTCCAAGGCCCATTGGATAAAGGAATATTATCAGCAAACCATACCTCGTAATCTCTCCCGCGAAATTTAGTTGTTGCCTTTTGGCATTGGTGATCAAGTATTATACTTTTTTCAGGGCAGATATTCCATTGCATATCAATATTATCTTCGTAAATAAAATTACCTCGCAAACAAGTTCCCTTATCTGTATAAGTAATTTGTTTCGTCCCAATATCTTTGAAAATTTCGTAACCTTGAGTGCCGGAATTAGAATTGCTGGGGACGGAAGTGTGCCCTTTTTTGATTAATTGTTGACACAAAGAATCATACACTAACGAATAATAGCTATAAAATTTAGATATTTTTTGTCCTATTAGCAACACTTTTATATCTTTGCTTATTGCATTTTCATTTTTTATATTTTTTAAATAATGCAATTCATAGGTGCACTCGAAGTCTGCAGAGTCTAAAACTTCATAGTTTTCTATTGAAGTCGAGTTAGGGCAACGATATTGAGCGTTTAATAAATACGGACTCAATACCAACATAGTTAAAGTAACGATATTTTTACACATAATAATTATTGAGTTTTTAAAAAACCGCACTAAATTTTTAACAAATTTAGTGCAGTTAAAAACATTTATGCAAGCGGACCCACATCAATACAAACGGTCATTTTTGTTTCACCATTTGTTGAATGTCCTCCATTCTCTCCAATATTATAATTGGCGGTGGAATTTGCAGCTATACTCGAACCTCCTCCGCTACCAGCATAGGAACAAGAACAACAACAACATCTTTCTCCACCTTTCAGGTGGTTCATTTCTACTTCCGAAAGATTGTTGGAAGCAATCGCATTTAATTTGAGAGTTTTCATAAAATTTATCGTTGTTAAATTTTCTCTTCGCCAGTCCGAGCCGTTTAGGGGAGTCGCTCTTTTTTTTACGCAACCGACATATTGCTATGCAACTCAATGCAGATACTCGCTTGTCAGACACGTCCGAGAGCCTGATACTTTGTCAGGGTTTTCGGATCCAAAATTTTCTTACTTATGCAGTGCCTTATGGAATTTTGTTGTTAAGTCATATTGCCATATTGTAACAATCTGTACAATGGGCTTTTATATACACTAAACAAGGTGGCAAACCTTGTACTGAGTGAGTTGATATTATTACCCGAAAATGGGAAACTCATTCTTTATAGGAATAGTCGGCGAAACAGGAAATATTTACTCCCGCTATCAAGTTCTGCGTATTTAAGCAATGCGTATAATGATTTTATCTTTCCCTTTGTGGCGTACAACTTCGCAATCACGTCTGCAGAAAAAGCCGGATGAACTATACTTAATAAGAGGCAAGTAAGAAACATACCGTTGGGAAAGAAGTTCTTCATAAACTTTCTTTTCATGCCGTGGCATCGTGTAAAGAACATACCACCCGGCAGTGCTTACAAAAGTCTTATTTAAGAGCGCCATTCAGCAGTTAGTTTTAGAGCTGTTTGGAACGGAGTGTCTGGTACGGCAAAGCCACCGTGAGTCCCATGACCAAGGGTTCACGTATCATGAATGATAAGACAAAATTACGGAGTATTTTTTTAACCTGCAAGACTTTTTGGTAATAATTATGATGTTATATTTCGTTGTATATCAGCAAAATAACATTTATGATGTAACAGATTACCCGCTATATTGCTTATTATTAGTTAGTTATGATTATCTGCTTCTTTATGGAAAATATGATAAAATAAAAAGCCAAAGTCGGATAACTGTACCATCTTACGCTTTATCCTGTTTTTGGAAGTTTTTACGCAGTTCGTGTTGCTGTAGCCGAAACTTAAACTGATGGTCAGGGCGGAAAAGCGAATCGCAAGACAGCAAATAAGCCTTTCCCTGTATGTCAAGCGGGGACAGTACCGTTTTAGATTTTCGATAAACGGGGCAAAACAGGTCTTAATTGCTTGTTCCAAGGCTTCCTGTTCCTTGGTAATGAAAGTTTTAACATTCCTGTCTTTGCCGTGTTCTTCAAGATATTGAAGTTTTGAATAAATTCCTGATGATTTAAACCGTTCATACATAAGGGTTACCGACCAGTCCAAGAGGGTTAGCAACTCCTTTTGCCGGTCGAGTATCTGTTCTGTATAGTTTATTTTATTCATTGCCAATATAAATCTATTCTCTGTCCACCTCTTGGTAAGAGGTGGTACTAAAACGGCACAAAAATACAAAAACTTTCTTAGAACTGACAAAATCCATAAAAAAAACGATGAATTTGAAGCATTTTAACATCAAATACCTCAATAAAACATAGAAAATCAGGTTGTTTAACAAAAAGTTTTCCTATTTACACACTAACAAACTTTTTAACCTGATTCATTGCCCTGAAATTCAAAGCAATAAATAATTACAATACAATGAGATAGCAGTTTTGTTTAACACAATGTTTCGTAGTCTGTTTAGCGATAGCGTTTTGTTCTCTTATACGATTAAATATCAGCGTTTTAAAAAGGCTGTTAAAACAATACCCCCTCTTACCAAGAGGAGACGCTGTTATTCAAGCGTAATAATCTTTGTATTTGCCTCATCTACAACTGATTGCCCTATCGAGGCAAGATAAATGCGAGTAGTGGTCTCGCTTTCGTGTCCCATACTTTCACTGATGACTTCAACCGGAATGCCGCGGCGCAGGGCTAAGGTCGCCCATGTGTGGCGCGAGGCGTATGAACTGATATGTATTTCCTGTCCGAGCATCGCGGAAATGCGCTTCAACCGTCTGTTGTGATTGCGAAGCTGACTTACATGGTCTTGGTTTTCGATGGTGTAAACAGGCAGCAGGTAGTCTTCAACCGTCTGCGCTTCGTACTTGGATATGATTTCCTGCATACATGGCTCTAACCTGACTGTCAGCATCCTGTGCGTCTTGTTGCGCGAATAGATGATGTAACCGTTTCTGACATTGGATTTTCTGAGGTTTGCCATATCCACAAAAGAGATGCCACGTACATAAAAACTGAACATAAACAAATCGCGGGCTAATTCCAACTCCCTGTGAGCGCTTAAGTCTAAATTCTTGAGATTGATGATTACATCTTCATTTACAGCGCGTTTAACGGTTTTGTCTATACCTGTATAAACGTTGTCAAAAGGATTCTTTTGAGCCGTCAGCCCTCGTTTAACCGCCTGATTGTAAGCAGAACGCAGTGCCCTGATATAGCACGACGTGGTGTTTTTCATCATACCTGTGCTTTTAAGATATGTTTCGTATTGCTGCATAAGATCGCTGTTGATGATGTCAAGCAATATATCCTGCCCGCACCGGAAGCGTTCAAAACTTCTTCTGGCTGTCTGCAAAATAGTTGCCGACTTGTTGCGATGGTCGTCTTTGCGCTGCTTTACCACATAGTCAAGGAAAGGAAACAGGTAGCCGTTGAAGTAATTGTTTGAATACAGGTCAGCCAACTCTTTTACGGTGTAATCACCTCGCTGTTCGAGAAGGCGTATAAGTTCGCTAATTTGCTTTATTTCAGCATCAAGCCTTGTTTTGAGTGATTGAAGGTAATTTTGCCTCTCTGTATCAGCGCAGTCGGCGATAATCTCGTTCTTTTTGCCGTCCCATTCGCCGGGATAGATTTTGAAGCGGGTACGCAGCAGTTTGATTTTTCTGCTATGAATCAACTGTAAACAGACGGTGCCTGAATGATTGTCTATACGCGATGGCTTGAATTTCAGTTTGACGGATGTGCTCATTGCTTGAAATTTTTATGAATTGTTACATTTTAAAACCATTGGACTTCTTTTCCTCTCTATTTTCACTTACCGACATAATGTTAAGTTTTTCTTCTAATCTTTCTTTCAGTTTCATAAAACGTTCAGGCATTGTATCGTGCATCGTTATTTGCGCATTGGGAAATGCTTTAGACAGACTGTCTTTAACTTCTTCACGAAGATGTTTGTAATCATCTATACTCATTTTTCCACGCATCAGGTCTTGGATTTCCTGAATCGCTTT
>JAISTG010000040.1 GCA_031272705.1 Bacteroidales bacterium | reverse complement strand
GGCTTTGAATAGTTGGGTATCATCATTCCATTGGTAACCACAACTCGCGGTGCATCTTTATGACTTGGAAACAAGCCCATAGGATGTCCCGAATACATAACCAAAGTTTGTTCGTCTGTCATTTCCGAAAGATACTTCATAGTCAAAAGATACTGCCCCCAATTCATAAATACTGCTCCGTTTCCGCCGTAAGTAATCAATTCGTGCGGATGTTGGGCAACTGCAGGGTCAAGATTGTTCTGTATCATCAACATTATTGCTGCCGCCTGCTTGCATTTTGCAGGATATTCTTCAATCCCACGTGCATACATTGCGTAATCGGGGCGATAACGATACATATAAATCCTCCCGTAAATTTTTAACTCTTCTGCAAACTCTTCTGCAAGTTTCTTATGCAATTCCTGTGGAAAATACCTTAAAGCATTGCGTAAGGCTAATCGTTTTTGGTCTTTGGTTAGAATATCTTTACGTTTTGGAGCGTGACTAACCGATAAATCATATTCTTTTTTTGCGGGCAAATAACTTGGTATGCCCTCTGTAATCTGTTCCTTGAATGTCATATATCTTTATTTTGTTATTGTTTTTCCCAAAATTCACGTATATTTTTAAAATAATTTATTCTCTCACTAATCTTTGAAATCTCTTTTGGATAGAATTCATCTAATTCGTCGCAAAGTTGTAACATCCATTCCTTGCGAGTATGTTCTTTAATTTTTATGTTGTTTGAATTGGCAATTTGTATCTGTCCCCAACCTAAAGCACCTATCGTAAGGCAAGACCAATCCAAATTTTCAATAGGCACAAAAGAGCATTCTCTAAAGTCTAATTTTTTATCTACAATCTTATAAGAAAGTAATAATAATGTAAAATAATTATTTCTATCTCCATAAAACCTCGCTAATCGTTCAACGGATGTAAGATTAGGCATATTAAATTTAGTTTCCAAATTATGTGTCTTAATATCAACAATATAATAATTTTCATCATTATCTTCAAATGCCAAATCTGCCATTGCTCGTCTTGCAAATTGAGTGTCTATGTTTTTTGTTAGATTTTGAGGGATACACTTTGTAATACTTTGTTCCAAAAAACTTTGAACTGCATCACCAACAGCACGAGGACTATTCAGTGTATTTGCACTCATTAGTTGAGTTTCATTCAACATTTTTAGAACATTTTGTTCTATTTTGTTTCTATTGGCAAAAATGATATTCCTCATAAAACTTTCTCTTTTGAAAATAAATCAACTTCTAAATTTTGTGTCTTTTGTTTGTTCTTTACTTGCAAATTTGCTGTGTTTCTTTCCCAAAATACGCCGTCAGAATAACCCTGTATTGTTGTGTCTGTTTCTGCTAACAACAATCTTTTTTCTGCTAAACAACAATACTGTGCATTCATTTCCACACCACAATAATGTCGTTCTAACTTCTTAGCCACAACAGAAGTAGTTCCGCTACCAAGAAAGGGGTCAAAGACTATTCCATTTTTTTGACACGATGCTAAAATCAATTTTGCAATCAACTTTTCAGGCTTTTGTGTAGGATGGTCTGTGTTTTCTGGCATTGACCAATAAGGAACGCTAATGTCGTCCCAAAAGTTTGAAGGATAAGTTAAGCGGAAATTTCCTTCATTTGTTGCTTCCCAATCTTTTGGCTTTCCGTTTTCTTTGTATGGTGCTAATACTTTTCGTTTTTGTTTTACCGCATCAACATCAAAATAGTAATCATTCTTATTTTTAACTCCAAACCAAATATCTTCCATTCCATTTTTCCAATTTGTCAATGCACCACGTCCCTTTTCTCTTTGCCAAGTGATGCGATTTAAAACAAAAAGGTTCTCTTCCATAACTTCCTGCAAAGCGGAAGTACATTTCCAGTCACCACACAAATACAACGAACCGTTGTCTTTTAACAACTCAACAACCTTTGGAAACCAACTCCGCAAATACTCTAAATAATCATTATTGGAAGACGCTTTGAATTTAAATCCGTTAAAATCCTTCGTAAGATTATATGGTGGGTCAATGATAATTAAATCTGCAAACTTCTTTGGAAGTTTATCTATTATATCAAATAAATTATTGTTAATAGTTTTGTTTATAATATTTTCTACCGAAATAGGTTCTTTGACATTTGATAGTTTAGCAGTATAGATAGAATAATCCGTTTCATTTAAGGTTAATGTTCTATTCCGTTCGGCTCGTTTTGGAGCGTGACTAACCGATAAATCATATTCTTTTTTTGCGGGCAAATAACTTGGTATGCCCTCTGTAATCTGTTCCTTGAATGTCATATCAATTTTATTTTGAGACGGCAAAAGTAATAAAAATAAATGAAAAACAAGTCTGTTTTTATAATTGCGGACTGCCCACAAATGACTTTTAATGTTCAAAACATACTTTCTATTTGATTGCAATAATTCTCTATTTTGAAAGTATCTTTTCAATCTATTTGCAAGTAATTTCAAATATCCCTTTTACTATTTTGCAAAAGAAGTAACAAACACCACATTTCTAAAACAAAGGAATGGTTCATAAACAACAAACCGCCCGTTCATTTATTTGAACGGGCGGTTTTGTTTGTTATTAGTTTTCATTAAAACTATTCTACAATTACTTTCTTCGTTATTGTGCCGTTGTTGGTGTAAATCCTCACAAAGTAATTGCCTCGTGCCAATTTGCTAACGTCAATCGTTGTTTTGTTGCCTTGATAAACAACTTTGCCAAGCAAATCAACAACTTCAATGCTGTTAGTCTATTGATGTTGGGAGTTATGACAGAAATTACACACGGAAACAAGCCATTCAATAGGTTCTTTTCCAATGTTTCTTGCGTATTTTTTGTGATGAACTTGAGTTGCAGGCTTACCGCAATACACGCAACGCCAATTATCTCGTTTGAGTACCACATATCGCTTGCGTTGCCAAGCATCTGATTTCAGGTATTCATTCCTGTAATAGTCTCTCCGTTCTTGGCGTCTTTTGTTGAACAGCCACTGTTTAAGAGCAAAGATAGCAACGATAAGAAGAAGTAAAAGTATAATTTGCATAAGTTGTTGATTCGCTATTTACAAATGTATGTATCAAACTCAATGTATAATTGAGTAGCCGTTGTTCCATATTGTGTGTCGTATCCAACCGTCATCCACCGAAAATTTTTCAAAACATAAGCGTTACCTCCGTCCAAAGTAACCCATTCATCAATTCCCCTTGCGCCATTCCACAGATCATCTTTCACAGTCATACCAATAGGGGCTGTATAACTTCGATTTTTTGTTAAACAACTACAATTTGAATTTTGCGCTTGTGCCACTGTTAAAAATGAAGTTTTTGTATATTTAGGCAAAGTGTTGTAAACTTCGATTGGTGACATCGAAGTTGCGCAAGAGGAAAAAACACCTATTACACAAAATAGCAAGAATGAAATTATAATTTTTTTCATCGGTAATCTTGATATTTTTGACTCATCATATTCAATAGCACCTACACTCATAGCCAAGAGGACAAGGTCTTTTTTATCCTCTTGTTTAACATTGTTGCGAAGATTGTCTTGTAATACTTCAATAGGAGCGTTCCACCACTCTTGCATTTCAATTTCTTCGGGGTTGCCGTAGTGCATAATTAAATCGCCTAAACCGTGTCTGTCATTTCCGATTTCTTTTAATAATTTTTCAATGTCTGCTTTCATATTATTGAATATCTATATTATTATTTACTTCTTTGTCGCCTGTTTTTCGGGCTAACATATTTTTGTATTTCTGCACGTTTTCGTTCCAATCCTTAATGAATTCCGTGAAAATTGCCTCCTCAGTGAATACGCTGCCAGCCTCAATCATTTCAATACAAAGCCGATAAAGTTTATACATATCCTTGCGGACATCGTACATTTTGGCATCAATCTTTTCAGCCGATTTCTCGTCATTGCGTTGTGCATAAGTGTTCTCAAATGCCTTGTTTGCATTGTCCAATTCGGTTAAATCCTGATTCAAATTTAACAATGTTAATTCCGCACTACACTTATTCCACAAGTCCTGAATGAAGTTGTAAATCTCGCCGGACTCTTTGTTGTACTCGTCATTCACAACGTTACCATAGACTTCGTAAAAGGCAAACAATTTTTCGCCCGCCGCCTTTTTCGTTGCATCGTAATGATGTGTCCAACTCTCAATCGCCGTCCTCAAATAACGAAACCGTTCATCTCTTACGGCATCTAACTCTTGTAAAGTTTTGGTTAGCAAACTTTTTCTCATCTGTTCCAACAAGGCGTTCATCAGGTCTAATTTGGTTGTAAAATCCTCCCAATACCTCTGCAAATGCAAAGCATCAGCCCTGACACCACGAACTAAATTGGAAAACTGCTTCAAAAACTCAAATAATTGCTCATTTTGCAGTGATTCCATTCTAACTTTAATTACTTTCATATTATAATATATTTAAGGTTTATATCTTTGTTTAGTTTTTTGCCCCATTGCACGCTGTGCAATCTATTGTCGGAGAGGTTCGGCATATCATTATACATCGTGCAAAGTATTGCCGAAGCATTTTTGATGCCATTGCACGCTGTGTAAAACCTTGTCGGAGCAGTCGGAGATAACTTTACACGTCGTGTAATCACCCCAAAAGCACTCGGAGATAAGTTTGCACGATATGAGATGTGTTGTTGGAGTACTTTTTCATAACATTGCACAACGTGTAATGATATGTCAAAATGGTTTGTGATAAAATTTATGTTGTGGGAAGATATGTTGGAGGAAAAAATGTTGTGTTTTGAATAGTCAAAAATTAGCC